>NZ_JAXCHP010000001.1:3600000-3913503 GCF_035984545.1 Cryobacterium sp. GrIS_2_6
CCTCGCCGCGAGCGTCTAACCTCGCCTGTCCCGGCCCGGCCATGCCCCGGGGGTGGACGCCACGGCATCCGTCCCGGCCGCGCCCCGGGTGGACGCGACGGCATCCGCCCCGGGTCGGTAGGCTGTGCGATTGCAGAGATCGCACGGCACACACCCGAGCAGACGCAGACGAAGGACCCGACGATGAGTGGCAGTACCGAACGCCTGTTCCGTTTCGAGCGGGTGGAGTGGGACGACCCGCGCGCCGCCCTGCTGCGCGCGCGGATGGACGTGGAGATGACCGCGCGCTACGCCGGCCCGGGCAGCCCCGCACTCGATGACGCCGTGACCGCGGCGCTCAGGATCGACCCCGCCGACATTCTCGCGACCGTGCTCGTGGTCGACGGCGACGGCACCCCCATCGCCCACGCGGCCCTGCGCACGCACGATGGCGACTGGGAGGTCAAGCGCGTGATCGTCGCCGACGACCAGCGCGGGCGCGGGGTCGGCCGTGCGCTGATGAACGAGCTCGAGCGCATCGCCCGCGTCGCCGGCGTGCCGCGCCTCATCCTGCAGACCGGCAGCAAGCAACCGGATGCCGTCGCCCTCTACGAGAAGATCGGCTACACGCCGATCCCGATCTACGAACCGTACATCGAGGCGATCCCGCACTCGTTCTGCTTCGAGAAGCTGCTCGCTGACCTGCTCTCCTGACCTGCTCGCCTGACCTCTCTCCGAAATAATTCGACGGGGTCACGAGATCAGCCTGGGAAGCTCCACGAGCTGGCACGAAGCGGGTTCGGGTGCGCGTCAGGCAGGCTTCGCGTACCGGCCGATTTCCTGAAGCGCCCAGGAATTGCCGTCAGGATCGCTGAAGTACGCGTACTTGACGCCACCCATGTCGTGGATCTCGGTGATCTGCAGGCCACGGTTCACGAGTTCGTCCCGCGCCGCGCCGATGTCGGAGACGACCAGATGCAGGTTCTTGACCGTGCCGTGCTCAGGTCCGTTCCCCATGCCGGTCCCGATGACCACGGAGCACGCCGAGCCCGGCGGGGTCAGCTGCACGATCCGCATTCCGTTGCCGGGCTGCACATCGTGATCCAGGTGGAAGCCGACAACATCCACGTAGAAGTCCTTGCTCCGTTCGACGTCCGCAACGGGCAACGGCACAAGCTCCAGTCGCATGTCCATGGTCGTCACTGTATCAAGGAGCGACAGCCACTCGCAGCGAACGGCGGCGCGGCGTAGCGTGGCCTGTTGACACCGACCAACAGCTTCTGAGGAGGAACCGTGACCACCCTCGACAACCGGCCGAACACCGCCCTGCTCGTCATCGACGTCCAGACCGGTTTCGTGAAAGACGCCTACGACCGGGACGCGATCGTCGGGAACGTCAGCACCGTCGTCGACAAGGCGCGAGCCGCCGGCGTCGACCTCATCTGGGTGCAGCACCACAACGACGACCAGCCTCAGGGGAGTGCTCCCTGGCAGCTCGTACCCGAACTCGTGCGCCTCAAGGCGGAACCGCTCGTGCACAAGGCGTACGCCGACGCCTTCGAGGACACCGACCTCGAGGCAGTGCTCGCCGAACGCGGCATCGGCGGGCTTGTGATCGCCGGTGCGCAAACGGATGAGTGCATCCGGTCGACGCTCCACGGCGCGATCGTCCGCGGCTACGACGCCATCCTCGTCAGTGATGCCCACACCACCGAGGACCTGAGCGGCTACGGTGCGCCGCCGCCGGACCTGGTGATCGCCCACACCAACCTGTACTGGGAATACCACACGGCTCCCGGACGGACAGCGGGCACGGTGACCACTGCCGACCTTGACTTCACGGCGCCGTCCTCCTGAGGCGGCCGGGCCGGCGGACGGAAACAGCGCTTTGCTCGAGGCTGGGAAATCGCCGGGACGGCCGTCCGTGGCCCGCCGGGGCGCAGCACACTGGACGCCGAGAGCGGAAGCTCAAACCTCGCACAACCCGAATGTGGAGTGACGAATGGGAAGGATTACGCAGGCCTCGATGGTGCGACCGGGCCGGATCGGACGGCGAGTCGGCGTCGGCATCCTGGCGGCGGCGCTCATCGTCGCCGGTGTCACGGCGGCCGCGCCGCGCGCCGAGGCAGAGGTCCGGACAGTCGCAACCGCTGCCGTAGCCGCGCACTGCGTGTCAGAGAAGGTCCCCGCTGCCGCACCCTGAACGGCGTCAGGGGCGACCTTGATTCCTTTGGCGCCGCGCTCCTCTACTGACGCGAGAAAGCGGATGCCGCCGCGATCTGCTCCGGGGTCGGCCGTACCCCGGTGTACAGCTCGAACTGGTGAGCGGCCTGCAGCGCGATGGCCTCGGCCCCGGTCACGACCCGCTTCCCGGCCGCACGGGCCGCGCGGATCAGGGGCGTCTCTGCCGGAAGGGCGACCACGTCGAAGACGGTCGTGGCGGCGTCAACGGTGCCGAGCGGGTACGCGAGGCTCGCGGATTCTGCGCCACCGCTCATCCCGATCGGGGTCACGTTGACGATCAGCGGCGCGATCTCGGCTCCCGGGTCAGGCAACCACCGGTAACCGAGCTCGTCCGCGAGCAGGCGACCGCTGGTCTCGTTGCGGGCGATGATGGTTCCCTCGGAGAAACCGGCATCCCGGAACGCCGCACCGACGGCCTTCGCCATTCCACCGCTGCCGCGGAGCAGGAACGGTGTGCCCGGATCGATGCCGTGCTCCGCGATGAGGGCCGCCACGGCCAGGTAGTCGGTGTTCGACGCCTTCAGGACCCCGTGGTCGTTGACGATGGTGTTCACCGAGCGGATGGCCGTCGCGGAGGCATCCATCTCATCGACGAGCGCGATGACGTCCTCTTTGAAGGGCATCGACACGGAGCAGCCGCGGATGCCGAGCGCCCGCACGCCGCCGATCGCCGCAGTGACGTCGGTTGTCGTGAACGCCTTGTAGATGAAGTCGAGGCCGAGCTCGTCGTAGAGGTAGTTGTGGAAACGGGTGCCGATGTTGCTCGGGCGGGCCGCGAGCGAGATGCACAGCTGCGTGTCCTTGTTGAGCGCTGGTTTCATGGTTCTTCTCCCGGGATGAGGTGCGGTCTTTCCACGGTAACCCGGACGCCCCGTCCGAAGGTTCAGGACGGGGTTGAGGAGATCGGGTTCAGGAGATGACCGAGGCGGTCCCGGACACCACGATGCCGCCGGTCGCCGGGACGTCGACGGTGAGCAGGCTCGGTCGCCCGACGTGACGGCCTTGCCGGATCAGCACTCGCGCCGGGGCATCGACCAGGCCGAGCGCGCGGAGGTAGCCGCCGACGGAGGCCGCCGCCGAGCCCGTCGCCGGGTCCTCGGTCATGGTTCCGACCGGGAAGAGGTTTCGCGCCTCGAAGTCGAGCGGCCCCAGCACGCGCAGGGTCGTCACGGTGCCCGCCCAGCCCTCTGCGTCCATCAGGGCACGCACCTGGGCGGGGTCGAACCGGAAGCCGTCGAAGGTCGCCGTCTCCGCGAAGACGAGCACCGGGTGCACGTTGCCCGCGAAGGCGAGCCGGGGCGGGTAGTCCGGGTGCAGGTCGGCGGCGTCGACGCCGAGCAGCCGCAGCAGGTGCTCGAGCACGGATGCCCCGATCGGCTCCACCCACGGTTCGACACTCGTGAACGAGGCCACGATCCCGTCAGCGGTGCGCCGGGTGGCGATCCTCACCTCCCCGATCTTCGTCTCGAACACGAACGCATCTGCGTCACCGCGGCCGGCGAGCGCAACGGCGGTCGCGATCGTCGCGTGACCGCAGAACGGTACTTCCGCCGTAGGCGAGAAGTAGCGGATGCCCGCCCGGCCCGGATCCTGCGGGGTCGGCGGCCGGGTCAGGAACGCGGTCTCCGCGTAGCCGAGCGACGCCGCGATGCGCTGCATCTCGGCGTCGCGGAGGGTGCTCGCGTCGAGCACGACACCGGCGGGGTTCCCACCGGTGGGCTCGGCGGCGAAGGCGGTCAGGCGCAGGATCTCGGTCTCGTCGGACATGCTCAACACCCTAGGCCACCGGTGCGACGCCGCCCAGGGGAGTGCAAAGCTGAGAGACATGATGATCAGCAACACGGATGCCGCCGGGCGAGTCGAACCCGACTGGGTGCGCCACGCGATCTGGTGGCAGCTGTACCCGCTCGGATTCGTCGGCAGCTACCCGATCGCACCGGGCGAACCCGTCCCCACGGCCGGCGAGCACCGCCTGCTGCGGATCGTGGCCTGGCTCGATCACGCGATCGAGCTCGGCGCATCGGGCGTTGCCCTCGGCCCGGTCTTCGCCTCGACGAGCCACGGCTACGATACGAGCGACTACTACCGCATCGACCCGCGCCTCGGCGATGACGCCGACTTCGACACCCTCGTCGCCGAAGCGCACGCCCGCGGGCTGCGCGTGCTCCTCGACGGGGTGTTCAACCACGTCGGCCCGGATTTCCCGCGCTACCGTGAGGCGCTCGAGCTGGGCCCCGGAAGTGCCGCGGCCGCCTGGTTCCAGGCCGGAACCCGGGCCGGCCTCCCGGGAGGCGAGGCCGGTTTCGGAACCTTCGAGGGGCATCCGGGGCTCATCAGTCTCGACCACGGCAACCCGGAGGTCGCCGACTACGTGACCGGCGTCCTCGAGCACTGGCTCGACCGCGGCGCGGACGGCTGGCGGCTCGACGCCGCATACGCGGTCCCCGCCGAATTCTGGGCCAGGGTCTTGCCGCGGGTGCGGGAACGCCACCCGCAGGCGTGGTTCCTCGGCGAGGTCATCCACGGCGACTACCCGGCGATCGTCTCGGCGGCCACCCTCGACTCCGTCACGCAGTACGAGCTCTGGAAGGCGATCTGGAGCAGCCTCAACGATCACAACCCGCACGAGCTGGCCTGGTCGCTCGGCAGGCACAACGGCTTCCTCGACAGCTTCACCCCGGCAACCTTCCTCGGCAACCACGACGTCACCCGGATCTCGACCCGCCTCGAGGATCCGCGGCACCTCGCGCACGCGCTCGCCGTGCTCTTCACGACCGGAGGGACTCCGTCGATCTATGCGGGGGACGAGTACGGCTATGCGGGCCTGAAGACCGAGGAGTACGGCGGCGACGACGCGATCCGGCCGGAGTTCCCGGCGGACGGCCCTCCGGCGCTGACCGACACTGAACGCGCGGTCTTCCGGCTGCACCAGGACCTGATCGGGCTGCGCCGGCGGCATCCGTGGCTGCACGAGGCCCGAACCCGCATCCTGGACAGCGGCGCCGACCACCTCGTCTACGAGGCGCGGGCCGGTGACGACGCGCTCGTCGTCGCGCTCAACCTCGGCGATCAGCCGTGCGGCGTCGACCTGGGCCGCTCGGGGCTGGCCCCGCTCCTGCCCTGGGGCACGCCTGCGCCCCAGGGGCCGCGTGCCACGATCGCGCCACACGGCTGGCAGGTGTTCGCGCCCGCGGCGGACGACTCGGCACGGTAGACCCGATGCGGTCAGGGCCGGTCGGGTGCTGCAGGCCATGCTGGCGATGACGAAGATCGAGATCCGTGTGCTCGAGGCGGCATAAGACCGTTCGTAGCGGCATCCGCCGGGCGCCCGCCCGAAGCGGCGCGGCCCCGGTCAGTGCCGCCGCTCGAGGCGGAGCGTCGCCAGCGGCACATTCAGGAAGTCGATCAGGGGTGTCAGCGCCTCGAAACGTTCGATCACGAGCGTGAGGAAGGCATCCGTTTCGGCAACCGATGCAGGCAGGGTCGCACGGGCGGCCCACTGGCGGCGGCGCAAGAGGTCGACCGCGGGGTGATCGACGGGGTATCCGCGCGGCGGACGCACGAGCGGATTGCCGTCCGCGGGGTCGAACATCCCCGTGAGGCGGGGATCGGCGAGCAGGGCGCGAAGCTCCCCATGGTGCGCGACGATGTGGTCGCGAATCGCCGTGAGCTGCTCGGGGGAGGGCGCATAGCTGCCGCCCGCGACCAGGACCTCGTGGCCGGACACGCTGAGGAAGTAACCCGCACCGGTCTTCTCCGACCCCCCCAGCGGCCAGGACGCGGCGACGTTCGTCTTGTACGGGGACTTGTCCTTTGAGAACCGCACGTCGCGGTAGATGCGCATGATCGCCTTCTGCGGCGGCCGCACGTGCCCGGGCGCGAATCCCGCGAGGGACTCGTTGACCCGGTTTACCAGGTCGAGCATCGGCTCCCGGACCTCGCTCAGGTACACCGGCTTGTGTTCCTCGAACCAGCCCCGGTCGTTGTGTCCTTCCAACTCGCGCAGGAACTGCAGCGCCTCACCGGAAAAGTGCGTCGTCATGATTTTGCCTCCTCTCGTAGTCTGGCAGCACCGGTGGTCGGGCTGGCGCCCGAAAGCGGTCGAACGCTGGTCAGCGTCAGTGGCCCATGCTATTTTTTGCGACATGGAGCAGAGAGAGCTATTTCTTCAGTCGGATGCCGCGTTGCGCTCCGTCATCGACCGGATCACGCCGGAGCAGCTGACCCTGCCGGCTCCCGCGGAGTGGACCAGCAGAGAGAATCCCACCATCAGGGACATCCTCGCCGCGCACGCACGCGACGAGGCCTGGGTCGGGGACGTGCTCGCGGGCCGCACCATCGAGGAGGTCGGTGACCGTTTCAACGGCGATCTGCTCGGCGCGGACCCGATCGCGAGCTACGACCGGCTCAACGACGCGGCCACAGCCGCCGTGCTCCAGGACCTCGATCCCGCAGCGATCGTGCACCTCCAATATGGCGACTACCCGCTCGCCGAGTACCTGCAGCACACGAGCATCTACCGGGCCTTCCAGGCGTGGTCGATCGCGAACTTCCTCGGCCAGGAGTACGCGCTGCCGGCTCCACTGGTCGACTTGCTCTGGGAGCAGATCCTGCCCCAGGTGGACGACTGGCGCCAGTATGGCGTCTTCCCTGCCGAGGTCGAGGTTCCCGCCGACGCCGACAAGGAGACCCGGCTGCTCGGCAAGACCGGCTTCTGGAAGCCCAGCCGCAGCGCGGACTGACCGGCGCCAACGGACGGGGTCCCTCGGCGCCCGGCTGCTACTTGCCCGAGGAGAGCCCGTTGTAGTGGTGCTCGAAGACCAGGCTCGTGCGCGTCGATGCGACCGCGGGGTTCGCCGACAGGTTCTCGAGCACGAAGTCGCGCACATCGTCGGAGTCGCGGGCCACGAGATGGATGATGAAGTCCTCGGTGCCGCCGAGGAAGAAGACCTGCACGACCCGCGGCATCGCCCGGATCTCGTCCCGGAACGCCGGGATCTGCGTGCGCGCCCCCGAGCGGATGCTGACACTGATCAGGGCCTGCAGGCCGAGCCCGAGCGCCTTCGGGTCGACGAGCGTCGTGAACCGGGTGATGATGCCGCGCGTGACGAGGGAGCGCACCCTGGCGATGCACGTCGATTCCGCGATCCCCGCGGCGGTCGCGAGGCGGCTGTTGCTCATCCGCGAGTCGGCCTGGAGGAGGGCCACGAGCGTATTGTCCACGGTATCGAGTTCATCGCCGCCCCGAATCCTCTTCGTTTCCGTCATGCGTGGGCCCCTCTCAACTGAATATCGCGCTGTCTTTCGACCAAGTATCGCGGATTCCACGCTTGTCACGCGCACGAAACGAATACCAAGCATTATTTTCCCTATCCACCGGTAAGTCCGGCCATCAACCGCAGACGGAGCTCCCTATGAAGGTCGGCATCCCCACCGAGATCAAGAACAACGAGAATCGCGTGGCCATCACTCCGGCCGGCGTGCACGAACTCGCCATCCGCGGCCACGAAGTCCTCGTGCAGGCGGGCGCCGGCATCGGCTCCGGGTTCAGTGACGACGCCTTCCGCGTCGCGGGCGCGGCCATCCTCGGCACGGCCGCCGAGGTCTGGGCGGCCGCAGAGCTGCTGATCAAGGTCAAGGAACCCATCGAAGCCGAATACCCCCTGATGCGTGACGGGCAGGTGCTCTTCACCTACCTGCACCTCGCCGCGTCACGCCCGACCACGGATGCCCTCCTCACCTCCGGCACCACGGCGATAGCCTACGAGACCGTCCAGCTCGCCGACCGCAGCCTGCCACTGCTGTCCCCGATGAGCGAGGTCGCCGGGCGCCTCTCCGTCCAGGTCGGCGCGTACCACCTGATGAGCGCGAACGGCGGAAACGGCATCCTGCTCGGCGGCGTCGCGGGCACCCCCAAGGCGAAGGTCGTCATCATCGGCGGCGGGGTCGCCGGCGAGCACGCCGCGGCGAACGCCCTCGGTATGGGAGCGGACGTCACGATCATCGACCTCTCGATCGCCCGGTTGCGGCAGCTGGAGAACCGGTTCTCCGGCGCCATCCAGACCCGCGCGTCCACCCGCTACGAGATCGCAGAGCAGGTCCGCGGCGCCGACCTCGTGATCGGCTCCGTGCTCATCCCCGGGGCGCAGGCGCCGAAGCTCGTCACCGACGCCATGGTCGCCACGATGAAGCAGGGTTCCGTGCTCGTGGACATCGCGATCGACCAGGGCGGCTGCTTCGAGGGATCCCACGCCACGACCCACGACAGGCCCACCTTTGCCGTGCACGACAGCATCTACTACTGTGTCGCCAACATGCCGGGAGCAGTCCCCGCGACGTCGACCCGCGCGCTCACCAACGCGACCCTGCCCTACGTGATCGCGATCGCCGACAAGGGCTGGAAGCAGGCCATCTCCGACGATGCCGCACTCGCCAAAGGCCTGAACGTGCACGCGGGCCGCATCACGAACGAGCATGTGGCCGCCGCGTTCGGCGCCCCGGTTCTGACCCTCGCGGAGATCGTCGGCTAGCAGCCCGCCCGCCCGCTCGCGGCATCCGCCCCCGCCCAGCCCCGCACCGCCCCCACATCCGCTCGCCCCGCCGGGAGAGTGCACTTTTGGCCCTTGAAACCGTGCCTTAACGGCCGTGCCTTAACGGCCGAAAGCGCACTCTCGCGAGCGGCCGCGAGCGATGCACTCCGTTGAGTTGGCCAGGGGGTCAGGCGGTGTCGGCGGTCCAGGCGGCGAGGGACTCGACCGTGTCGAGAACTTCGCTGCCGTCGGCGTCCGCGAGCTGGATGCGGAAACTCGTCGCGCCCGGCGCGGTGCACACCGTCAGGACCGCGCGGGAACCGTCCGCGGCGTTCGCCCAGCGCAGCTCGAGCACGTCCCTGCCGTAGGCCGACCAGGTGAACTGGCCGTCGAACGCGGGATGGGCGGAACGGAGCCGGACGAGGCCGAGCTGGGAGCGGGTCACGTCGCTCGCGAGCGCCTCCTCGACCTCGGCGGCCGGGTAGCGGTGCCGGTTCACGTCGCGCCCGCTCCCGGTCTCGGCGAACAGCTCCCGGTCGTCGAAACCGCCGAGCAGGCCGACGTAATAGGTCTGCGGGCGTCCGGGCAGGAAGTGCTGCACGGCCCGCGCGACCAGATAGGCGACGACGTCACCGCCGAGCGTGCTGAAGAACGTGGCGTTGATCTGGTGCGGCAGGGTCGACCATTCCGGCACGACCGAGGCGACGGATGAGTGCCCGTGCGTGGCCTCGGCGGCTCGCGCGAACACCTCCGCCATTTCCGCCTCGCTCAGCAGCCCCGGCCGTCCTCCGGCCGGACCGGCGTCGATCACGCCGATGCCATCGTGGGTATCGAGCACCGTGACCGCGTTGGCCGGACGGATCTCGAACCAGTCGGCGAGGCGGTCGACCGTGCCGGTGCCCAGGGAGTGCAACAGGAGCGGCGCGAGCGCGAAATCGTAGACCCAGTCGACGAGGGGCGCGATCGCGAGCTGCTGGGCGTAGTGCCCGTGCACCTCGACGAGCACGGCGAGGGCCTCCGCGCGAGCGAGGTCCGTGACGACCTCGACGAAGGCGAGGGTCTCCGGGGTCATGAAGCTGTCGGTGCCCGGGGTCTTCACGGCGTAGCCGACCGCGTCGAGCCGCACCGTCGATACGCCGCCGTCGGCGAGCACGCGGAGCACCCGGCGCAGGTAGGCGATGGCGACCGGGTTGGCGACGTCGAGGTCGACCTGGCTGGGCAGGAACGTCGTCCAGACCAGATGCCGGGAGCCGTCGGACCCGCGGTACCCAGTGAAGGGCAGTCCCGGCCGCGGTCGGTAGAACGCCGTCAGTTCGGCCTCGGTTGCGCCGCGCGGAAAGACGGTGCCATAGGTGAGGAACATGCCGTCCCAGGGCGACTCCGCGCCGCGGGCCAGCCAGTCGGTGAACTCCACCGAAGACGCCGAGACGTGGTTGACCACGAGATCGGCGGTCAGCCCGCGGCCGCCGGCGAGATCGCGGACCTCAGGCCAGGTGCCGAGGCGCGGATCGACCGCAGTGTGGTCGACCGGGTCGAAACCGGCATCCGCCCCGTCGAACGGCACGTAGAACGGCAGCACGTGCACGCTGCCGAAGGCCCGCAGGGGCCCGTCGAGGAGCGCGGCCAGCGCGGGGATCGTGCCGCCGATGCGGTCGGCGTAGACGAGGAGTTCAACGTCGGTCACAGGTACCTGCCTTCCCCAGAGCCGCCACCCTACGCCGCGCGGTCAACTCGGGGGTGAACCGAGAGGCGCTGCGGTGACCGGGGCGACGGGAGCGACTCCGACGATGTGGGCGTGGATTTCCTTCGTGAGCTCATGAACGCGCCGGGTGAGCTCGGTGTTGGTGAGCAGCTCCTTGTCGCTCATCTTGAAATCATGGTCGGCCTTCGCTTGCTGGAATCCGGCCTGCCGGTTCTGGCCGATCATCACGAACGTCGAGAGGAAGATGGCCTCGAGCGACACGACGAGGGTCAGGGTCGGCCACGGGCTCGGTTCGAAGAACAGCATCCAGCCGGCGAACACGACGGCATGCAGGTAGACGAACCGCATCGATCCCGCGAAGGCCGTGACGGCATCCGCAATGCGCAGCTGCACACTCGCTGCACGACGCTTCGCCTCAGCGAGCACGATCGGGTGGTGGTCGCCGGTCGCCAGGATGTGCCTGGGGAGGACGGACGACAGGTGCGGGGTAGCCGCGGTGCTGGTGCTCATGCCCCGAGGCTACCCGGCGCGCCTGCTATTCGGGCACGACCAGTGCAGGGGTGTCCTGGCGCAGTGTCTCGCCGCGGAAGAAACTCGGCCTGGCCAGGAAGGTGAGGCCCATGACGGCGAGTCCGAGCACGAGCAGGCCGACGCCGATCACGAAGACCAGTCCGATCCCGAAGAGCTCCGAACCGCTGCCGAAGTCGGGGCTCCAGGCGCTCACGGCGGTCTGCACGAACACGACGGTGAGGATCAGTCCACCCGCCGCCGGCACCAGGAGCCGCATGAAGAAGTTGCGCACGCTCGAGAACAGGCTCTGGCGGAAATACCAGACGCAGGCGAAGGAGGTGAGTGCGTAGTAGAAGCAGATCATCAGCCCGAGCGACTGGATGGTGTCGTTCAGGACGTTGACGCTGATGATCGTCATGACGGCGTAGAACCCGGCCGCGATGGACCCGGCCGCGATCGTCGCGAAGCCGGGCGAGCCGAAGCGCTTGCTGACCCTGGCGAAGTGCGGCGGGAGGGCGTGATAGTGCGCCATCGACAGCAGGGTGCGGGCAGGGGAGGCCATCGTCGACTGCAGCGAGGAGGCGGAACTGGCCAGCACGGCCATCGACATCAGGATCGCGACCGGGCCCATCACGGGTCCGGCGATCGCGGCGAAGATGTTGCCCTGGTTGTCCGGGTTGCTCAGGCCGATTCCCTCGGCGCCGACACCGGACACCATCATGGTGGCCACGATCAGCACGAGGTAGAGGCCGAGCACGACGAGGGCGGTCAGGGTACCCGCCTTGCCCGCGGTTCCCTTCGTTCCCTTGGTCTCCTCGTTCACGGTGAGGCAGACGTCCCAGCCCCAGTAGACGAAGATCGCGAGGGAGATGCCGGCGGCCAGCTGGCTGAAATTGTCGACCCGGGTGGGGTCGAACCAGGTCCAGTCGAAGGCAAGCGCGGTGGTGGACGCACCGTTCGTCGCGTTGACGATGGCCGAGACGCTGAAGATGAGAAGGACGACGATCTGGAAGCCGACCATGCTGTACTGCACGAGCTTGGTGGCGTGCAGCCCGCGGTAGCTCACCCAGACGGCGAGGGCCACGAAGACGAGACAGGTTGCGATGTTGATGCCGGTGTTGTCCGCGAGCGAGGCGAGATCCGGGTTGGCGAAGACCTCGCCGAGAAAGACGTAGAAGAAGCTGACGGCCACGCCGGCGAGGCTCGAGAGCACGATGATGTTGGCCGCGAGCATGCCCCAGCCGCTCATCCAGCCGACGAAGGGACCGAACGCCTTGGTGGTCCAGGTGAAGGAGGTTCCGCTGTCGGGGGAGTCGGCATTGAGCTCCCGGTAAGCGAGGGCGACGAGGATCATCGGGATGAACGCCAGGATGAACACGGCCGGCAGCTGCTTGCCGACCTCGGCCACGGTCGCGCCGAGCGAGCTTGTGAGGCTGTACGCCGGGGCGACGGAGGAGATGCCGAGCACGACGACGGCGAGCAAGCCGAGCTGCCCGCCTTTGAGGCCCTTCTTCGTGATGCCGTGCTTGCTCCCCGCCGCGTCGTGCAGCGTTGAGCTGTGCACGAGGTGGATGTCGGTGAACGGCTGCGATGAGGTCGGCGCCGATCCTCGGGTGGACTGCTGGGTCATGTGTGGTCCCTTTCCTGGGGCCGGGCGCATCGACGCGCGAACGGCCCATTCGGGTACTGCGGTGTATCCGATGGACTAAATGAATCGAGTTCGTTTATTCTGGGGGGGAGTCAGGCGGATTGCAAGCACTTACCGCAGATTCACCGGCATGCGCCGGAGCGGCGCGTGTGGTTAAGCGCAAACTTGCGTGGTAATTCGCAGGTAAACCGCCTTTTTCCGGCGCACTGCTTGATCGGGGATGATTCGCTCAGCACGCTCAGCACGCTCAGCACGCTCGACGCGGGTGCTGGGATTACAGGATCAGTCACGATTCACGAGGAGCACCTCCCCTGACCGGATTCTCGCTGGCCCCTGCAGGCTCGCTCAGGCTCATCGCGGTCCTCGTCGCCGCCTGGGGCCTCGCGACGCGAAGTTTCGCCTACCCCTTCGTAACCGTGGATGCCGCGACCGAGGCGATCGCCCAGGCCTGCGGGTTCAACAGCGCGAGCGGGCTCGGCGACATCGACACCCGGTTCGGCTGCACGGGCTGCGGATTCGACGAAACCATTCCCCCCACCGACCCGTGCCTCACCCGCGCCCCAGACGAGGTCGACACGACCTGGACCCTCGCAGACCTCGAGAACACCGTCACGAACGCCGATACGGCGGGCGGGGGCTGGGTGCAGCTCACCGTCCGCCACCTCTGCGCCGGCAGCTGCGACGCGCTCTCCGTCGACCCGGCGGTTTTCGCCCAGTTCGTCGCCCGGCTCTCCACGCGTGCCGCCTCCAACAACACCACGGTCAAGACCGTCGGAGACGTCATCGGCGGCGCCGTCAAACCGGTTGTTCCCGTCACGACGACCTCGACAGCGGCCCCCGGTCCCGGCGTGAATGGGGTGGTCATCCGAGGCTCGAGACAGCGGGAACCAATGGCCTCCCGCAGTGCTGGGCCATCGACGGTTTCGGTACGAACACCGCGGCCTTCAGCACGGTAACGACCGGACTGAGCTTCGGCCTCAACCTGATCCTCAACGGGACCCTCGTGACCGACGACTACGCCCTCTAGGACAGCGTCGGCGCCCCGGGAATCCTCGTGCCTGCCACCCCGACCGTGACCGGTTCCGCCTCCTTAGGCAGCGCCCTGACCGCGGTCCCCGGCGCCGGGTCGCCGGCCACCAGCCTTCGCCTACCAGCGGCTGCGTGACGGCGCGGACATCCCCGGCGCGACATCCGCCACCTATACGCCGGTCGCGGCCGACCTCGGCACGGCCCTCTCGGTGCGCGTCACGGGATCCGCGCCCGGTGACCTGCCGGCCTCCGCGGCGGCGATCTCGGTGCCGACCGCCGGCCTCCTGCCCGACCTCGCGACGGGCGCCCTGCTGCGCACGCTGCACACCAGGACTGTGAAGATCGCGGGCGGGACGGCGGACGTGACGAGCCTCACCGAGTTCTGGCTGCGCCTGCAACTCGGCGGCGCCTCGGTCAGGGTCGGCGCAGGCCGCCGATCCGGTCGACGAGGGCCTCGAGTCCGAACTCGAACGCGATATCCGCTCGCGCCCTGCCCGCGTTCTGCTGCCCGTGCCGCACCGCGGCGCTGAAGATCGGGCTCGATTCGGCGAGCGCACCGGTCTCGAAGATGTCGGCCGGAGCCGTCACGTCGAAAGCCGCGCCGAAGATGAACGACTCGAGTGCGACGATCGAGGGCACGATCTGTGCCGAAGGCACCCCGGCGGAGGACAGTCCCGCCGCGACGGTCTCGTACATGCGCAGGGTCTGCGGGGCGCCCGTGACCGGGAGCACCGCCACAATCGAGATCAACGGAACGTGCGTTGCGAAGATGTCCCGGTACGACCAGGCCCAGCGGCGCAGGGCCGTGTCCCACGGATCCGAGCCGAAGCCGGCCACATCGACCATCGTCATCACGTGGTCCTGCAACCACTGCAGCACGACGTGCTTCGATGCCGCGTGGTTGTACAGCGCGGAGGGAGCCACTCCCAGACTCCTGGCAAGGCCGGACATCGTGAAACTTTCGTAGCCGGCCGACCCGATCAGCCGGAGGGCAGCAGCGGTGATGCGCGGTTTCGTCAGAACGGTCTCAAGCGGCCTTCCGGCCCTGCGGTGACCGGCGTCGTCTGCGTCGCTCATCGGGCTCTTCTCTCGGTGGGCAGTCTCGGAGGGTGGCGTCGTTACAGTACATCACCCTGGTGACGCTTCACCGGTTGATCCGGGTACTGGGCGACGGTGTCCGCCAACCCATGATCATCGCCCTGACGGTGAGTGTTACGGCGGAAGCACGCCGGGCCTGTGCCGACGCGGGCATGGACCAGTACCTCAGCAAACCGTTCCGGTTCGAGGAACTCGCGGAGGCCCGTACCCTCACCAGTAGGGTGCCAGTGCCAGTGCCAGTGCCAGTCCTTGCTCCAGTGCCGAGTCCGGAGCCGGACCTCGCGGCAGACCTCCCCACGACGCCGGTGGCCGAGAAAGCACCGGTACTCGATCCCGAGTTGTTCGGCTACCTCGACGAGATGGGCGCCGAGACCAAGGCGCCTGCCAGGCTGGAGGCGGCCATCGCCGAGGTGACGGCGGTACTCGCGCCCCACCTCGCGGCCACCCTCGACGCGAGGTGACCCTGCTCGCCGAGCGGCACTCGGCCGAGCAGCACTCGGCCGGGCTCCTGACAGCGCCGGGCCGGCAACCGTCAACCGGGCAACGGTCGGAGTCTGTTCACCGGGGGTACCCGTCACTGTTACCGGCACGCCATACCGTGTGAGCAGTGGCAACATGAGCTGCCACTCCGAGTGCTCCATCGCACAGTTTTGGGAGAATCCTCATGAAGAGACAGACCGTTTTCACCTCGACCACCCTTGTGACCACTCTGGTCGCGAGCGTCATCCTCACCGGATTCGGCGGTGCCGCGTTGACGGCCTCGGCCGATGACGGAAACGACAGGGCCCGCGCCACCAACGTCATCTACCTCCTGGGTGATGGCATGGGTCGTACCCACGTCACCGCCGCCCGCGAACGCTACTACGGCGCTGCTGGAAAGCTCGCCATGGAAACCCTGCCTGCCCAGGGCTTTGTTAGTACGTACGCCGTCGAGAAGCTCTCCGGCCAGCTGGGTGCCGCCGACTTCAAGCCTAATCCCGTGACCGATTCGGCCTCGGCGGCAACGGCATGGTCGTCCGGTGTCAAGACCTACAACGCGGCCCTCGGCGTCGACGCCAAGGGTGCGGTCGTCCCCACGATGATGGAACTGGCCAAGAAGGCCGGCTACCGCACCGGCAACGTCTCGACCGCTGAGATCACGGATGCCACTCCCGCCGGCCAGATGAGCCACGCCCTTGCCAGGGGATGCCAGGGCCCGGTGTACTCCGATGCGGCCTGCCAGGACCTGTCCATCACGGGGGAATTCCTCCCGACGAGCGACCTGCGGGTCACCCCCATCGCCGACCAGATTGCCCGCAACGGCACGGCCGACGTCATCCTGGGTGGCGGGCTCAGCCGTTTCGATGCCGCTGACGAGACGGCGCTCAAGGGGCAGGGCTACTCGGTCCTCGGCTCCATCACCGGCCAGTCGATCGCCACGAAAGCCGACTTGGCCGCCGCCTCCGGTGCCAAGGTCTTCGGACTCTTCAACAAGGGCAACCTGACCGTTGAGAAGACCAAGCAGGACAACCCGTCTTCGGTCCAGGCGCAGGAACCGACCCTGTCGGAGATGACGAGCAAGGCCATCGACTTGCTGCAGAAGGGCAAGAACAACGCGGACAAGAACGACCGGAGCGGAAAGGGAGGCCAGGGGTTCTACCTTCAGATTGAAGGCGCCCTGATCGACAAGCGCTCACACGCCAACGACGCGGCCCAGACCCTCGGCGAAATGAAGGCATTTGATGACGCGGTCGCCATCGTCAAGGACTTTGCCCAGCGAGATGGAAACACCCTCGTCATCGTGACCGCGGACCACGAGTGCGCCGGATTCAACATCATCGAGAAAGGCACCTTCACGAACGCCGAGGCCGGGACTCCGCCGGCCAACGTCGACAGCGGGAACTCCGCGAACAACTCCGCCCCGACCCGGCCCTCCAATTCCAAGGATGCCGCCCGTTCAACGGGCATCGTGAACGGTGCCGGCGCCGCAGACCCGAAGAACTTCGGGCCGGCGACCTTCCGGACCCCGACGGATGCGGCGGGTGTCGTCGACGGCTCCCCGGACGCCGGACTCTGGTTGACCTATCTCTCCGGCAATCACACCGGGGCGGATGTCCCGGTGTTCGCCACGGGGCCCGGGTCGGATCAGCTCCAGGGCACGATCGATAACACGGCGCTCTTCGGGATAGTCGGGCGCGCGCTCCGAGTGGTGTAGTCGGACCTCGCATGAAGACCAGATCCGGAATCGCCGCGGCGCTGAGTGTCTTCGCCATCTGTGCTGTCGTCGGCGTTGCCGTGTATGCGGCGGCGACCGGCGCCCACGGGGATGCGCGAACGGCCGCCTCGACGGCGGGGCCCGCGACGCAGTTCACTCCTCAGTCGACCTTTGCAGGACTGACACCGTCGACCGGGAACCCTGAGCTTGAGAGCCTGAACCTGGTGCATCCGAGCCCGGGGACGATCGTTGCGGCCGCCGGTCCCTTCGACGACCGGTTCGTGCTTGAGGACCTCACCTTCGACGGGGGTGCGGTATGGGGTGCCGTACGCGTGACGAGCGACGTGAGCGACGTGCTCGACCTCGAGGTGCTGGCCGGGTTCTACGACGCCGATGGTGTCCTGGTCGGCAATGGTCGTTTCGTCCACCACCTGAGCGAGGACACCACCCACATCGAGCCGCCGATAGAACGTCAGGAATTCACAATCGCGGTACCCGGGGATGTCTCCGGCCGGGCCGTGGCCGTGTCGATCGGGGTCCCGGTCCTCGTCAACGAATGACCCGGTGAGTCGCGGGCCGGCCTGTTCCCCGTGTGCGTTTGCAGGCCGGCTTGTTCCCCGTCATGAAGCACCTGCGCTGCGCCATTTCTGGTGCGAGCATCGCGACCTGACGCGAGCCTCATCGGGATCAGGCCCGGTCATCGTCGCGGAGGATCGTGTTCTTGCTGGTGAGCAGGATGGGTTTCTGCTCGGGGTCGAGTCCGGGTGGCGGGGTCAGCCAGTATCGGCCGTTTGGGTCGCGGGTGATGCGCCAGTGTTCGTTGTGGAGCCTGAGGTGGTCGGCCCGGCAGAGCAGGATGCCGTCGTCGAGGTTGGTCTGCCCGGTGTCGTCCTTCCAGTGTTGGATGTGGTGGGTTTCGGTCCAGGAGGGTGGTCGGTCGCAACCGGGCCACATGCAGCCGCCGTCGCGAATGGCGAGGGCCGTGCGTTGGGCGGGGCTGAAGGTGCGTTGTTCGCGGCCAAGGTCGATACCGCTGCCGTGGTCGTCGAAGGTGACGTCGAGGATCCCGGTGTCGCAGAGGGTGCGTTCGAGGGTTTCGGGGGGAGACCGTGACCGCGGTCCCCTCGATCACGCCCGGCTGGAGCGGGTGCGCCTCGGTTTCGGGATTCGCCGCAGTGTCGGCTGCGAGTGACGAAGCCTCGGCTGGTGCGGCATCGGTGGGTGTGGTGCCGGCGGGCGTTGTGCTGGTGGGTGCGGTGTTCCTGGTGCGGATGGTGACCATGCGGACTGCGGGGCTGCGACCGCCGGCGATGCGTTTCGGGTCGGCCTTCACGCCGAGTTTCGTCAGGGCCAGGAACGCGTCCGCGGTGAGTTGCTCGGTTGTGCGCGGGTCGTCCTGGACCCGCTTCGCCCACGCCACCTGCTCCTTGTCCACGAACCGGACCCCGCCATCTTGTGCCAGGCGGGCAGTGGCGCGTCATGTGCGATCGTGATAAACATGAGATATGCACATTTTCTGCGCAGCCTGAGACTCTGCTCGGACATTCATCCTTAGAACATCTCCGAAAGTGAAGACGGATCCTACGTTTTTCGCGGTCAAAAATTCAGGGAGTGAAAAGAAATGAAAGCAGTCGTTTACAAAGGCCCCAACGAGGTCAACGTTGAAGAAGTTCCCGATGCCAAGATCGAACGTCCCACTGACGTTCTCGTACGCATCACGGCCACAAATATTTGCGGTTCAGATCTACACATGTATGAGGGACGCACCGATTTCGAGGTTGGACGCACGTTCGGTCACGAAAACATGGGCGAGGTCATCGAGGTCGGTAACGGCGTCGACAAGGTAAAGGTCGGCGAACTCGTCGTGCTGCCATTCAATATTTCTTGCGGGTTCTGTAAGAACTGTGAGCGCGGTTTCACTAATTACTGCATGACAACTCAGCCAGACCCGATTGGCGCGGGAGCGGCCTACGGCTTCGCTGGAATGGGCCCGTATCCCGGCGGGCAGGCCCAAATGCTGCGCGTGCCCTACGGCGACAACAACTGTTTGCGCTTGGGAGAAGATGCCATAGACAAGCAAAACGACTACGTGATGCTCTCGGACATCTTCCCTACCGGCTACCACGCTACCGAGATGGCCGGCGTGATCCCCGGTGACACCGTCGTGATCTACGGGGCCGGTCCAGTCGGGCTGATGGCCGCCCTGTCTGCCACGATCAAGGGCGCAAGCAAAGTCTGGGTCGTGGACCGACGCCCGGACCGGCTGGCCCTTGCCGAGCAGATCGGTGCGATCGCCATTGATGACTCGAAGACGGACCCGGTTCAGTTCGTGCTGGACCAGACCAAGGGTATCGGCGCAGACCGGGGATGTGAATGCGTGGGTTACCAAGCCCACGATCCCCAGGGCGCCGAAGACCCCGCGATGACGCTGAATCAGCTCATCCAGTCCGTGCGCATCACCGGAGGAATCGGCGTTGTTGGTGTCTTCCTGCCGGCAGATCCCGGCGGCTTCGACGAGAACGCCAAGCAGGGCAAGCTTGCCATCGACTATGGCCTGCAGTGGCTCAAGGGCCAAAATGTTGGCAGTGGCCAATGCCCGGTGAAGAAATACAACCGGCAATTGCGTGACTTGATCGCCGTGGGCAAGGCCAAGCCATCCTGGATCGTTTCCCACGAGATCCCCCTCAGCAAAGCCGCCGACGCCTATAAAAACTTCGACGAACGCACCAACGGGTGGACAAAAGTCATCCTCAAGCCCGAATAGGCCAAAGCTTCACCAGCCCGGTCAACCCCGCCCTCGCGGCGCAAGTCACAACGACACACGACAGCGAGAAACGAGCCCGCAAAGTTACCCGTTCCGCCTAGCGTGTAAAACACAAGAGGAGACGGTGACTCGGTCCCCACCCCGGCGAGGACTGGTGATGGCGTCGTAGGTGCTCATCAGGTGTTCGCCGTCTTCCGGGGCGAACAGGCCGACCAAACGCACCTGCCCCGTGTGGAGCCGCCAGAACCGGAGTGATCGCCCGGTCCAGGTCGCCGAGGCCTTTGCGGAGTGAGTCAGCCTTCTCGACACTCAGCCAGCCTTCTCCCAGCGCCCGGCCGATCGGTGCATGCCACGGCGGCACTGCGGCCGCCGGCACCGGCGCAACGTCTGGGGCCGTGCCGTCGAGGGGTGGCTGCCCGCCGATCCCGTCGGGCCCCGCCTGCCCGTCCTGCCCGTCTTGCCCGTCGAGAGGCGGGGTCTCGTCGAGCAGCCTCTGAGTGTCGGCGGCTTCCCGGGCGGCCTTCTCGGCGGCGTCGGCCTCCGTGAGCAGCCGGCTGACCGCGAGCAGTTTGGCCGCGTCGCCCTTGCTCGACCCGGAAATGGCCTGCAGAAGGTCTTCCGGAGAACGGAACCCCTGCCGGGCGGCCAGACCCTTCCCGCCGAGCTCTGGTCGGGAACGCCGGGCCAGGGTCGCCGCCATCCACGCGGCGCAGGTGTCCAGCGCCCGCCGGGACCCGGCGATCAATGCCTGCCCCGCGAGGACCTGCTCGTCAATGAGCGCGTCGTAATCCGCCGACGACCCACCCAGCGCCGCCACAGTATCCGGTACCAGCGCGGTGAGGGACGTGCTGGAAGACGCACCGCCGTGCGGCTCATCGGGCGAAGCCGGCGACTCCGGGAGGTTGGTCATGCCCCAACGTTACGACCAACCACCGACACTCTCTGAGCATGGCTCAGGTCTGTGGAAACTCTCGTTGATCAGGTATCTGGTGAGGACAAGCCGGCCCTGCGAGCGGCTGCCCTACTCGTCGTCGGCCTCGGCGCGCGGATGCCGTTTCGCGTCGGCAGGGGGGAGGTCGCCTGGCGTGCTGACTTCCTCGCCGGTCTCGGCGTTGACGGCGGTCTGGCCGGGCGGAAGGTTCGACAGGTCCGGCGCGATCATCGTCGGCATCAGCTTGGAGTCCGGCAGTCCGAACCGAGGAATCGACTCCGCTTCGGTTGTGGCGAGCACGAGGTCGTCGGACTGGCGCGGCAGGGTGCGGCCCCGGAAGAAAATCGGGTTGACCGCCCACCAGACCAGCATCACGATCACACCGAGCACCAGTGCGCCGATTCCGACGACGGCGACGGCGCCGATGCCGAAGATCGTGACGTTGTCCCCGTTATCGTCGGTGAGCCAGTCGACCGTGGCGTACTGCTGCAGCCCGTAGACGAAGGCCGCGGTCAGCATCAGGCCGCCGAGCAGTGGGAACAGCCCGCGCATGATCACGTTCCGGAACGACGACCACATCGTCCTGCGGTAATACCAGACGCACGCGAAACCGGTGAGCCCGTAGTAGAAGGCGATCATCAGGCCGACGGAACCGATCAGCGCCCCGAGCAGCTGGACACTGATCAGGGTGAAGAGCAGGTAGAACCCGATCGAGACGCCGCCCATGGCGAGGGTGGCCCAGGTCGGGGTGAGGAAACGCGGGTGGATCTTCGCGAAGCGTTCGGGCAGGGCGCGGTAGACACCCATCGACAGGGCCGTGCGGGCGGTGGGCAGGATCGTGGTCTGCGTCGACGCGGAGGCCGAGGTGAGGATCGACGCCGAGAGGAGGAGCATCGCGAGGTTGCCGAGGGTACTGTCACCGAACAGGGCCGGCCCGATCGCGGCGAAGACGTCCGCCGAGTTCGCGTCGTTGCCGAGTCCCACCCCCTCGGTGCCGACGCCCGCGAAGGCGACCGCCGCGACGGTCACGAGGGCATAGGTGCCGAGAAGGAGCAGGGTGCTGATGATTGCGGCCCGGCCAGGGGTCTTGCTCGGGTCGGCCGTCTCCTCATTGACCGAGACGGCCGTGTCCCAGCCCCAGTAGATGAACACGGCGGTCAGCACGGCCGGGGCGATCACGCTGCCGAAGTCGAGCGTGAACGGGTTGAACCAGTCAAGCGTCGGGGTCAGCGAGTAGCTTTCCGCACTCCCGGTGTACACGCGGATGAGCGCGAAGACGGCGAACATGATCAGAACGACAACCTCGATGCCCAGGAGCACGTACTGGATACGGGCGGAGAGTTCGATACCGCGGTAGCAGATCCACGTCATGATCACGATCCAGAGCACACCGGCGACCGTCGACCAGAACTGGTCGTTCGCGAGGTCGGCGACACCCGTCAGTCCGAGGTCGCCCAGGAAGGTGAAGGAGTACGAGCCGGCGACCTGTGCGAGGTTGGCCATCACGATGACGTCTGCGGCGATGATGCCCCAGCCGCCGAGCCAGCCGGTGATCGGGCCGAATGCCCGGGTGGCCCACGTGAAGGTCGTTCCGCAGTCCGGCTCCGCCTTGTTGAGTTCCTGGTATGCGACCGCGATGAGGTACATCGGGATGAAGGCGAGCAGCACGATACCCGGCGCCTTGACACCGGCGAGAAGGGCTCCGCCGCTCGCCACGATGAAGCCGAGGCTCGCGGCGAGGCTGTACGCGGGAGCCGTTGACGCCATTCCGACGACGACGCTCGACAGCAGGCCGAGCGCCCCGCCTTTCAGCCCCTTGCTCTCGACCTGGTCGGAACGTTTCTCGCCGGCTTGGGACGAAGCGCTATCGGTCATCGGTACTCCCCACGTGAGGGCCGACCGGGGTCGGCAACAGGGCGGAACAGGACGAACGCGGTCCCTCAGCGGTGAGCGATCGTGATTGACACCGTTCTACCCCTGTTTCCCGCGGTCCGCACCTGCACAATGTTCCGGTTTCGCATGTTTCAGGGCCGAGGGAGGGGACCCGCGATCACCAGTCGGGCAGGAATTCCTGCCACACCGCCCGACGGTCCCCGCGGGGATCCGACTCGACGCGGTCCTCCGCATCGATGATCAGGGTCAGGCGGTTCTCCTCGGTGAAGCGGGGCCAGTCGGCGTCGGGACGGCCGGTGAGCGCGAAGTGCAGCCAGTTCCGGCGCATCCGCTCGCCCGCGTTGATGAAGAGCTCCCGACCGCCGAGCACGCTCATGATCTGGGCGACGGGCAGGTCGGTCTGGTCGAACAGGGCGAAAAGCTCGATTCCGTGGGTCGCGCCGAGTCCGAGCATGTGCATCAGGCGCGGCGCGAGGTCGAAGCGGTAGACGTACACCGGCGCGACCCTGGAGTGCAGCTCCCCGAGCTGCAGGCTCGGGTACCAGAACACGAAGTCGCTGCCGAAATCGACCGAGCCGCGCAGTGGTGATAACCCCGCGTACACCGCGCGCATCGCCTCGTGCGAGCTCTCCGGTGCCTGGTCGAAGATGGCGCTGATCCGGGGAGCCGAATGCGGCAGGATGTCCACCCTGCCGCGGAAGAGGGTGCCTTCCCGCTCGTTGGAGCCGATGATGAGCGGGACCCGGTGTTCGCGGCCCGCGCGGAAGGCATCGACCGGCCGTTCAGGCAGGAAGTCGCCGTCGACGACGGGCACGAGGCAGAAGGTGCCCGGGTTCGAGTCCGGGGTCCGGGTCTGCACCGCGACGACAGCCTGGGAGATCACGTCGGCGGGTGCCATGGCGAGCAGCTCGTCCGGGGCCAGGCCGACCGCTCCGGCGTCGGCTTCCGTGAGCGTCCGCAACTCCTCGACGACTTCCCCGGCCCAAGCATCCGTGAGTTCCCGCGAGAACGCGGCGTTGGACGGCGAGCTCTGGGCGATTGCGCGCGCGAAGAGCCCCTCGGCCGCCGGCGTCGCCATCAGCGTGATGACGGCGTTCCCTCCCGCCGATTCCCCGAACACGGTGACGTTGTTCGGGTTGCCGCCGAAGGCGCGGATGTTGTCCCGCACCCAGCGCAGGGCAGCGACCTGGTCGCGCAACCCGAGGTTGCTCTCAAAGGGGTGGTCCGGCGTCGAGTATCTGGTGAAGTCGATGTAGCCGAGCGCCCCCAGGCGGTAGTTGAAGCTCACGTAGACGACGCGGCCGCTGCGCACGAAGCGCTCGCCGCGGCCGGTGAAGTCCTGGGAGGACCCCACGCTGTACCCTCCGCCGTGGATGAACACCATCACCGGCAGGCCGAGCCGGCGCGGGTGCGCCGCGGCCGGGCGCATGACATTGATCGTCAGGCAGTCTTCCCCGGAGGCGCTGCGCGGCCCGTGCGCCCGAAACTGCCCGCGGTGCGGTTGCGAGGCGATCTTCCCGAACCTCGAGGCGTCACGGATGCCTGCCCACGATTCCACGGGACGCGGCGCCCGGAAGCGCCCATCGCCGACCGGCGTCGCCGCATACGGGATGCCGCGCCAGGCCAGGATCCCGTCCTCGTGCACACCGCGCACAATCCCGCCGCTGACGCGGACGTCGAGCCGGCCCCGGGGGAGCGAGACGGAGCGAAGGGGGGCTCCCAAACCGGGGCCGGGGCCTGGATGCGGTTCATCGTCGAGGGTCACTGCTGTGGACATGCGCTCCTCCTCGTGGGAATCTTCTGGAGTTGTCTGGGTCCTTCGTGTGGGTGGTGGGCCTGGGTCTGGGTTCTGGTGGTTCTGGTGGGTGCCGGGTTCTGTTCAGCGGTACTCGGGGTTGGGTTCGAAGCCGAAGCGCTCGCCGGCGTCCCAGTCCCGGCGGAGGTTCCCGTAGGCGGGGAAGCCGCCGTTGGCCTTCAGGATCGCCGCGAGGTGCATCAGGTTCCAGGTCATGAAGGTCGTGTTGCGGTTGGTGAAGTCGTTCTGGGGGCCACCGGACCCGGCGTCCAGGTAGCTCGGACCCGGCCCGATCTCGCCGATCCAGCCGGCGTCCGCGGCCGGGGGGATCGAGTAGCCGATGTGCTGCAGGCTGTAGAGGATGTTCGACGAGCAGTGCTTGACGCCATCCTCGTTGCCGGTGATGATGGCGCCGCTGACCTTGCCGTAATAGACGTACTGGCCCTTGTCGTTGAACTCTCCACTCATCGCATAGAGCCGCTCGATCACGCGTTTCGTCACCGAACTGTTGTCGCCGAGCCAGATCGGGCCGCCGATCACGAGGATGTCCGCCGTCTGCACCTTGTCGAAGAGCGCCGGCCAGGCATCCGTCTTCGAGCCGTGCTTGGTCATGTCGGGATAGACGCCGGTCGCGATGTCGTGGTCGATCGCCCGGATCGTTTCGGCGTAGACGCCCTGTTCGTGCATCAGGTTCATGCTGAGGTCGATGATCGCCTGGGTATTGCTGGGCTCGGGGCTGCGCTTGAGCGTGCAATTGATGAACAGGGCACGCAGCCCGGAATAGTCGTAGGAGGCCTGGGTATTGCGGCTCGGGGTCATGGCGCCAGTGTTGCACCCGCTCCGCGCACCGGCTACCCCGGGGCACGGGTTCACTTCGTCCGGGATCCGGGGTTAGATTGCCGGGTGACTCCTCGCGAACGCCGCATCCTGATCGTCGCCGTCCTCTCCTCCTTCGTCGCGTTCCTCGACGGTTCGATCATCAACGTCGCACTCCCCGCGATCTCGCGCGAGCTCGGCGGCGGCCTCACCCTTCAGCAGTGGGTCGTCGACGGCTATCTGCTCTCCCTCGGTGCCCTGATCCTCGTGGCCGGCTCGCTCTCGGATAGCTTCGGCCGGGTGCGCGTTCTTCGGGTCGGCCTGATCTGGTTCGGGATCACGTCGCTCGCGTGCGCCGTCGCACCGTGGGGCGCCGCCCTCGTCGTTGCGCGGATCCTGCAGGGTGCTGCTGCTGCCCTTCTCGTCCCGAGCTCCCTCGCGCTCATCACCTCGACGTTCACCGGTCCGGCCCAGGGCCGGGCGATCGGCGCCTGGACAGGCTGGACCGGCATCGCGGGCATCGCCGGGCCCATCCTGGGCGGCGTCCTCGTCGACACGAGCACCTGGCGGCTCGTGTTCGCGATCAACGTGCTCCCGATCGTGGCGACCCTCATCGTGCTCGCCGGAGTGCGGGAACCGGCGCGCACCGGTCCGGCCGCCCGGATCGACGTCGCCGGGGCCTTCCTCGCCGTCGTCGGCCTCGGCGGTCCCGTTTTCGCGCTCATCGAGCAGGGTCGGCTCGGCTGGGGCAGTCCCATCGTGTACCTGCCGCTCGTCGTCGGGCTGCTCTCCCTCGCCGCGTTCCTCTGGTGGGAGGCGCGAGCTCCGCACCCGATGATGCCCCTCGGCCTTTTCCGGGCACGCAACTTCTGGGCAGGAAACCTCGCGACCGTCGGCATCTACGGCGCGCTGAGCCTCGGTTTCTTCATCTTCGCCGTCTACCTGCAACAGGTCGGCGGCCTCTCGGCGACGAGCGCGGGACTCGCGGGCATCCCGGCGACCCTGATGTTGCTGTTCTTCTCGACATTGTTCGGCGGGCTCGCCGGCCGGTTCGGCCCGCGACTCTTCATGACCCTGGGCCCGATCGTGGCGGGCATCGGCTTCCTGATCCTGACCCTGGCCGTTCCCCCGGTGGATGTCTGGCGCACCGTTATCCCCGGCATCGCCGTCGTGGGCCTCGGGCTCTCGATCACGGTGGCACCCCTGACCGGCGCCGTGCTCGGCTCCATCCATCCCGAGCAGGCCGGAATCGGCTCGGCGATCAACAACGCCGTCTCCCGCGTCGCCGGACTCATCATGATCGCCTTCGCCGGCACGATCGCCGGCGAACAGCTCGGCGTCGCCGGGTTTCAGCGGGTCCTGCTGGTCACCGCCACGCTCATGTTCGCCGGCGCACTCGTGTCGTGGCTCGGCATCCGCACCCCGAAGAGCGGGGCGGATGCCGCAGCGCCGGCGGCAGGGTAACTCGCCTGAGCGCGGCATCCGCGTCTCTCCCACCTGCCCTCGAACGGGAGGGGCCGGGAAATCTGTTATAGTTTCTAAGTTGTCTTCGCGAAGGATTTCGCCTGGCACATGCGCTCGTAGCTCAACGGATAGAGCATCTGACTACGGATCAGAAGGTTGGGGGTTCGAATCCCTTCGGGCGCACGCAAAAACCCCCGTAATCATTGAGATTGCGGGGGTTTTCTTTTTGGTGGGATTTTCAGTCGCCACTTTCATTCGCCACATTGGGGCCCAGTAGGTCGCTGAGAATGGCTGAATTAACGACCACCCGCCGGCGCTTTCTCCCGATGTAGTACCGGAGGGTGACCTTGGAACCCTCGACAAGCGGGAGGGCGTGCCCCAGCTGTGCGGATGCCGCTGCGAGGTCGTCTTCATCTTCGATCCAGGATGCGACGGAGGCGCGGAGAGTCTTCATTTCGACCCAGTGTTAACAGCTCGTCGCCGCCCGCTATGAACAAGGCGCCGTTCTTGCTAACTCGAACATGCCATTCGGCCGGTGGGGCGAGATCTTCTCCAACGAGATCGTCGCCGCGGCCATGATCGACCGCCTCGTTCACCATGCCGCGGACGCCACCCTTGCCGGGGATTCATGCCGCACCCGCAGCTGCCCCGAGATGCTCGAGCAGCAACCCCGACAGGGCGCGAACTACACCGAAAACCAACCCGAGGGGTCAGAATTCAGACGACGATCAAGGGCCAGTTTTCACCCGACGTTGAGGGCCCTTGACGGCCCTCGTTTAGTGGCGATAACTGGCGCACGGAAGAACTCAGGAGGATTCGTCCCTGACATCGTCGCTGCAGCCTCTACTACAGCGAAATGCCCGCCCGAGCGATTGCCAGAAAAGCGTTGACCGCGCCCGATGTTTCTGGTGCGCGGCTGAGGAGTAGCAAGTCGACCGAGGCCTCGGGGTCGAGGAGGGGGCGGAAGGTGATCTTGGGAATCCTGATCTGCTCTGTTGTGTCCGGGACGACAGCGATTCCGAGGCCGGCCGCGACTAGGGCAAGGACTCCGAGCGTCGTAGCAGCGCGGTGCACGACTATCGGCTCCTGTCCTTGGCTGCGGATGTATTCCAGGGACAGGTCTTCAACGTCGTCGTGGGTGTAGACGATGACCTGTTTCCGGTTCAGGTCCGTGTAGTTGATGGTTGCGCGGGACGCCAATGGGTGTCCGCTCGGGATGGCTGCGATAAGCCGAATTGCGCTGATCTTTTCGGTTCGACAATGGATGTCCGGGTCGAACTTGCTTCGTGGGCAAAAGCCGACGTCTAAAGAGCCTTCGCCGATCAGTTCCGCCTGTCGGAGGGGCGCCAGTTCTTGGACTGTCACTTCGACGTTCGGGTAGGTGTCGTGGTGTTGACGGAGGGCGCTGATGAGATCTCCGCTGAGCATGGCAACTCCGGAGAAACCGACACGCACAGTGCCGGTCTGACCGCTGAGAGATTGATGGACCACGGCGGCTGCCCGTTCCGCTTGAGCGAGCGTCCGACGCGCCTCGACGAGGAGGACCTCGCCTGCCTCCGTCAGTTCGACTCGACGGCTCGTGCGCTCAAAGAGCAGCCCGCCGAGTTCACGTTCGAGGGTCTGGATCTGCATGCTCAGGGTCGGTTGCACGACGTGGAGGCGGGCCGCGGCGCGGCCGAAGTGCCGCTCTTCCGCCACGGCAACGAAATACCTCAGATGCCGCAGCTCCATACGTGGCCCATCAGCTGGAATGATCAATCGGTCAAATCAATCTAATTGTCTCATGAGGTCGCAGGGATCACACTGTATTCATGTCAACGTATGTGGAAGATCGCTTGGCGATCGCAGACCTTGAGACGGGATGGATCCACCGAGACCTCGGTGAATGGGCGGCGCTTCGAGAGTTGTTCCATCCTGACGGCGTGATCGAGATCACCTGGTTCCACGGCCTATTCACGGATTTCGTGAACGCGTCCGAACGCATGGGCGCATCGCAATTCCGAACCAAGCACGTCATCACGTCCCCCCTTGTGACCCTCAACGAGTCCCGGGATCGGGCGGTGGCAGAGACCAACGCGATCATCATCGCGGAGAACGTTTCTCTAGACCTCGGGTGCATGGGCCACAACCGGTTCATCGACCGGATCGAGAAAAGAGACGGCCTCTGGAAGATCGTCGACCGTAAAAGCATCTACGACGCCGCCACCTTCACCTTCCCCCTCGGGCTGGTCGACATCGACGGCGCCCTCGCCCGGATATTTCCCCGCGAGTACGCGGCGCGGGCATATCTGCTCGAAAAAAGCGGGTTCCCAGTAGCGAGGGTCTTCGCGACGAAGGGCAGCGACTTGGAACGCCGGATTAAAGCCGACGCCACCGCGTGGCTAGCCGCACCGGGATCCACCACCGAAAGGCACAACGCATGACCACCACCACGATCACCACCGTCCGCGTCTTCGACGGCGCAGCCATGCTCGAGGGATCCTTCGACGTGACGTTCACAGAACAAGGAATCCGCGCGGTCACCGCAACCACCGAAGAACCGATCGGTTCGGACACGATCATCGACGGTACCGGCAAAACGCTGCTTCCCGGACTGATCGACACTCACGTGCACTTCGACTCGTACGCTGATTTGGGCGAATTCACCCGCTGGGGTCTGACGACTGTCTTGGACATGGGAACCCACCCGAAGTCGCTGGTGGACAGAATGCGCGACCAAACAGGGCTGTCCGACGTGCGAAGTTCCGGCAGTCCAGCGTCCGGCCCAGGAAGCAATCAGACGACCAAGGGCAGCTTCGCGTTGTCCACGGTGGTGAGCGGGCCTGACGACGCCCCCCGGTTCGTGGCCGACCGGGTTGCCGAAGAATCCGACTACATCAAGATCATCATCGAGGATCCCGCAAGGGTCGGCGACGTGGCCCTGGGCGGCGACACCATCGCCGCCATCGTGCAGGCCGCTCACACGGTTGGTCTTCAGGCCATCGCGCACGCCTCCTCGACAGCAGCGTTCCACCTCGGCATCGACGCCGGCGTCGACATCCTCACGCATGTTCCTCTCAACGGGCCCATCACGTCGGAGATGGCCGCCTCGATGGCCGTCGGTAACATTCGAGCGATTCCAACCCTGATCATGATGAAGGGCACCGCCTCGGCGGTCGGTCTTCCCGACTCCGGCGACGGACCCGGATACCACAACGCATCCGCCTCGGTTACCGCCATGGCGGCAGCCGGACTGATGATCGCCGTGGGCACCGACGCCAACAATGCCCCCTTCGTGCCCTTCCGTCCGGCTCTCGGCGAATCGATGCACGACGAATTGCAGCTTCTCGTCGACGCCGGCCTCAGCCCCACGGAAGCGCTACGAAGCGCCACCAGCACCGCCGCCGCCCTCTTCGGCCTCGATGATCGCGGCAGCGTCCGAGAAGGATCCCGCGCGGACCTGCTTCTCGTCACGGGCGACCCCACCGCCGATATCACCGCCACAAGAAACATCGACCATGTCTGGACCGCCGGGATCCCCGCCTCCTGACCATCCGATCCACACCTCTCGATTCAAAGGACCCACCTCGTGAAACTCATCACCCTCGAAGAGCACTACCTGGACGTATCGATCGCCCGAGCAAGCGCCGGGATTGCATCCCACCAAAGCCCCGACTTCCACGCCACGTTCGATCCGAAGCTGGGCTTTTCCTGGTCCCCGTCCGCCGAAGTCCTACAAGACCTCGACGAAGGCCGCATCGCCAACATGGATGCCAACGGCATCAGCATGCAGGTCCTCTCTGGACTCTCCACACAACAGCTCCCCGCTGAGCACGCCGGTGATCTCGTGACAAACCTTAACAACACACTCGCCGCAGCGGTTACGAGGCACCCCGACCGGTTCGCGGCGTTCGCGTCCCTGCCAACTGTCCTGCCCGAACACGCTGCCGACGAACTCGAACGCGGCGTGCGGGACTTGTCCATGGTCGGCGCGATGATCATGGGGCGTACGGAGGACCAATTCCTCAGCGAAACTCGATTCGACCCGATTCTCGCCCGCGCGGCGAGTTTGAACGTGCCGATCTACCTGCACCCGGGAGTCCCGCCCGCCGCCAGCAGCGCTATCAACTATGCCGGCCTCGACCCGCTGGTCACGGCCCGGTTCCAAACTGCGGGATGGGGGTGGCACATGGAAACAGGAATCCACTTCCTGCACCTGGTCCTCAGCGGTGTCTTCGACAAATACCCCACCCTCCAGATCATCCTCGGACATTGGGGCGAAATGGTCCCGTTCTTCCTCGATCGGCTCGATGAAGGCTTCCCCACCCGCCTCACCGGCCTTGACCGTTCCATAGCCGAGTACGTGAAATCGAACGTCTATGTCACCCCCAGTGGCATGTTCAGCCACGCCCAGCTGCAGTACTGCATCGAGACCCTCGGTACCGACCGGATCATGTACTCCGTCGACTACCCGTTCCTCGACAACGGCGGGGCCGCCAAATTCCTCGACGAAGCAAAGCTCGAGCCGGACGTGAAAGAAGCCATCGCGCACGGCACCGCCGAGATCCTCCTCAACCTCGCCTAGCAGCCCCGGACGTGACCGGTGCCCTCGAACGGCCGTCCACGAGACCCAACCGTCCTCTTAAATCAGAATCGGTGTTTCGTGTTCAACGGCCCGTGACCGAGACCTAATGGCTGTGCATGTACGCGACTCTTAGTGGCACTTCTCCTCGACGGACCGCAGCGGAATGACCCGTTCGGCTCCGGCGAAAGGGAATCAGGTCGCAGGTTCCGCTGCCGGCTGGGTGCCGGTGTTGTGCTCGATCATGATCTCCGTCACCGCCGTTCGGTCCCTGGCCTCGAGCGCATTGGCCATGCGCACGTACAGGTCGAGGCGCGCATTCAGCACTTCCGGCAGGGGCTGAGCATTCACCGGACGCAGCGTGACGGCGTGACGTTCAAGCAGATCGAGCAGGCTTAGAAAGACGGTGCGCAGCATGGTATTGGGCGAAACGCTAGCCACGAACGCCTGAAACTGCCAGTTTCCATGCAGAAAGGACCGCACGTCCCCGGTCGCCATCGCCCGTTCCATCTGGACTATCTCCAGGCGCATCCCAACCATACCGTCAGCGCAAGAATTTACTTGATCTGCGCAAAGACCAAGCGAAAGTGCTGATGGATCCGTTGGGATAACTTCGGAATGGCCAAGATCGGGCTGTCAGAGTGCGACCGTCATGGACTGAGCGCGAACAGAATGGGACGCGCACACCGATTTCGAGCAGCCCTTCCTCATTCCGAAGTACCGCCTGGTCCTGCCGTGCGGGCGGTCCAGTCTCGGTTTCATCGCGATGCGGCGAGTCTGACCGCCGACCTTGACGACCGTGGTCACCGCATAAAAACGAGTCGACCCCGGTCATTCCAGGTTGAGTGGATATCCGCAAGGGCACGTGGCTGGATGTCGACCTCAATTACGCCACGAGCGGCGAGATCAAGTGCTGCATCTGCCATATTCCGGCGACGCTCGGCCGAGTATGCGCCGGCGCCGCTGCCCCAGACGTGCAGGTCGCTCATGCGCATCAAGGCGGAGTCGAGCGAGACGTGCACGCCGTCGAGCGCACCCAAGTTGACCCAGTCAATCCGATGTTGCGGGTGCGGAGCCGAGCGTGCAAGCGCAGCCATCGCGATGGCCGCCGTGTCGCCCCAGAGGAAGTCGAGCACAACGTCCACGCCATCGGCCCCGACCCGGGCAAGGGACGCGTCGAGCCCGTCGTCGAGGGGGATCACCTCGTTGGCGCCTCGATCCGCGGTTCGGCGGAGCGCATCGCCTTCGCGGCCGACCGCGATCACCCGTCGTGCGCCGAGGTGCTTCGCTATCTGCACCGCCACCGAGCCGGATGCGCCGGTCGCGCCGATCACGAGCACAGTCGGTGTGGCACCTGGCTCGAGGATGCGAGTGAGCGGCAGCCACGAGGCGAACGCCGTGTTGACAACCGCGGCGGCCTGAGCGGCGTCGAGACCCGCGGGCACGGGCCGGACCGAGGCCGGCGACACGGCGACGCGGTCAGCAAGAGTTCCCCACGGTGAGCGCACGCCGGGCACGTAGACGATGGAGCCATCCGGAAGCTCCGCGACGCCATCGAATCCCGCAACGATCGGCGGCTTGGCGGCGCTCGAGTAGTGCCTGCCGGCTGCGATGAGCCGGACGATGTTCGAGACCGCTGCCGCGCGGACCTCGGCGACGACCTCGCCTTCGAACGGTTCGGGCTCGGGGAAGTCGCCGTAAACGGGCGGCCGGGTGAAATCGGCGACGACGGCAGCCTTCATTGGTCGAGCCTCCCTTTTTGGATGCGCTGTCCCGCGATCCAGACGCCGCGCATGCTGCGAGTGGCGGCGATGTCTGCGGTCGGGTCGGCATCGAGCAGAACGAGGTCCGCGCGAAGTCCGGCCGCGATCCTGCCGCGGTCATCGAGTCCGAAGTGGTCGGCGGCGACCGAGGTGGCCGCGTCGAGCGCTTCGACCGGAGAGAGCCCGGCTTCGACGAGTAGTCCGAGCTCCTGGTGCAGGCTCTCGCCGAACGGCGGCGACGACGGGCCGAAGGGGACCGCGTTCGCGTCCGTGCCGGCGAGGATCGGCATCCCTGCGTCGTGAAGCACTGCCACCGAGGCGCGCGCGGGTTCATACACGGGCCCGGGGGCACCAGCCGCCTTCAGTCCCTCGACGATCCCCTTCATCATCGTCAGAGTCGGGACGACGACCGCGCCGGCCGCGGCGAGCTCGGCAGCCTGAGAGCTCTCGAGCGGACGATCGAGCGGGACCTGGGTCAGGATGTCGACCCCGGCCCTCTGCGCCATCGTCACGGCGTCGAACCGCGACGCGTGCGCCACTACCTTCTTGCCGCGGGCGTGCGCCGCGGCCACCAGGGCATCGACGGTCTCCTGGTCGAAGCCAGGGAGGTCGATGACGACCTTGATGTAGTCGGCGCCCTCCTCGACTCGGGCGGAGACCCAGGCATCCGCCTCAGCAGCAGCTACGACGAGCACCTCGGGCCCGGCGTGCATGCGTTGTGCGTGCACGCTCGTCGGTGATGTCGAGACAACGCCCGCCGCGCGGAGATCCGCCACGCCGGGGAGCCCGCGCAGCGGGTTGAGAAGGGACATCGGGTTGCCCATATCGAGCACGGTGGTCACGCCGAAGGAGGCGAAGGTCGCCAGGGTCTCCCTCCCAATGACGTGCACATGGCAATCGATGAGACCGGGAATCAGATAACCCCCCGACTCGACGTCGCGCGCACCGGAAGCGTCGGTCCCGATGACCGACCCCTCGATCACCACGTCCTCGGGATCGCCGAATCGGCCATTCCGGTAGACGCGGACACCGCGCAGCACGCTCGACGTCATCGCGGTCAGACCTTCGCCGTGGCGGCCGAGCGCGCGAAAGCGAGCTGGGAGTTCTGGAACTCGTCGCTCGGCAGGTGGAAGTCGATGCAGTGACCGGCGCCGAGCTGCAGCTCGATGTCGACCGACAGCGCAGAAGTGAAGCCGGCGCGATACTCATCGACCTCGCCCTGGTCGGTCACCCAGAGGTGATCGAACTCGGCCTGCCGGTGATGAACCTGAACGGCCACTTTGGCTGTGATAACTGCGCGGCGTTCGAGCCACGCACCCGTGATGTCGAGTAGCTCCGCCTTGGGCACCGAGGTGTTCGACGGGTAGCTGGCCGCAGGCATCGCGTCGTCATAGGTCTCCGGGGGGCCGAACATCAGCTGGTCCTTGAGCGGCACCGGCAGATCGATCATCGGGATCGGGGGCAGCGACGCCCATGCGCCGGCCGACTCCGCGGGGACCCGCACCAGGCATCCGGACGTCGCCAGTCCGAGAAGCGGCCACGACTGCGGCGTCGCCGCGATGATTGTGGCGATCGCCCCGCCGATCGAGTGGGCGACGAGCACGATGCCGGCCGCATCCCCGCCGTACTCGTCCCAGATGGAGCCGATCGCGTCACCGAGCACCTCCGCGTTGTCGACGATGATCGAGCCCTCCGAGGTCAGCGGGCTGGAGCCGAGGTAGTTGGGCCGGTCGATAGCGATCACCGGGATGCCCTGCTTGGTGGCGTTGTCAAGCAACGAGTGCCCGGGGATGTCGAAGTACTCCGAGGAGTACGTACCGCCGTGCAGGGCGACGATCAGCGGCTCGCCGGCGCGGGGAACGAGGTCACCGCCGATGTTGGTGCGTCCGGTAAACGTGTACCCGGCAGCGGCTCCTGAGCCGACGATGGTGTGGGTGAACGGTGTGGACATCGTTGTCCTTTCGGGGTGGGTGGATACTGCGGGGTACTGCAAGGTCCTGCCTCAAATAGATGCTGCGGCCAGCGCCGATCGGACGCCCTCGCCGACGGCGAGCGAGGCGTCGAGGTCACGGCTATGTGCGCGCCTGGCCAGGATGGCCGCGCCTCTTAGATCCGCTGCGAGATCGGCTTCGCGCGCGATCACAAGGAAGTGGAAGTGGGGGTAATTCTCGCCGAAGCTCATGAAGTACACCCCCGTCGCGCCGGTCGCCGACTGGATGGCCGCCGAGACCCGCTGCGACACGGGACCGAACTCGCCGAGCTCGTCGGCAGTAGGCCCAGCCCAGCCCTCCGCATGACGCCGAAGTCGGAGAATGAACCAACCGGGCACGTCGTAGCCTTCGGCGATCTCGCAGGACCAGTCATCGTCGCGATAGACGACGTGAGCCGAGTCGGCCGATTCGAGATCACATGGGAGACAGTCGCTCACCTGGCAGCCTCCTCGCTACTCGCTACGATATATTCTGCATCGTATGGCGCGAGATGGCGCCGCACAAGTGCGGATCTGCGGCTGAGGTCAGGATCCTTCGAGCGGGAAGATGTGCTCGCGGATCTTGTCTTCGTTTGTGACCAGGTGGAGGCGGAGGGCTTCGGCCATGGCCTCAGGGTCGGCGACGAGCGCCGCGTCACGGAGCACTCGGTGAGTCCTGTAGCGCCGCGCCCGCTCGGCTCCGGTGATTTGGGTCGGATCGAAGACCAGATGCGTGTAGCGCTCTGCCGCGACCCACAGTGTGTGCAGCACGCGGTCGTCCCATTCGTTCGCGGCCGGGTGCACGAGCGCCTCGTGGAAGTCGTAGTGCGCCTGCCAGGCGATCTCGGGGTCGCGATCGCGGCTCGATTCGAGCAGGGCATCCAATCGGGCCAGTTGTTGCTCATCACGCTGCCCGGCCGAGGAGCCGGCCAGCGAAAGCTCGAGCTCATAGCGGAGCCGGTAGATTGCATGCAGGTCGGCCATGCTCAGGGGGGCGACACTGGCGCTTCGTGCCTGCTTCAGGATGATCAGCCCTTGCGATTCGAGCCGGCGTAGCGCCTCTCGGATAGGGATGTGGCTCACCCCGAGCTGACCGGCCAGGTCGCGGATCGAGAACTGCTCTCCGGCGACCAACGTTCCCGTCAGCACCGCTCGGCGGATCTCTGCCGTCACCAGATCGACCGCGGACGCGTTGGCGGATGCGACTGAGCGTACCTGTCTCTGCAACGTCATGCGATCTCCTCGACTGTTCTGGTCACATAGTGCCACGGGCTGCACAGTGCCCGATTCTCATCCCGGTTGCACCGCTACGCTATAAGATATATCTTGCTGCAACGAGGGAGCATGTCATGGAGACACGGGACCGCGCGGCGACGTCCGACGTCGATCTCGACGTGCTCGCGGCCGTCGAGCGCAAGGTGCTCTGGTTGGCGATCGCGATCATCGACGCCGCCAACTCTCCAGCCCGCAAAGATCCCGACGGGATCAAGATCGGCGGACACCAGGCCTCGAGCGCCTCGCTCTCGACGATCATGACTGCCCTGTGGTTCACGGAGCTCACCAGCGAAGACCGCGTCTCGGTGAAGCCTCACGCCTCGCCGGTGCTGCACGCCATCAACTACCTGCTGGGAGAGCTGACCCCGACCGAGCTCGGCACGCTCCGCGCCTTTCATGGGCTCCAGAGCTACCCCAGCCGCTCGAAGGATCCCGACACCGTCGACTACTCGACCGGCTCGGTCGGCATCGGGGCCACGGCGCCGATCTGGGGCGCCATCGCCCGACGGTACGCGGCGGATACCGCGGGCACTCCCCGCAGCACGGGTCGGCAGTTCAGTCTGGTCGGCGACGCCGAACTCGACGAGGGCGCCGTCTGGGAGGCCGTGCTCGACCCGATGGTCGCCGACCTCGGCGAGCTGGTCTGGATCGTCGACTTCAACCGGCAATCGCTGGACCGAGTCGTCCCCAACATCTCGGCGACCCGTCTTCAGGCGATGTTCGCCGCCGCGGGCTGGCAGGTCATCACCCTCAAGTACGGCAGCCTCCTCACCGAACTCTTCGCGAAGCCCGGTGGCGAGCACCTCAAGAACCGCATCGACGGGATGTCGAATCCCGAGTATCAGCGCCTGCTCCGCTGTTCTCCCGCGGAGTTGCGCGAGCGGCTCCCGGGCACCGGCGAAGGCGCGAGCATCATCGCCGCGCTGCTGGAAGGCCTCGATGACGAGCAGGCCTTGCGGGTCATCCGAGGGCTCGGCGGGCACGACCTGTCGAGCATCATCCAGTCGTTCGGCGAGATCGACGATACCCGACCGACCGTGATCTTCGCCTACACGATCAAGGGGCACGGCCTGCCCAATGCCGGTCACCCGCAGAATCACGCCAATTTGCTGAAGCCCGCGCAGCTGGCGCAGGTGGCCGCAGAACTGGGCGAGTGCGTCGACGATCCCTGGCGCGGGTTCGCCGCGGAGTCCCTTGCGGCCGAGCTCTGTTCCGAGGTCGCCGAGCGCCTGCGCCGTCCGCCTGTCCCCACCTCACAGCCCGCGGCGATCCCCGCCGACTTCGACCGCGAGATCACCGGACACAGTTCCACGCAGCAGGGACTCGGGCGGTTGCTCCTCGATCTGGTACGCGTGGCCCCCGACGCCGCCCGGCGGGTGGTCACGGTCGCCCCGGATGTCGCATCCAGCACCAATCTGGGCGGCTGGGTCAACCGCGCGGGAGTGTGGTCACCGAACGAGAAGCGGGACTGGTTCGCGGATGACGCGGAGACGATCCTGCACTGGAACGAACGCCCATCGGGCCAGCACATCGAGCTCGGCATCGCCGAGGTCAATCTGGTCAGCCTACTTGGAGAGCTCGGCGCGACCTGGAGCAGGTGGGGCGAGCCGCTGCTGCCGATCGGCACCCTGTACGACCCCTTCGTCACCCGGGCGCTCGAGCCATGGTCGTTCGGTGTCTACGGGGGTGGGCAGTCGATCCTGATCGGAACTCCGTCCGGCGTCACGCTCGCCGCCGAAGGCGGGGCGCACCAGTCGATCATCAGCCCCTCCATCGGCATCGAGCAGCCGGGCGTCGTCTATTTCGAGCCGGCGTTCGCGCAGGACTTCGAGTGGTGCATGCTCGATGCGCTGTCGCGTCTCGGCCGATCCGACGGATCGTCGAGCTACCTGCGTCTGAGCTCTCGCGTCATCGATCAGAAGCTGGCCGCTGTGCCCAGCGATCCTGCGGCACGCGATCGCCGTCGGCGCCAGGTCGGCGCCGGCGCCTACGCGCTACGCCGCGTGCCGAGCGTCGACGTCACGCTCGTCGGCATGGGCGCCCTCATTCCTGAGGTGCTCGAAGCCGCGGACCGGTTGGCGCAATCGGGTGTCGCCGCGGACGTCGTCTGCGTGACGAGCGCCGACCGCCTGTACCGCGCGGTGCGGGCTCGGAGCGGGCAGGGCGACGGCGACGCAGCGATTCTCGACCAGGTGTTCCCGGCCGACCGTGCCGTTCCGATGGTGACGGTCCTCGACGGGCACCCGCACACACTCGCTTTCCTGGCCGCGATCCGCGGTGTGCGCAGCGTGAACCTGGGGGTCACCGAGTTCGGCCAGACCGGCACGTTGCAGGAGCTGTATCGCCTGCATGGCATCGGTCCGGCTGCGCAGATCGCGGCTGCCCTCGACTTGGTCGATCCGACACACTGAAGCCCAGCGTCATCCACCACCCATCTCAAAGGAGAGAAGGAATGCCCGAGAACACGATGACCGATCGTCCGGTCAACCCTCCCAAGCTTCATCACACCACGTTCACCACCCTTCGGATGTCCGAGATGGTCGCGTGGTACGGGCTGGTCTGCGGACTGCGGCCGGTCTTCCAAAGCGACGAGGCGTCGTGGCTCACCAACGACGAGGCCAACCACCGCATTGCGTTCCTCTCTCCTCCAGGACTCAAACACCCGACCGACAAGGGGCACGAGACCGGCATCCACCACACGGCGTTCGAGTTCTTGACCTTTGACATGTGGATGAACAATTACATCCGCCTGCGCAACCACGGCATCCTCCCGTTCCTCCAGCTCGACCACGGCATCACGATGTCGGTGTACTACCAGGACCCCGACGGCAACGGCGTCGAGATCCAGGTCGACGGCTTCGGCGACTGGGCAGATTCAAGCGAGTGGATCGCCAATGCGAAGGAGTTCGCCGAAAACCCGATCGGCACCTGGTTCGACGCCGAGAAGCTGGTCGCCGCCCGCGAGTCCGGTTTGAGCTTCCAGGAGATTCACGAGCGCACGCGAGCGGGTGAGTATCTGCCCGAGGTGATTCCCGAGGACATCTTCCTGCCCGAGGTGTGGTGACCGCCTCGCCGGACGCCGGTCGGCATGCCGCCGTCGTCATCGTCGGCGGCGGACCGGTCGGGCTCTCGATGGCGCTCGAACTCGCGTTCCACGGCGTTGGCTCCCTCCTGATCGAGCCGCGCGCCAAGGTCGAGCACTCCCGACCGCGGGCCAAGACCACGTCGGCTCGTACCATGGAGCTGTACCGCCGCACAGGAGCCGCCGCCGAGATCCGCCGCCGCGCCCCGATCCCGGCCGAGTGGTCGGATGAGGTGCGATTCTGCACGACGGCGACCGGGCACGAGATCACCCGGTTGACCGGCGTGCTCGGGCTCGAACTGGTGAATTCGGACCTGACGGCGGAGGGCGCGCAGCAGGTGACGCAGCCGATCGTCGAGGAGGTGTTGCGGTCCCTGCTCGCCGAGCGACCATCGGTGGCGACCCTGTACGGCTCCCGGGTGATCGACGTCGATCTCGACGCGGATCGACCGCGCGTGCGGATCGAGGATGCCGAGGGCGTGCTGTCGACGGTCACCTGCGACTACCTCGTGGGCGCTGATGGGTCCCGAAGTGTGGTGCGGGCTGCGCTCGGTGCTCACTACGTCGGTGCGGCGGCGGGTCGCCCGAACGTGAACATCACCTTCCGCTCGGCTCAGCTGGGCGCGCTGCTCCCCAAGCGCCGCGCAGTGCATCACTGGGTCCTCAACCCTGAGTTCCCGGGCGTTATCGGACCGCTCTCGCTGGATGGAACCTGGTGGGCGATCTCGACCGGCACCGAGACGATCGCCGATGACGACGAAGCGGCCGCCCTCGTGCGTGGCCTGGTCGGCGCGGACATCGACGTAGAGATCCTCGCCACCGACCCCTGGCAGGCGAGAATGCTGCTCACCGACTGCTACGGGTCGGACCGCACCTACCTGGTCGGGGACGCCGCACACCAGAACCCGCCATGGGGCGGGCACGGTTTCAACACCGGGGTGGGCGATGCCGTCAACCTCGCCTGGAAGCTGGCGGCCGTCCTCAGCGGGTGGGCGCCGGTCGAGCTCCTCGAAAGTTATGAGGACGAGCGGATGCCGGTTGCGGAGCAGACGATCGATTTGGCGGCGACCAACATGCAGGCGTTATCGATCGACCTGACGTCTCCTGAGCTGATGGCGGAGGGTGCGGCCGGCGACCAGGCGCGCGCCGCCGCTGCGGGTCCGATCAACAATGCCAAGCGCGCGGAGTTCTACAGCCTCGGCCTGGTTCTCGGCTATGGCTATGGGCCCAACTCGTCCGATCAGACTCCCTCGGGTGACGTCTACCTTCCCGTCGTCGCCGCGGGGAATCGACTTCCGCACGCGCGCAGCGCCGCCGGGAAATCGCTCTACGACCTCCTTGGTCCCGAGCTCACCCTGATCGGTGCGCCGGGGCAGGCATGGGTCGATGCCGCGTCGCGTCGCGGCATCCCACTCGTCTGCGTCGATCCGTCCTCCGATGGCTTCGGCGCGATCGAACCTGACCGACTCGTTCTGGTTCGGCCCGACCAGCACATCGCGTGGGTCGGGCCGTCCTTCGCGAATCCCGATACGATCCTCGACTCCGCGCTGCGCGGATTCGTCAGCCGATCTCCGGCTCCATCACCCATCTCCTGAAGGACAAGCTCATGCGTATCGCGAATAATGCCGGCCGACTGGTGCTTATCGACGGCGAAAATCTCCTCGATGTCGAACGCGCGAGCGGCGGCACCTTCCAGACCGACCCGATGGCGGTATTCAGCCGCTGGGCGGAGTTCTCTGCGTGGGCAGCCACGGTCGACATCGTCAATCACGCTGAAGCCTTCGCTCTCGCCGGCGCGAACCTGGACGCGCCGTCCCCTCGGCCACGCCAAGTTTTCGGCATCGGCCTGAACTATGCCGACCACGCTGCGGAGTCCGGCCTGCCACTTCCCGAGAAACCGGTCGTGTTCACCAAGTTCAGCTCCTCCGTCGCCGGACCGGATGTGGAGGTTCCGCTTCCCGGAGACACGGTCGACTGGGAAGCGGAGCTCGTCGTGGTCATAGCTACTGGCGGTCGGCACATCCCCGTTGATGAGGCGCCATCCCACATCGCCGGGTACACCGTCGGGCAGGATCTGTCCGAGCGCACGGTGCAGTGGCAGGACCAGCCGCCCCAGTTCAGCATCGGCAAGTCCTTCGAGAACTTCGCGCCGACCGGACCGTCCATCGTCACTCTCGACGAACTGCCCCATGCCGACGCACTCGCGATCTCCGCGACGATCGTCACGATTGACGGCGAGGAACTCGTCATGCAGAACGGCAACACGGATCAGCTCGTCTTTTCGGTCGACGAGCTCATCTCCCGTCTGTCCGATGCCGTCGAACTGCTGCCGGGCGATCTCATCTTCACCGGGACACCTCCCGGAGTCGGGGCCGGGCGCGATCCGAAGCGCTTTCTCGTTGCCGGGGAAAGGCTCGTCACCGAGATCGAAGGCATCGGGAAGATCACGCAGCACTTCGTTAATCGCCTAGCCTGATCGTCATCGCCCCAGCGGGCAAGGGAGTGAAAATAATTGGCAAGTTCCGTCACAGCGCAGCTGACGCGCTGGTCGACATCGTCCACGATGGGATGACGGTCGCGGTCGGGGGATTTGGGGTGTCGGGCAATCCGACGAGCCTAATCCACGCGCTGCGCGACTCGGGAGTTACGGATCTCACGATCGTGTCCAACAACATGGGCGTCGACGGCAAGGGGCTCGGCCTGCTCATCGAGAAAGGCCAAGTTTCCAAGGTGCTCGCTTCGTCTGTCGGGGAGAATCGGCTGTTCGCTGAGCAGTACGTCTCTGGGGTGCTCGATGTCGAGTTCGTCCCGCAGGGGACTCTCGCCGAGCGGCTGCGTGCCGGTGGCGCTCGCATTCCTGCGTTCTGGTCGAGGGGGCATCAGGAGGTTGGGGGTTCGAATCCCTTCGGGCGCACAGGACAAAAGCCCCGCACTCCATGAGATGTGGGGCTTTTTTGTGGCTGTCCGCGGGATCCGCGGCCGAACCCCCCCCGGTCGCGTCTCACTCGCCCAGGCGCCCGGGTGGCGCGGCGCGCACGTGCATCCGCTCGCCCTGGCGGCCGAAGAGGGTGAGGAACTCGACGTCGCCCGGTCCGACCCGGCCGAACCAGTGCGGCGTGCGGGTGTCGAACTCGGCGGCCTCCCCGGCCGGGAGCACCAGGTCGTGCGTGCCGAGCACGAGCCGCAGGCGGCCCCGGAGCACGTAGATCCACTCGTATCCCTCGTGCACCCTCGGATCCGGCTCACGCTCCGCTACCGTTGCGGGGATCAGGTGTTTGAATGCCTGCGGCCCGCCGCTGGCGCCGCGGGACAGCGGAACGATCGTCTGGTCGCGGTGCCGCGTCGGCCGGAGGTGGATGCGCGGGTCACCCGTCTCCGGTGCCCCGACCAGTTCGTCGAGCGGAACGCCATAGGCCCGCGCCAGTGGCAGCAGCAGTTCGAGTGCGGGACGCCGTTGCCCGGATTCGAGCCGGGACAGCGTGCTGACCGAGATGCCCGTGGCGCGCGACAGTTCGGCGAGTGTCATACCGTGCTCGCTGCGCCGCGCCCGCAGGAGCGGGCCGACGGCGGCGAGCATCGTCTCCGTCGTGGGGGAAGTGTCGTCCATGGGTCGATCTTGCCACTTCGGCAAACGTGCTTGGCGATTCCGTCGATCCTGCCCGAGCATCGGAGCAGGAGGTCTGCCATGACACACGAGGAACACCCGTTCGGCCGCGATTACTGGGAGGAGCGTTACGCCGCCCCCGGTCTGGCGTGGAGCGGCGACCCGAACCCCGTGCTCGTCGCCGAAGTGACCCCGCTCGCGCCGGGACGCGCCCTCGACATCGGCAGCGGGGAAGGCGGTGACGCATTCTGGCTGGCGATGAGCGGGTGGCACGTCACCGGTGTCGACATCTCCACGAACGCGCTCGCCAAGGCGCGTGCCCGGGCGGAGTCCGTCGACGGACCCGCCGCGGCGCGCATCCGCTGGGAGCAGCACGACCTGACGGCCTGGTCGCCAGAACCCCGTTCATTCGACCTCGTCTCTTCGCAGTTCATGCACCTGCCCGGGTCCGCCAGAATCCTGTTGTTCCGGGCCCTCGCGGCGGCCGTCGCGCCGGGCGGTACGCTGCTCATCGTCGGTCACGACGTCTCCGAGGCTGATGCCGGCGAGCACCGGGCGCACTTCCGCGAGTTGATGTTCGGGGTCGACGACGTGCTCGCCGCGATCGACGGCACGGAGCTCGACGTCGAGGTCGCCGAATCGCGTGAGCGGGAGGCGCCCGCCGCCCACGACAGCGCGACCCCCGTGCTAGACGTGGTGGTCAGGGCGACCCGGCCGGTCAGGCCTCCGGCAGCAGGATGAACGGCGTCCGGCCGTGGGTCACACCGTTCACCTGCAACTCGACGGCGTGCTCTCCGGGGTAATAGCGACGGGTGGTGATCGCCCGGAGCGAGTGCCCCTTGGTCAGCAGCACGACCTCGCCGGGCTCCAGAGTCAGGGTCGCGAGCTTGAACGTCTTGCCGGTGAGGGTGCCGTTCGCCTTCTGGTGGTGCAGGACATAGTCGACGGCCAGCCGGGTGGCCACACGGGCGTTGTTGCGGATGCTTGCGGTGAAGTCGACAGTTCCGCCGAACGCCACCTTCGTCTCGGCCAGCACCGGGCCGGCCACCGTCACATCGGCCGCATGGAAGCCGAGCTGGGCGAGCGCGGCAGGGTTGCCCCGCTTCACGAGGGTGCGCAGCGCGTGCCGCACGAGCCGGGCGGTGTGCTCGTCCGGTTCGGCGAGCCAGGCGGCCGTCGTGGCGACCGCGAGCTCTGGCTGCTGCCGGCTGAGGTCGTTGAGATGGTTGGCGACCGACCGGCGCACGACCTCGTCATCGTCGCGGTAGAGCGCGTGCAGGATCGGCAGGGTCGCGGTCGGCTCGGCGAGGATCCCCGGGACCCGCCGAGCCCACGGCAGGAACGGCCGGGTGCCCTCGGTCGCGAGCCTGCGCACGTCGACGTCGGTCGAGGCGGCCCAGCCCAGCACGACCGGGAGCGCCCGGTCGAGGTCGTGGTCGAGCAGCAGCCGGATAGCGAATTCTGAACTGAGCCGGCCGGTGAGCTCGGCGAGCATACCCAGGGCGTCATCGAAGGCGGCATCCGTGCCCGCCTCGATGCCCTTGACCGCGATCGCGGTCGACACCGGCCAGATCAGCCAGCCGGTGAATGGCAGGGTTCCCGACGCCGCGGCGCGGATGGTCGCGGCGAATGAGTCGTAATCGCCCGGCAGGTCGGCCAGCAGGGCGTCGCGCAGCAGGTCGCTCCTCTCCCGCAGTGAGAGTGGGCCGAGCGCTTCCATGGCTGCGCGCAGCGCGGTGAGCGGAGCGTGCGGCGTGACGGCCTGGATCGCCGCGGTGAGGGCGACCGCGGTCGGCACTCCGATGAGTTGGTCGGCGAAGGGCATGGGGCTCCTGGTGCTGATGTAGCGATGTACCCCTCCAGCGTGCCAGATTGCGGCCGACACGGACACCGCGCCGATTTCGGCAGGCCGCGCCCGAAACGGCGGGTGCGGTTTGCCGGAACCGGCGCGGGCGCGGGTGCGAGCCGCCGAAACCGGCGCGGGCGCGGCCTGTCGACGGGTGCGAAGCGGATGCCTCAGGCTCGGCCGACTGGTGCGCTCGCGCGCCGCCGCCGAAGGGCCGCAGCACCCTCCCGGATCCCGAGGAACACGACCGCGGCACCCACGACGAAGGCCCAGTCCAGGACGCCGAGCCCGCTCGTGCCGAAGAAACCCGCAACCAGCGGTACGTAGACGATGACGAGCATGATCGCGATAGCGAGGTAGACGGCGTACCAGAAAGACGGGTTGCTGAACTGGTATCTCGTGAAGAACCCGTGCACGCTGCGGCGCTGGATGATGCTGACGAGCTGGCAGACCATGATCGTGACGTAGGTGATCGACATCGCCTGGGCGAGCGGCAGAGCAGGTACAGTCTGGCTGAACGGGTCGATGCCGTTCCGGCCGTAGAACAGCAGGTAGTTCGTGATGGCGAAAATGCCCATCAGGGCACCGCACCAGAACACATCGACGATCGACCGTCTGTTCAGGATCCGGGCGTGGGAATCCCTCGGCGGGTCCTTCATCGTCTCCCCTTCGGCCGGGTCCTTGCCGAGGGCCGCGATCGGGAAGATCTCACCGAGGAGATCGATCGCGAGGATTTGGAGCACGTTCAGGGCGAGAGGCACGCCGAACAGGGAAGCCAGGGCCAGGCTCGCGGTGTTGACCACGAATTCCGCGATGTTCGAGGTGAGGCAGCTGAGCACACCCTTGGTGATGTTGCGATAGATGGTGCGGCCCTCGCCGATCGCGTTGACGAGCGTCGCGAAGCTGTCGTCGAGCAGCACGATCTCGGCGGCCTGCTTGGCGACATCCGTTCCGGAGGCGCCCATGGCGACCCCGATGTTCGCATGCCGCAGCGCGGGCGCATCGTTGATGCCGTCGCCGGTGACGGCGACGATGTGCCCGGAGGCCTTGACGAGGTCGACGATACGCACCTTGTCCTCCGGCGCGACCCGGCTGAACACCGTGCCGCCGCCGAGTGCGTGACCGAGAACCTCGGCGTCGGGCATCGCCGCAAGCTCCGCGCCGGTGACGATGCGCAGCCCGTCGTCGCCAGAGAGCCCGGCCTGGTGTGCGATGGCCTCGGCCGTGAGGGAGAAGTCGCCCGTCACGATGTTGACCTTCACCCCGGCTGCGAGCACGGTCGTCATGGCGGCGGGAACGGCAGCGCGGATCGGGTCCTGCATCGAGACGAGGCCCAGGATGGTCAGGTCGCGTTCGATGACATGGATGTCCCCGCTGGCGGCATCCGCTTCGGTGAGCACCCGCGTCGCGAAGACGAGGTTGCGGAGTGCGCGGCCCGCCTTCTCGGTGTGCCGGGCGAGCAGGGCCGCCCGGTCGGCGTCCGTGAGCGAACGCACTGCGGTGCCGTCGTCGATCAGGGTGGCCCGGGCGAGCAGGCTTTCCGGGGCGCCCTTCGAGTATGCGGTGAGCACTCCGTCCGGGTCCCGGCGGATGCTGGTCATCAGTTTCCGGGTGGAATCGAACGGCAGTTCGTCGATCTCGGGGCAGCGGGAGCGCATTGCCTCGAGGTCGATTCCGGCCTTGCCGGCCGCGACCAGGAGGGCGCCTTCCGTCGGGTCGCCGAGGATCCGCCAGCCGTCGTCCCCGGCGGGGGCGACCAGGCGGGCGTTGTTCGCGAACACCCCGACGGTGATGAACGCGCGCAGCCGGGCCGTTGCCGTGTCGCTCCGCGATTCCGGCTCGAAGACGCCAACGGGCGCGTAGCCGATCCCGGTGACCCGGTAGTCGGCGCCGCCGACGACGAGTTCGCTGACCGTCATCTCGTTCTTGGTGAGCGTGCCGGTCTTGTCGGTGCAGATCACGTGCGTCGCCCCGAGCGTCTCGACTGAGCTGAGCTTCTTGACCAGGGCGTTCTGCCGGGCGAGGGTGCCGGCCGCGGCGGCGAGCGCGGTGTTGACCTCGGCGGGCAGCCCCTGCGGGATGAGGGCGCAGGCGAATCCGACGGCGAAGAGCATCGCCTCTCGGAGCGGAAGTTCGGACTGCACGGCGATGACCAGCACGACGAGCGACACCACGGCGACGCCATAGCTGACGTACTTCGCGATCTTGCCCGTCTCCACCTGCAGTGGGCTGCGGATCTGCGGGGCCGACTGGCTGAGCCGAGCGATTCGGCCGAGCTCGGTGTGCATCCCGGTCGCGGTGACGAGTCCGAGCGCCTCACCGGTGGCGACGCTCGTGCCCGCGAACGCCAGGTTGTGCCGGTCCGCGAGCGGCACCTCGTGGGGGATCGGCCGCGCGTACTTCCGGGTCGGGTCGCTCTCCCCGGTCAGGGCGAAGTCGTTGGTGGAGAAGGCGGTGGTGTCGACCAGTCGAACGTCGGCGGGCACGGAGGCGCCTTCGGTGAGTCGCACCACGTCCCCTGGCACGAGCGCCCGGGATTCGATATCGGTCAGGACGCCGTCCCGATAGACCTGGGTGGTCGGGTCGACGAGCCTTTCGAGCGCCTCCATGGTCTTCTCCGCGCGGTTCTCCTGCACGAAACCGATCAGGGTGTTGAATCCGACGAGTGCGACGAGGACGCCGGCGGTGCCGAGGTCGCCGAGGAACCCCGTGATGGCGGCGCTCGCGAGGAGCAACACGATCATCCAGTCGGCGAATTGGCGCAGGTAGCGCCTCAGTGTGGATTCCTTCTTGAGGGCGACGATCGCGTTGCTGCCCGCGCGGATCCGCCGCTCGTCCGCCGAGCCGGTCGTCAGCCCGGAGCGGGAGCTCCCGAATGCACTGAGTACCTCATCAGCCGTTTCCCGATAGATCGACGCGGCGGGGTCAGCGGAATCGGCAGAGTGGAGCTGCGGCAAGCTCATGGACCAAGGCTACGCTTCGGCCCGGGCGCCGGATGCCGGGGCGTACCAGCCCGGGGAGGCCGGGGGCACCTGCGGGGCCAGTGGACCGGGCGTACGCTGTGCTCGTCGGCTACCGCAGAGGGTGCCACCGGGGAGAATCTCATGACACAGGCCAGGAACAAGATCGCGAAGAGATCGGCACGGAAGCGGGGCTGGAACGACCTCAGCCCTCGTGAACAGACCGGGGTCCTCGTCGCCGGATCGGTGCAGCTCGCGCTCGCCGCGACAGCGTGGGCGGAACTTGCGAAGCGGCCCGCCGCGCTCGTCAACGGTCCGAAGCTCCTGTGGGCCGCCATCATCGGAATGAACTTCATCGGGCCGATCGCCTACTTCGTGTGCGGCAGGCGGAAGTCGCCCGCGACAGGCCCGGTGCCGGCAGCGGTCACCGAGCCCGCGACGCCCTTGGCGCCCGCGGAGCCCGACGCGAGTCCAACGCCCGCACTGACACCGTCCGAGGCCGCCTCAGTGCCCCCGGTGGTCGACGAAGGCGAGCCGGGCCCCGTGCCGGGGCTTGCCTAGGCTCCCGGAGGCCTCGAGCAGGCGGACGACCCGGTAGCGATGCGGCTGCCAGATGCGCATCGCGGAGACCATGAGCGCGTCGTCGAAGTCCGCGTCGAACAGGGTGTGGCCGATCGCCCCGGCGAGGTGGTAGTCCCCGACCGAGAGCGCATCGGCGTCGCCGAACGCCCGCTGAGCGACTTCCGCCGCCGTCCACTCGCCGATCCCCGGCACCGCCCGCAGCCGCGCGCTCGCCTCGGCCGCCGACAGGTCGCTCGCCGCTTCCAGCTGCCGCGTCACGGCGAGGCAGACCATCACCGTGCGGGACCGCTGCGGGTCGACACCGGCCCGATGCCACTCCCACGAGGGAATGAGCTGCCAGGCCCGTGCCGAAGGCGGCACGCGCATTCCGGCAGGTGCCGGGCCGGGAGCAGGTGTCCCATGCGCGCGGACGAGGGTGCGGAACGAGACCGTCGCCTGCAGGCTGATGACCTTCTGTTCGAGGATCGCGGGAATGAGCGATTCGATGACCCGCCCGGTGCGGGGGATCCGCAGGCCGGGCCAGCGCCGGTGCGCGTCCCGCACGAGCGGATGCTGCGCCTCGAACCCCGAGGGATCGTCGCGCTCCCCGAGAAGTTCCGGTGCGCCCTCGACAGCCTCCCTCGCGCCCTCGCCCCACGCCTCGCAGCGAAGCTCGGTCAGGCCGGACTGGGTCAGGCGCAGGGTCGCGGGTCCCGATCGGGTGAGCGTCGTGCGCCACACGGCACCGTCCTGGCTCACCTGGAAGGTGGGGTCCGTCCGGCCCCGGCGCAAGCGGGAGAGAGTGAGCGCGACATTCGTCGGATGGGCGGGCCGCCACCGGCTCGAGCAGTCCGCCGCCCCCGGTGCGTTGTCAGGTCCCGTCGCTGTATCCACCCTGACAGCCTAAGGACTGCGTACGACACAGGGGCGTTCCCGGAGGCTCACTGCGCTTCGGGTGCGCTCCGAACCCCGGACCCTGAACCTTCGAACACCTGGTGCCGGGTCAGTTTGCCCCGACCGTGAGGTGCTGCTTGTGAATCGGCTCGATCCGCACACTCGTGCGTTCGCAGCCAGAGCACTTGAGCACGTAGAGCGGCAGGGTGACCTGCTTCGCGTGCGCGGCGTTCGGCGTGAGCTGCGCCGGCGAATGACAGAACGGACACGTGATCAGCATGGTTAGGTCCCCTAATCCTCTTACCCGCCACGGTTTGTAACGTGTACTTCAACGCTAGCTCTCGAAACCCGCCGTGGTACCCCCTAGACGGATGTGACGAACTATGTATCCGTACAGAAACGGAAGCCTGCCACCGGTTGTGCTCGCCTGCGGTCGGCCGTTCGGGGCTTCAGTCCGTGTCGGAGCGCTCGATGACGAAGTCCGCGCCCGGGTAGACCACACTCTGGTGACCCTCGCCGAAGCGGACGAGGTATGGCGGTTCGCCGTCTGGCCCGCGAACCTCGATGATCTCCCCGTGCTTGTCCGGTGTCTCGACCGTGCGGCCGCGAATGATGATCCTGTCGCCGATGATTGCGTGCATGGTCACGAACCTCCTGCGGCTCACGCTACGCCGGGGCGGCCGTTCTCAACAGGGCAGGTCCTCCGGCGGCGGGCAACCCGCCGGCCCGATCCGGAGCCGGTCGCACAGGGCGGTGAGCTGCTCGAGCTCTTCGTCGGAGAGAGCATCGCCGAAGCGGGCCGAGATCGACCCCATGTGGTCGACCGCGACACTGCGGAACAACGCGTACCCGGCGTCCGTCAGCTCGACGATGGCGCCACGCCCGTCGTTCGGGTCGGTGAGTTTGCGGATATACCCCCGCGAGGCCAGGCGATCGATCAGGCGACTCACGCTCGGCTGGGTGAGCAGCACGTGCTGGTTCAGGTCACGCAAGCGGATGCGCCGGTCCGGCTCCCTGGAGAGGTTGAAGAGGACGTCGTACTCGTTGAAGGAGATCTCGCGGGACGGGAAATCGCTCGCTAGGCTGCGCATGATCGCCACCTGCGCGCGGAAGAGCGACTCCCAGGCGGATACTGCGGCCGCTCGATCCGTCACCAGTCCTCCTCAGTCGTGTCTTCCCAGACTAGAGAATCTACGCCGACTTGTGCGTCCCGCTGTCTTCCGTTTACTTTTATCCGTGCGTAGGCTAAACCGGACTTTGGGTTAGACATCAGGAAGCTCAACATGCTCGCCGAACTCGACCGGCTGGGCACGATCGCTGCCGTCGCGCGATCCCTCAACCTGACGACTCCGGGCATCTCCATGCAGCTCGCGACCCTGGAACGGGGGCTGGGCGTGAAGCTGACCGAGAAGCAGGGGCGTCGCGTGGTCGTCACGCCGGCCGGCCGTGTGCTCGCGCGTCACGGCAGCGTCATCGTCGACATGCTGGCCGTCGCGGAGATGGAGGCGGCCTCCCTCCGCGAGGGGGCAGTCGGCGTGTACCGGGTCGGCGCCTTCCCGACCGCTGCGCGAGCGATCATGCCGGCCGCGTGGACGGCGATCACGGCCGCCGATGACCGGGGCGTGGAGCTTCGGACCCGTCGGTTCGACCGTGGGCCTGGCCGAGTTCGCGGACCACAACTGGATTGTGCCCGGCCGGGAGCGCTCCTGCTTCGACATGGTGCACCGCGCCACGGACCTCGCCGGCTTCGAGCCCTGCACGGTCGCGGAAGCCACGGACTACCGGGTCCAACTCGAGCTCGTCGCGGCCGGGGTCGAAGTTGCGCTGATTCCCGAACTCGGGGCGACCGAGGTTCCGGCCGGCGTCGCCCTCGTCGATTTCGACGTTCCCGTCTAACGAACGATCCTGCTCGTGTCCCGTCGGGCCTCGGTCTCCGACGCGGGCCTTCAGCGAGTGTCTGCCGCCATCATCGCGTCGGCTGCAGCGCTACTGCCCGCCGGGACGAGCGCGCGCTAGGCATCTCACCCTGCGAACCGTGCTTCGCCGGGTCCGCGCCTGCGCCGAAACCACGCTACAAACCGATCTCCCTGGCTGATGCCCACGACCCCGAGCACGATCACTCCACCGCGCGCGAGCTCGCTGGGTAGCGGCACCTCGCCGAGCCAGGGATAGGAGATGAGCACGCCGACTGCCGGCACCAGGTAGAGCAAAGAGGTGGATGTCACGACCGGCAGCCGCGCGACGGCATACCCCCAGAGCACGAACCCGACCCCGGACGGCAACACGCCGAGGTAGACACCGGCCACCTACGCCTGCGGACTCGCGGTCACCATTCCCGACCAGCCGAACGGCACGAACGGCACGGTCATGATCGTGCCGGCGACCATTGCGTGCGTGGCCACCTCGATGGCGGTGTACCGGTACAGCAGCAGTCGCGAGTGCGGGTGGTAGATGCCCTGCACGGCCATCGCGGCGACGACGATCCACACGGCGCTGCTCAGGCTGATGCCTGCCCGCGCGACGCAGACGACGAGCACTCCGGTCACGGCAACGCAACTGCCGAGAATCCGGGCGACGCACCCGGAGGAATGGTGCCGCGCCGAGTAGCACGGCGGCTGCCACGCACAGTCGCACAAAGGAAAGCCCGATCAAGCCTAGATTCGGAGCGGCTACCCCGATGGCGGGAAAGGCGCTCGCCCAGAGCACGACGACGCTGAGCCCGGCGAGCAACACGCGGGGCGAGGTCATGACTGAAGTCTGCGTTCGGTGAGGAGTTATGTCTATGTAGTTTTTATTGGCATCAGCCTAAACGGACGTTTGCCTTATCGATCAGGTCGGCTCTTGGCTGATTCGCAGAAAGAATACAGCCGCACAGCTAGCTTTCCGTTACCGGTTCGTTATATATTCGTTGTGCGTCAACCGTTTGCTGTGGCGGAAGACGCGAAATGTGATTGCAGGACACTCTTGGTGCAAGGGAAGAGGGTCGGTCGTTAAGCCTCTACGACCGGCCCTCAATCACGTTAACGCCCCGTCCGCGTCATGAATCCGCAGCTCGTCGCGCACGGCGCATCCGCTCGCGCCTGAATCTGAGGCTTTCTGAAGTACGGCTAAAACACGTTTGCGCGTTCGGCGACCGTGCCTTGTCCGCAACTCAATGCGGATATGAGTCGGTGCAGGGTGGGGGACTGACCCTAGAAAATGTCGGGGCTCGGTGTCGTCGACTGGCGGATGGAGACATCCGCGTGACGGTCGAAGCGGTAGCCGACGCCGCGCACCGTGCGCACGATGTCTTCGTAGCGGCCGAGCTTGGCGCGCAGGCGGCGCACGTGCACGTCGATGGTGCGCTCGTTGGGCGCGTCGTCCTCATCCGCGGCATCCCAGAGCTTTTCGATGAGTTCGGCACGCTCGATGGTGCGGCCCTCACGCAGCACGAGGTACTGCAGGAGTTCGAATTCCTTGTAGGTCAGCGCAGCGGTCTCGTTGTCGAGCACGACGCGCTTGCGGGAGATGTCCACGACGACGCCGCCGGCGGCGCGGTCCGGGTCGGCCACCGTGCGGTGGCGAGCCAGGGCGTCAGGGTCCTGGAGGGCGAGGCGCACGACGTCCACGTCGCGCCCGCCGGCCCCTGCCGGGGCGAGCGCCACGGCGGCGTGGGTTTCCGCGTTCGGGGCGAGTTCCTCGGTGAGGGCCTTGAGCGCCTCGACGATGCGGTGCAGCGAGGTGCCGGCCGCGGCGGCCTTGGCCTCGTCGATGCCGACGTAGAGGACGAAGCCGCGGGCCTCTGTGCCTTCCGGCACGGCGCGGATGCGGGGGGCAGCGGGGGCAGGCGCCAAGGCGAGTGCCGGGCGGGCGTTCTGGATGGAGCGGGCGGTGTCAATGTGTGCGAGCGACATGGCAGGAGTCCTTGGGAGTGATGATGCTGGGGTGAACCCGGCGCTCTGCGCGGTTGTGGGTTCGACAATGGTCGTTGCGACCGGGTGCGGAGCGTCAGAAAGGCTCCGGGAGTTCAACCGACTGACGCAGAACCGCTGGGTGCTACTGCACGGGGTTCGGAGGCGAGAGGGGAACTCGGCGATGATGTCGCGATTCAGCGGCACATTCGGCAACACTCGGCGCGCATGCCGGGCATCATCATGCCGGCAGTCCCAAGGGCCTCGAGGGAGGTCAGGGGGCGGTGAGAGGTTGTCATAACTGTGAGTAAAGCCCACTGTTACGGCATGTGTCAACTTTGTGACGCACGAAGCCGGGAAACCTGCTGCATCACGTTCGCCCCGGTCGGGTCGAACGGGAGGATCCTTGCCCGATGGGCACTTCATCACATATTCCTCGATGAAAAGTTACTTCATCAAAGATTCGTGAAAGTTTGGTGCTGCAACGTTCGTGTGTCGCAGGACCTGCGTGTTCCGCCGGCGTGGTCTCTTCCGACGGAACGGGCGGAGTGTGCCCTAGACGAGTCCGTACAGACGGTCGCCGGCGTCGCCGAGTCCGGGAATGATGTAGCCGAGCTCGTTGAGGCGTTCGTCGACGGCGCCGAGAATGATCGACACCTCACGACCGGGGAATGCCGCCTCGACGGCAGCGAGACCCTCTGGCGCCGCGAGGATGCAAATGGCCGTCACGTCGACGGCACCGCGGTCGAAGAGGAACTTGATGGCCGCGATCAGCGAGCCGCCGGTGGCGAGCATCGGGTCGAGCACGAAGCACTGGCGGTCGGAGAGGTCGTCGGGCAGGCGCTCGGCGTAGGTGGTCGGCTGGAGGGTCTCCTCGTTGCGGGCCATCCCGAGGAAGCCGACCTCTGCGGTCGGCAGCAGCTTGACCATGCCCTCGAGCATGCCGAGGCCGGCGCGCAGGATCGGCACGACGAGTGGCTTCGGGTCGCTGATCTGCACCCCGTTGGCCAGCCCGACCGGGGTTTCGACGGTAATGTCTTCGACCCGCACCCCGCGGGTCCCCTCATAGGCGAGGAGCGTCATCAGCTCCTCCACGAGGGAGCGGAAGAGCGGTGAGGAGGTGCGTTTGTCCCGCAGAACCGTCAGTTTATGGGTGATGAGCGGATGGTCGGCTACATGGACTCGCATAGGCTCAATCTACTAGCTGGGGGAGGTATCCGGATGGGCGAGCAGGGTCGTGAGCACCGCGAATGGATGCGGCTTGCCCTCCGGGAGGCTCGCGCGGCCCTCGGGACGGGTGACGTCCCGGTCGGCGCGGTCGTGATCGATGCCTCCGGTGTCGTCGTCGGCCATGGCCGCAACGACAGGGAGGCACGGCAGGACCCGACCGGTCACGCCGAGATCGTCGCCATCCGGGCCGCGGCCGCCGCTCTCGGCGACTGGCACCTGACCGGCTGCACTCTGGTGGTCACGCTCGAGCCGTGCGTGATGTGCGCCGGCGCGATCCTGGCCGCGCGGATCCCGGTCGTCGTCTTCGGCGCCTGGGACGAGAAGGCGGGGGCCGCGGGCTCCGTGTACGACGTTCTGCGCGACCGCAGGCTCAACCATCGTGCCGAGGTCTACGCGGAGGTCGACGCCGAGGAGTGCGGCGCCCTCCTCCGGGAGTTCTTCAGCGATCCAGCCCGTCGAGCCATTCGCTGAACAGCGCGCGGGAAGCATCCTGCATCGTCCCGGCGTAGAGCTCGCGCTCCGCGCGCAGCGCCTCAGGGTCGAGGCCGGCCGCGGTGACCTCCGCAGCGGATGCGCGCAGCCAGACCTCGTGCATCGCCGGTGTCACTTCGGGGTGGAACTGCACGGCGAGCGCCCAGTCTCCAATGGAGAACGCCTCGTTGGCGTACTGCGGCGAACCGGCCAGGCGCGTCACGCCCTCCGGAAGGTCGAAGGTGTCGCTGTGCCACTGCAGCACTGGGACGCCGGCCACGTGACGGAGCGGTCCCGCGGCGCCGAGACTCGTCGGTTCGACCGTGCGGAAACCGATCTCGTTCGTCGGCCCCGGGTAGACCCTGGCACCGAGGGCGTTGGCCATCAGCTGGGCGCCGAGGCACACGCCGAACACCGGGCGCTCGGAGGCGATCCGGTCCTGCAGGATCGTGATCTCCTGGGCAAGCGCGGGGAACCGGTCGGTCTCATACGCACCCATCTCACCGCCGAGCACGACGACGAGGTCGGCGGAGGTGGGGTCGATCGTGCTGAGGTCGTCGCTGAGGATCTCGACGTAGGTCACGGTGTAGCCGTGCTCGTGGAGCACGGGCTCGAGGTTGCCGAGATGGATGGTGGCGTCGTGGCGCAGCACGAGTGCCGTCCGCGTCAGAGCGGCCGGCGCGGCATCCGTGGCCGGGACGGCGGGCGCGTCGCTCATTCCCGGCCCCGGATGATGATGGTGTCGGTGAGCGGGCCGTGCTGGCTCGGGTCGTGGAACACGTCGGGCTCGAGATAGATCGCGCGGGCGCTCGGCATCGCCGCCCGAACGCGTTCCTCGATAACGTCGATCGACGCCGCGACGTCGGAGAAGCGCAGCTCGGCGTCGAACGCGAGCTTCGCGGCGACGAGCAGTTCGTCCGGCCCGAGGTAGAGCGTCTTCATGTGGATGATGCGCTGCGTCTCCGGGCCGTTCAGGATCGCGCGCTGGATCGTCGCCGTGTCGGCCGGGCGGGCGCCCTCGCCGACGAGGAGGCTCTTCGTCTCGATGCCGAGCACGATCGCGACGAGTACGAGGAGGATACCGATGCAGATGGTCCCGATCGCGTCCCAGATCGGGTCGCCGGTGACGATGGTGAGGCCGACGCCGAGGAACGCGAGCACGAGGCCGCTGAGCGCCGCGACGTCTTCGAGCAGCACCACGGGCAGCTCGGGGGCCTTGGCGTGCCGGATGAACTGCACCCAGGTCTCCCCGCCCCTGGTGTGGTTCGATTCCTTGATCGCGGTGCGCAGGGAGAACGATTCGAGGCCCATCGCCACGAGCAGCACGAGGATCGGCAGCCACGGTACGTCGAGGTGGTGCGGGTCCTGCAGCTTCTGCGCCCCTTCATAGAGAGAGAAGACGCCGCCGATGGAGAACAGGATGATCGAGACGACGAAGGCGTAGACATAACGTTCGCGCCCGTAGCCGAACGGATGCTCCGTGTCGGCGTCCTTCCGCGACTTGCGGGCTCCGAGCAGCAACAGGAGCTGGTTGCCGGAGTCGGCGAGGGAGTGCACGCCCTCCGCGAGCATCGAGGACGAACCGGAGAACGCCCAGGCGATGAGTTTTGTCGCGGCGATGCCCAGGTTCGCACCGAGTGCAGCGATGATGGCCTTGTTCCCCGAGGATGCGCTCATGCAGCAATTCTAGGAGGCCCCTGAGGCTGCGAAACGCCCGGAAAAGTAGACTGGCTGCATGACCGAGACTGCCGCCACCGCGGTGCCCCCCACCGTCCTGCCCACCATCGCGTTCCTCGGAGCCGGATCGATGGCGCGTGCCGTCCTGACCGGGCTGCTGACCCCCGCCGTGACGGTCGAGGGTGGCATCCGGGCCACCAACCGCACCGCGGAGAAGGCAGCAGAGTTACGCGACCTGCCCGGGGTCACCGCCTGGGCGACCGCGCTCGATCCGGACGCCAATCGCACAGCGGTCACCGGGGCGCGCATCGTCATCATCGCCGTGAAGCCGGCGATGGTGCCAGACCTGCTCCGCGAGATCGCGTCGTCCCTCGCGCCGGGCACCCTCGTGGTGAGCGTCGCGGCCGGCGTGACGATCGCCACGTTCGAGGTGCTGTTGCCGGCATCCGTCGCCGTGATCCGATCGATGCCCAACACTCCTGCCCTCGTCGGCAAGGCCGTGACCGGTCTGAGCGCAGGCAGCCGCTCCACGGCGGCCGACCTCGACCTCGCCAGGGCCCTGTTCGGCACGGTCGGTTCGGTGCTCGTCGTCCCGGAGGACAAGCTCGACGCCCTGAGCACGATCAGCGGCTCCGGCCCGGCGTACGTGTTCTACCTGATCGAGGAATTCACCCGCACCGCCATCGACAAGGGCTTCACGCCGGAGGAGGCCGCCGTGCTCGTCAACGGCACCTTCCTCGGCGCGAGCACCCTCCTCGCAGCGAGCCTTTTGTCGCCCGGCGAGCTGCGCCGCCAGGTCACGAGCCCGCACGGCACCACCGAGCGCGCGGTCTGGGAGCTGGAGAAGGGCGGCCTCAAGGAGCTCTTCGACCGGGCGACGGATGCCGCACTCGCCCGGGCGCGCGAACTCGCCGCCGCCACCGACTAGCCCTGTCCCGGACATCTGTTCCCGATTCGGACATCTGGGGCCGGTACCCGGGCCACGGTTGTCCGGTTGGGCCGCAGTTGCGGGCCCTTCCGTAGTATCCCTTCGCGGGAATGACTAGCCTAAAGGTATGGCAGACATCTTCGGCGTGGTAGCGGACTCGACGCGACGCGAAATATTACGCATTCTCCTCGAGCGATACAACCAGTCCGGGGCGGTCGGCGGCGAGCTCAGCGTGTCTGACATCGTCGTGCAACTCGGCCTCAGCCAGCCGACCGTCTCCAAGCACCTCAAGGTGTTGCGCGAGGCGGGACTCGTCGGCGTACGTGAAGCAGGGCAGCACCGTTATTACCATCTCGACTATGCCCCCCTGGAGGAGATCGAAGACTGGCTGATCCCATTCCTGAGCGTCGATTTCGATGCCGCAACGGAGGAGGAAGCCGAAGAGGCCGAGGGCCTCAAGGAAGAGCAGCGAGCGTTCGCGACCGCGATCGGCAAGGTCTTCGCGGATACCTCATTCCAGGTCGCGCATGCGGTCAAAGACGTTAAACCGCGCAAATGGCGGAAGAACGAATAGAACAACCAGCAGTACTCGACCGGCAACCGCCGACCGAGCGTCGAGCGTCGCGCTTATCCGCTAGACTGGCACTTTCGTGTCTGTCGCGAATCTCGCGGCGAAATCAAATCTTGTGAGGTCCGTGTGGGTTCTGTAATTAAGAAGCGACGCAAGCGTATGGCGAAGAAGAAGCATCGCAAGCTGCTTCGTAAGACCCGCCATCAGCGTCGCAACAAGAAGTAGGACGGCTTAGCCCGTCCCCAAGCGTGAGCGTTAGGTCCTTTCGGGCCTAGCGCTTTTTGCTTGTGCCGACCCGGTTCGCGCGCGCCGCCCGGCGGATGCTTGCGCGCTTCATCCGCATCACGGGCCAGTCGCGCGCCGCCGCATACCGCGCGAGCGCAGCGTCCGGGTTGACCACCACCGGGTGGCCGACGAGGTCGAGCAGCGGAATGTCGTTGTGGGAGTCCGAGTACGCCCAGCAGTCGGCGAGGTCGACGCCGCTCGCCGCGGCGCGTGCCCGTGCCGCCTCGGACTTCAGGGCGCCGTGACAGACCCCGGCGGTCAGTCGACCCGTGAAGATGCCGTCGTCCGCCTCGAGCACGGTTCCGAGCGCGCCCGTGAAGCCGAGGCGCTCGGCGATGACGTCGGCGACCTGCTGCACGCTCGCGGTGAGCAGCCAGACCTCGTGGCTGTTCTCGAGGTGCCGTCTGGCCACCGCGACCGTCTCGGGCCAGAGCCGGCGGGTGAGCTTCGTGTCGAAGATCTCCTCGCTCAAGCGGATGAGCTCGGCCTGTTCGAATCCCACGGCGACTTCGAGGGCGCGCAGCAGCACCGTGGAGAGGTGATCGCGGTTCTCGCCGACCGCGAGGAACCGGGCCTGCTTCCAGCCGAAGGAGGTGATGTCCCTGCGGGTGATGATCCCGCCCCGCCACGCGGCGACGCCCAGATGATAGAGGCTGGCCCCTCGCATCAGGGTGTTGTCGACATCGAAGAACGCGATGGCGCGCGGGGGAGTGGCTTGGAACATCTCCCTTGGAGTCTAGTTGGGTCACCATGCCGTGCCCGGCTTAGGCTAGGTGCATGGCCACTGCACTGCTCACCCTGATCGGGAAACCCGGATGTCACCTGTGCGACGATGCGCGTGAGCTCGTCACGGATGTCGTCAGGACCCTGGACGGCACGCCGGGAGCGCCCGAGATGGCCATCGAGGAGCGTTCGATCCTCGACGACGCGGCCCTGAGCGACCTGTATCTGGAGGACATCCCCGTGCTGATGATCAACGGCAAGGTGCACAACTACTGGCGGATCGATCCCGACCGCCTCCGCACGGCCCTTCTGGCCGTGAAATGATCCGGCACGTGGTGTCGTGGCGGCTCGCCGCGACCGAGCCAGCGGCACGTGCGGCCGATGCGGCCGCCATCGTCGAGCGCCTCGAGGCCCTCGTCGGCGTCGTCCCCGAGATCCGTACCCTGCAGGTTGGGACGGATGTCGTCGGGAACCCCAACTGGGACGTCGTGCTGATCGCGGACTACGAGGACCTCGGCGCGCTCGCCCGATACCAGGTGCACCCGGCCCACGAGGTCGCTGCAGCGTTCATCCGCTCCGTCGCCGCCGAGAAGGCAGCCGTCGACGTCCAGTTCTGACCCGTGAGGTTCTGAGCCGGCCGGAAACGCCGAAACGCAGGAGATCCGGGCTTATGAGGCTGTGTGAGCCTCAGAGCGCCGGAACTCCTGCGTTTCGTCGTGCCTGTTGTGCCCCAGCGACCTACGGCTCGAGACGGGTCGGGCCGCGGAACAGGTAGGTGACCTCGCGGATGCTGGCCTGGTGCAGCATCAGCATCAGCACCCGGGCGAGGCCCATGCCGAAGCCGCCGTGGCTGGGAACGCCGTAACGGAAGAAGTCGAGGTAGCCGCCGAGCTCCTCCGGGTCGAGGCCCTTCTCGATTGCCTGGGCGGTGAGCACGTCGATGCGGTGCTCGCGCTGCGCGCCGGTCGAGATCTCGGTGCCGTTGAAGATCAGGTCGTAGCTGTTGGTGATGGTCTGGTCGTTCTCCGGACGCATGTGGTAGAACGGGCGGATGCTCGCGGCGTAGTCGGTCAGGAAGACGAACTCGTGGCCGTAGGTCTCCAGCACGTACGCGGCGATCTGGCGCTCGCCCTCCGGGTCCATGTCGTCGTCGTCGCGCGGCACCTCGTAGCCGCGGCTCTTGACGATCTCCTTGGCCTCGGCGAGGGGGATGCGCGGGAACGGCTGGGCGGGAACCGTCACCTCGACGCCGAACAGGGCCAGGACTTCCTCGCCGTGCTTGGCCTTGACGGCCGTGAAGCCGGCGACGAGGAGCTCCTCGTGCAGCTGCATGACGTCTTCGTGGCTGTCGATCCAGCTGATCTCTGCGTCGACGCTTGTGAACTCCGTCGCGTGACGGCTCGTGAACGACGGGTCGGCGCGGAACGCCGGTCCGACCTCGAAGACCTTGCCGAAGCCGGCCGACTGGGCCATCTGCTTGAAGAACTGCGGGCTCTGCGCGAGGTAGGCCTTGGTGTCGAAGTACTCGACCTCGAAGAGTTCGGCGCGGGACTCGCTCGCGCTCGCCATCAGCTTCGGGGTGTGCAACTCGATGAAGTCGTGTTCGATCCAGTACGTGCGGAGGGCGTGCTCGAACGTGGTCTGGATGCGGAAGATCAGGTTCTGCTTCGGCTGGCGCAGGTCGAGGAAGCGCCAGTCAAGGCGCTTGTCGAGGCTCGAGTCGGCGGCGATCGGCGTCTCGGGGATGGCGGCCGTGACGACCTCGAGCGTAGCGAGCTTGATCTCGATCCCGCCGAGCTTGACCCGTTCGTCGTGCTTGAGCTCACCGGTCACGGTGATGAAGCTGCCCTGGGCGAGCGTGGAGATCGTGGAGGCCGGCTCGTCGGCGACGACGGCACCGTCGGCATCCGTCGTGCGGGGGTTCACGAGCTGTACGGCACCCGACTCGTCGCGCAGCACGACGAACTGCACCTTCTTCTGGTCGCGGACCGTATCGACCCACCCCGAGACCGTCACGGTTCCGTTGGAGAGAGCGGCCAGGTTCTTGATCAATACGCGCGAAGTCACCAGATAAGTTTAGCGGCACCGGCTCTCGGCTAATTCATGGGCACCTCCTCCGTAGAATGAGCGGGTGGTAGCCAGCCAGATCCATCTCGTCCGTCACGGTGAAGTGTTCAATCCTGAGCGCGTGCTGTACGGCAGGCTGCCCGAATTCGGGCTTTCCAACCTCGGCGTCGCCATGGCCGCCGCCGCCGCCGTCGACCTCGTCGAGCGCGGCCGGCCGGTGCGCCGCGTCATCGCCTCCCCCCTGCAGCGCACCCGCGAGTCCGCGGCGCCCATCGCAGCAGCCTTCAGCCTGCCCGTCGAGATCGACGAGCGCATCATCGAACCGACCAATAGATTCGAAGGCAAGCGGATGTCCGGCGAGCACGGCGCCCTGCGCGACCCGCGCAACTGGCCGGCCATGCTCAACCCGCTGCGACCGAGCTGGGGAGAGCCGTACCGGGCGATCTCCGCACGGATGCTCGCGGCCATCGACGAGGCCTATAACTCCGTGACCGACGGCGACGTCGTGCTCGTCAGCCACCAGCTGCCGATCTGGATGGTGCACCGCGCCCTCGCCGGCGAGGGGCTCCCGCACGACCCGCGCGGCCGACGCTGCGCCCTGTCGAGCATCACCACGCTGTCCTGGCGGGGTGAGGGGCTCGTGGAGATCAGCTACGCGAACCCGGCGGCCGCGCTGCAGGCCGGGGCCACGGATGTAGGAGCGGTGTGAAGGCCGGTCCGGGGAACGGAACGCACCCGCGTCGGCGCCGTGCCGCCGGCCTGGCCGGCCTGACCGGGCTGCTCGCGCTCGCCCTCGTGCTCACCGGCTGTTCGACAGACCCCCTCGCCGACCAGTACCGCGCCGGAAGCAACAAGGGCTTTATCGCCGGCGACGGCAGCGTCACGGAGATCCCGGCCGCCGACCGCGGGGCCGCCGTGACCTGGAGCGGCGTCGACGAGACCGGCGCCGCCGTGTCGAACACCGACTACGCCGGAAAAGTGCTCGTGGTCAACTTCTGGTACGCGAGTTGCGCACCGTGCCGGGTCGAGGCCCCTGCCCTGCAGAAGCTCAACGCCGAGTTCTCCGGCAAGGGAGCCGAGTGGCTCGGCGTGAACGTGCGCGACCAGGCCGCGAACGCGATCGCGTTCAACCAGAGCTACGGCATCACCTATCCCTCGATCATGGATGTCGACGGCGGGGCCATGCAGCTCGCCTTCAGCGGCAGTATCCCGCCGAATGCGGTGCCGACCACGCTCGTGCTCGACAAGAGCGGCCGGGTCGCCGCGCGCATCCTCGGCGCCCTGTCGACGCCGTCGATCCTCGAGACCATCGTGCGCGACGCGATCGCCGAGGTCCCCGCGGCGTGAACAATCCCTTCGGCGAAATCGTCTTCAGCGGCCAGCTCCTGTTTGCGATTCCCATCGCGGTACTCGCCGGGCTCGTCTCGTTCGCGTCCCCGTGCATCCTGCCGCTCGTGCCCGGCTATCTCGCATACATCGGCGGATTCACGGACGGCCGGTCGACCGCCGGACGCGGCGACCGGCGCGGCCGGAACCGGCTCCTGGCCGGCGTCGGGCTCTTCGTGCTCGGCTTCACCCTCGTCTTCGTGCTGACCGGGGTCGTCTTCGGCGCGGCAGGCTTCTGGCTCAACCAGTACCGTGACCTCGTCACCCGGATCGCCGGCGTCGTCGTGATCCTGCTGGGGCTCGTCTTCGTCGGCCAGTTCGCCGTCCTGCAGCGCACGGTCAAGACGAACTGGCGTCCGCGCGCTGGACTTGCGGGCGCCCCCGTGCTCGGCGCGGTCTTCGCGGTCGGCTGGACCCCGTGCACCGGTCCGACGCTCACGGCGATCAACTCGCTCAGCCTCACCACGGGCTCCCCGTGGCAGGGTGGCCTGCTCGCACTGTTCTATGCGCTCGGACTCGGCATCCCGTTCCTTCTCATCGCGCTCGGCCTCAACTGGGCGGCAGGGGCGGTGTCGTACCTGAAACGGCACGTCCGCGCGATCAATCTGTTCGGGGGCGTTCTCCTCGTCGTCATCGGCGTCCTCATGGTGACCGGCGTCTGGAATGCCTGGCTCCTCGACCTGCAAGGAGTGATCGGCAGTTATGTCCCGGCCATCTGACCACTACGATTCCCCAGCGCCGGCCCCGGCGTCCGACGATGTCATCCAGCCCAGGCTCGGCCTCGTCGGCTGGCTGCGCTGGTTCTGGCGCCAGCTCACCAACATGCGCACCGCCCTGTTCCTGCTGCTCCTGCTGGCGATCGCCGCCGTGCCCGGTTCGCTCGTTCCGCAGCGCAGCTCGGACCCGAACGGTGTCACCCAGTACTTCGCGGACAACCCCGACCTGGCGCCCGTGCTCGACAAGATCCAGGCCTTCGACGTCTACTCCTCCGCATGGTTCTCGGCGATCTACCTCCTCCTGTTCATCTCGCTGATCGGCTGCGTGATCCCGCGCACGAAGCACCACTTCCAGGCGCTCCGGGCCCAGCCGCCGCGCACACCCGCGCGGCTCATGCGGCTCGCCGGCTTCACCGAACGCACGGCTCCTGCCTGCACGGATGCCGCGGCCGCGGTCGACTCCGCCCGCTCGCTCCTGAGGAAGAGCGGCTACCGCGTCGCGCTGTTCGACAGCGCGCCGGCACGCGGCGGCCGGGAATTCTCGGCATCGGCCGAGCGTGGCTACCTGCGCGAGACCGGAAACCTCGTGTTCCACTTCGCGCTCGTCGGCATCCTGATCACGGTCGGCTTCGGCAGCGGCTTCGGGTTCAGCGGCCAACGGGTGCTCGTCGAGGGCCAGACCTTCGTGAACACCCTGCTCGCCTACGACTCGTTCAGCCCGGGGCGGTTCTTCAGCGACTCGAGCCTCGAGCCGTACAAGCTCACCCTCGACGACTTCAGCGTCACCTACGAGACCCAGAACCTCAAGGCGTACGGCCAGGCGATCGACTACTCCGCTGCCGTCAGCGTCACCCGCCGCGGCGAGGCCATCCAGGCCGGCGTCGTCAAGGTGAACGCCCCGATGCGCACCGGCGGCACCGATGTGTACCTGCTCGGCAACGGCTATGCGCCCTCGATCACCGTCAAGGACCCCAACGGGGTCGTCGTCTTCACCGACGCGGTGCCCTTCCTGCCGCAGGACGCGAATCTCACCTCGCTCGGCGTGATCAAGGTGCCGGACGGCCTCAGCGAACAGCTCGGCATGATCGGCTTCTTCTACCCGACGCAGGCCGCCAGCTCGACGGGCGCCTTCTACTCTTCGTACCCGGACCTCGAATACCCGATGCTCACCCTGAACATCTACTCGGGCGACCTCGGGTTGAATGCGGGAGTACCGACATCCGTCTATTCTCTCAACACCGACAAGATGACGCGGCTCACCGGTGGCAAGACCGGCGTGAAGTCGCTCGAGCTCAAGCCGGGGGAGACCCAGCAGCTGCCGAACGGACTCGGCTCTGTCACATTCAACGACGCGCACCCCGGCGCCGCCGCGAACGATTTCTCCGGCTCTGTGCTGCGGTTCGCGTCCTTCGACATCCACCACGACCCGACGCAGGTCTGGGTGCTGTCCTTCGCGATCCTCGCCCTGCTCGGGCTGCTCACGAGCCTGTTCGTGCCGCGGCGGCGAGTCTGGGTCAAGGCGATCGAGCACGGCGACGGATCGCTGACCCTCGAGTACGCGGGACTCGCCCGCGGCGAGGACCCGGCCCTCGAAGCGGCCGTGACCGACATCGCAGACCGCCACGGGCGACTGCTGGTATCCTCCACATCAGCCGTCCCGGCGACCGAACAGAATTAGGCTGACCACGTGAATCTCAACGAGCTCTCGATCCTGAGCCTGTATTCGGCGATGGCCGTCTATGCGCTCGCCTTCATTTCCTTCGCCTTCGACCTGGCCAAGCGCTCCGCGGCCGTCAGGACGGCGGACGAGGCGGCGGGCCTCGCGGCACTCGCCGCCGTTCCGGTCGGCGTCGGCGCGGTCAACGGGGTGCAACCGGCGGGCAGGGCCGCGACCCTCGATCCGGGGAAGCCTGCGGGCAAGGCCGGAGCCGCGGCATCCGCCGGAACGATCATCAACCGGATCAGCGCCCGCATCGCCAACGACGCCGCCACCCCGTACGGCCGCTCGAAGAGCCTGCGGATCGGCGTCTCACTCACCGTTCTGGCCTGGGCGATCCACCTGATGGCCGACGTGCTGCGCGGCTTCGCCGCCGGGCGGGTGCCGTGGGCCAACATGTACGAGTTCGCGATGACGGGCACCCTGCTCATTGTGACCGTGTTCCTGATCGTGCTCACCCGAGCGGACCTGCGCTTCCTCGGCACCTTCGTGACCGGCATGGTGCTCGTGCTGCTCGGCATCGCGGCGCTGCGCTTCTACGTCGAGGTCGCCCCCCTGCCGCCGGCGCTCCAGTCGGCATGGCTCGTGATCCACGTCTTCGTCGCCTCGCTCGGAACCGGGTTCTTCGCGCTCGGCTTCGCGCTCTCCGTGGTGCAACTGCTGCAGTTCCGGCGGGAGGCGCTCGTCGCGACCGCCGGCCGGGTGCGCCTCCGCTTCCTCGCGACGCTGCCCTCGGCTGCGACGCTCGAGAACCTGGCGTACCGGGTGCACATCATCGGCTTCATCCTCTGGACGTTCACCCTGATGGCCGGGTCGATCTGGGCAGAAAAGGCCTGGGGCCGGTACTGGGGCTGGGACACCAAGGAGGTCTGGACCTTCATCATCTGGACCATCTACGCCGGCTACATCCACGCCAGGGCGACCCGCGGCTGGCGTGGCTCCCGGTCGGCGTGGCTCGCGATCGTCGGTTTCAGCGCCGTGATGTTCAACTTCGGCGTCGTGAATGTCTTCTTCAAGGGACTGCACGCGTACTCGGGCCTCTAGCCCCAACCAATTCGGGCTCTCCTGACTCTTCCGTGGGTTAGTCCCGGCCGGGAAGCACGGGTTTGTGCCCGCCGAGGCTGAGCATTGCGAGGGCGATGAGGGCCTCGGGTGATTTGAAGCCGAACGCGATGCGGGTCATGAGGCGGATCTTGGTGTTCATGGATTCGACGCGGCCGTTGGAGAGGCTGTGCTCGATGGAGGCCAGGATCGCGGTGCGGTGTTTCACGATGCTCTTCTGCAGTTTCACGAAGGACGGGATGCGGCAGCGGCGAGCCCAACCAACCCATTTGTCGAGAGCTTCGGTCGCTTCCTCGAGAGGCAGTTTGAAGATCACACGGAGGCCTTCCTTCAGGTAGTACGCCCGAGCCAGCCGGGGGTCGGTCTGCACGATCCAGGCGAGCTTCGTTTGTTGCTTCTCGGTCAGGTTTTCCGGGTTCTTCCAAAGCGCGTATCGGCAGTTCTTGATGCCCGTCGCCCGGGCGCTGTCTGGGCGTGCCGGGGCGTCGGCTGGGGGCCGGCCGCGAGTGCGTCGGGCATCGTTGTGCCGGGCGGCTTTGCGGGCCTCGTTCCACGCGCCCCGGCGGACTTCATCGAGGGCCTCGGTGGCCCATTTCACGACGTGGAACGGATCAGCGCAGCGAACAGCGTTCGGCGCTCGTTCCGCGACAACACTGGCGATCCAGGCCGCACCGTCCGCGGAAACATGCGTGATCAGTGCCGAACGCTCCGGCCCCAACGCATCAAAAAACGTCTCGAGGGTGGCCTTGTCCTGGCCTGGTGCCGCCCAGACGAGACGGCCAGAATCGTGGTCCACGACGCAGGTCAAGTACTTGTGGCCGCGCTTGTAACTGATCTCGTCAATCCCGATCCGGGTGAGGCCCGCGAACTGGTCGAACTGCTTCTCCGTATCTGCCCAAACCCGGGTGATGATCGCGCCCACGGTGCGCCACGCGATGCGCATCAGCACGGTGATGGCGGACTTGGATGTTTGCGTGGCCAGCCACGCGACCTGGTCATCGAAGAACAAAGTGTGCCCGCTCTGATGCCGGGCCCACGGCACGGCGGCGACCGTCACGCCATGCACCCGGCAGCTCACCCGCGGCGCCGCAGCTTCTAAGTGGATTTGCACCGAGCCGGCGTCCAGGGATCGCCAGCGGCGCCGCCCGTCACCGGCGTCGTAGCGCGGGCAGCGCTTCCGGCAGGCCCCGCACCGGTTCCGCATCGATGCCGTTGGGCGCACCGACGCGACCAGCATGCCCGTATCCGCGTCGAGATCGACCGCTTCGACGATGGTTTTGTCGACTCCGAGCAGAGTCCGCCATAGTGTTGAGTTTTGCACGCCGTTTTCTCGTCCCTGTGTTTCTTGCCTTTGTCAGTTAGAAACCTAGACGGAGAGCGGCGTGCACTCGTTAAGGCGCTCGGAAACCACCCACGGTAACGTCAGGAGAGCCCCAATTCGACGGATTTTTTGGGTTTCTGACGCGTGGGAGGCCGGGTAAACCGGTTCAGAACTGAAAAACTCCGTCGAATTGGTTCGGGGCGGGTCAGTCCGTGATGGCGGGTTCGGCGGCGAGCAGGGCGTAGCAGCGGCTGAGGCGGGCGAGCCACCAGTCGCTGCGCTCGGCGGATGCCGCGTAGCGGTCGAGCAGGTCGGCGTCGGGCACGACGCGGCGAACCGGGATCCGGCCGTCGACCGGCAGCAGCGGGTCGTGCGTGACATCGGCCGCGAGCAGCGAGGCGGTGCCGAGGCCGCAGTCGAACTCGAGGCCGGGGATCGCGGCGGCGAGGTGCGCGCCCATCGCGATGCCGACCGAGGTGTCGAGGGCGCTCGAGACCACGACGGGCAGGCCGGCCTGCGCAACGAGGTCGAGTGCGACGTGAATCCCGCCGAGCGGCGCCGCCTTGATCACGAGGATGTCGGCCGAGCCCGTGGTCGCCACGAGCAGCGGGTCCTCCGCGCGGCGCACGCTCTCGTCGGCGGCGACGGGGATGCCGAGGTAGTCGGCGGAGCGACGGCGGATCTCGGCGAGTTCCTCGATGCTCGCGCAGGGCTGTTCGACGTACTCGAGGTCGAACTCGCCGAGAGCGTTCAGGGCGTGCTCGGCCTCGTCGAGGTTCCAGAGGCCGTTCGCGTCCACACGGATGCGCCCCTCCGGTCCCAGCACACGGCGCACGGCGCGCACGCGGGCGACGTCTTCCTCGAGGGTTTGCCCGGGGGCGGCGACCTTCACCTTGGCCGTGCGGCACCCCGGAAAGCGGGCGAGGACATCCGCCACGAGCTCGGCGTCGATTGCCGGGACGGTCGCGTTGACCGGGATGCTCTCGCGCAGGAGGGCGGGCGTCGGGGTCCAGCCGAAGTCGATCGCGGCGCGCAGCCAGGCGACGGACTCTGCGTCGTCGTACTCGGCGAACGGTGCGAACTCCGTCCAGCCCTCCGGCCCTTCAAGGAGGAGTGCCTCGCGGGTGTCTATTCCGCGGAATCGGGTGATGAGCGGCAACGCGACAATGCGGGCCGTTCCGAGCAACTCTGCGAGTGGGGGAAGCATGCTTCCAGTCTGCCAGCCGGGCGCGGGTGCGGGCGACCGTGCCACCGTACGCGTGGGGGCGTGCGCGTCGGGGCGTGCGCGCCAGAAGCGCCGCTCCGCGCCAGGCCTGCCGGGCGCGCAACGGCACAGTGGGCGCGCGACGGAGCGGAACGTGCGGAAGGCTAGAGGGAGTCGTGGTTGAAGGCGCCGTCGACCTCAAGGTCGAGGTCGTCCGCGTTGGTGGGTTTGACGTCGAGAACCGCGAACGCGATGCCGGGCGCGATCAGGAGATAGGCATCCTCGAAGCGACCACCGCCGCTGTTGACGGGGAGCCAGTACGGCTGCCCGGACGTAACGGCTGCGTTGATCTCATTTCGGACCGACTCTGCGGACCGGCCGCCCAGGGAGTATTGCTGACCACCATAGACGATATCGATGCGATTCATGGTTCATCCTTCGTCGCGAGCACGGATGCCGGCCGATGCGGCTCGGGGACGAGCTGCAGTCCGCCAGAGGAGTTGGCGGTCAGCATGAGCGCCTCCACCCAGTCGCGATTGAGGCTCGGTGAGCGACCGCCGAAGTATTTGAAGGCGAGCGGGATGGCCGGATGCAGCCAGATCGTACTGCGACCGTCGCCTCCGGACGGGTCGTCCCTCCACGTGAAGTAGAAGCACTCTCCCCGGCGCAGCTTGGCTCCGATGACCACCTGGATGTGAGCCAGGATGCGATCATCAAAGTCGGCCGTCACCGTCGAGTTATAGGTGAGCTTTCCCATGATTCCCTCGTTGGCGCGTCATAAAGAAATGTTGCTATAAAAACGAGACGTTGCCAATGCTCATTTCGGGGGGTCTCCCGGAAAGCCGTGGAAAAGTGTGGGTCAAGCCGGAACCGGGTTGTGCGGGTGCTCAGGCACCCGCACAACCGTTCACGGACATACCAGGCCTGCGGGGATCTAATCGCGCAGGTACCGTTCGAGCCGGGGCACGTGCAGGAGGGCCAGCGCGCGCTTCTCGATCTGGCGGACCCGCTCCCGGGTGACGCCCTGGATGACAGCGATCTGGTCGAGGGTGCGCGGTTCGTCGCCGTCGAGCCCGAATCGGGCCTTCAGGATCGACCGCTCCCGTGGCGGCAACGCGTCGAGGTAGAAGCAGATGTCCGCGGCGCGCAGCGTGACCGTCGCGTACTCGTCCGGCTGCGGCAGGTCGTCGTCGATGATGAGCTCCGAGATGTCCCCGACGCCGTCACCGACCGGGGAATGCAGGGAAATCGGCTCATTCTCGTACTGCAGCAGCCGCGAGACGTCGTGGATGGGGATCTGCGCCGCCTCGGAGAGTTCCTTGAGCGAGGGGTCGCGGTCGAGAGTGCTCGTGAGGTCGCGGCGGATGCGCTTGATCTTGTTGAGCTTCTCCGCGGTGTGCACGGGGATGCGGATCATCCGGGACTTGTCGGCCATTCCGCGGTGAATCGCCTGGCGGATCCACCAGGTCGCGTAGGTGGAGAACTTGTAGCCGGTCATGAAGTCGTACTTCTCGACCGCTCGGACGAGGCCGATGTTGCCGTCCTGGACGAGGTCCATGATCGGCACCCCGCGGCCGGAGTAGTGCTTGGCGATGCTGACGACGAGGCGGAGGTTTGCTTCGATGAAGTGGTTCTTCGCCCGGCCGCCGTCGTGGGCGAGCCAGGAGAGTTCCCGGGAAAGCTCGTGGTCGTCGACCCCGTGCGCGAGTTTCTCTGCGGCGAACAGGCCCACCTCGATCCGCCGGGCGAGGTTGACCTCGTCCTCGGCGCTCAGGAGGGGGCCTTTGCCGATGCGGCGCAGATAGTCGCCGAAGGCATCCGTGGATGCCCTGCTGTAGCGGGACGCTGCCGAACTGCCGGCCGTACGCTGGGATGAGCCGGCCGGGTTCATCGAGGGGAGCGGGGCGCGGTAGGAGTCGGGAGAATCGAAGTGGTCGTGGGCCGGTGCCGACGTGTTCATCGTGACGGTCATGATCGCACCGCCGTTCCGATGGCGTTCTGGTGTTTTCTGGTGTTTTTTGCCGGGGTCATGCGGATGCTGATGATGCTGATGATGCTGATGATGCTGATGGTGCTGTGGGTTCGGGTTGCCACGTGGTTGTGGAGTGGCAGGTCGATCGGGGCTTTTGACTGTGTGTCTAGGTCGTTCATGACTACCTCCGGGTCTCACTGAGATCACAAGTACACATGGTGAAAATGAGGCGCTCAAGGGGGTTGACTTTGCCACCACAAAAGGGGTATTTCTCATTTTTACCGGCGTGTCGCTTGGTTTTCAGGCTCGAGTATGTGTGAGAGCGCGCCCATCCGCGCACTCCCGACCCGGCAGCCCTCGGGTCCGCGCGCGGGGTCCGCCGCGTAGGCTTGCAGCATGATCGAACAGGTGTCTGAAATCTTCGACCCGAGCCAGTGGACACTCGTCCCGGGCTTCGAGGCCCTCACCGACGTGACGTACCACCACGACCTCACCGGGCAGATCGCGCGCGTCGCGTTCAACCGCCCGGAGGTGCGCAACGCCTTCCGGCCGCACACCGTCGACGAGCTGCAGGCCACCCTCGAAGACGCCCGGCTGAACCCGCGCATCGGCGTCGTCCTCCTCACTGGCAACGGCCCGAGCCCGAGGGACGGCGGCTGGGCCTTCTGTTCGGGCGGCGACCAGCGCATCCGTGGCCGTGACGGTTACAAATATGCGGAGGGCGACACCGCGACCGGCATCGACAAGGCTCGCGGCGGCCGGCTGCACATCCTTGAGATCCAACGGTTGATCCGCTTCATGCCCAAGGTCGTCATCGCCGTCATTCCCGGCTGGGCCGCCGGCGGCGGTCACTCCCTGCACGTGGTCTGCGACCTCAGTATCGCGAGTGCCGAGCACGCCAAGTTCAAGCAGACGGATGCCAACGTCGGCTCCTTCGACGCCGGTTACGGCAGCGCATACTTCGCCCGTCAGGTCGGGCAGAAAGCGGCGCGAGAGGTCTTTTTCCTCGCCCGCGAGTACTCCGCCCAGCGCGCCCTCGAGATGGGCGCGATCAACGCGGTCGTCCCGCACGCCGACCTCGAGAACGAGGCCATCGACTGGGCCCGCACGATCCTGACCAAGTCGCCCACCGCCATCCGCATGCTCAAGTTCGCCTTCAACGCCGTCGACGACGGACTCGTCGGCCAGCAGGTCTTCGCGGGCGAGGCGACACGGCTCGCCTACGGCACCGACGAGGCCGTCGAGGGTCGCGACGCGTTCCTCGAGAAACGCGACCCCGACTGGGGTCCGTACGACTGGCAGTTCTAGTCCCGCCGTGACACGGATGCTCCGGGTCGTCTCCGTCGACCGGCCGCTCGACCTCATCGACATGCTCCGCGAGGCCCTCTCCGGGCGCGGGGACGCCCTGCTGCCCGTGCCTGGCCCCGCGCCTGACCTTGCCGTCTCCCGCGCCAGTTCCGCCGTCACGCGCCCGGCACGCCTGGCGCGTAACGGCGCACCTGGCGCGCACGTCCCCGTTCCGGCATCCGTCTCGCCAGTGCCCCCGGCGGTTCCTGCCGCAGTTCCGGACGGCGCGGTCGTCGTCATCGAGACGAGCGGCTCGACCGGCGTGCCCAAGCGGGTGCTGCTCGGCGCGCCCGCCCTCCGTGCGAGCGCCGCGGCATCGAGTGCGGCGCTCGGCGGGCCCGGACAGTGGCTGCTCGCGCTGCCCGCCCATTACGTCGCGGGCGTCCAGGTGCTCCTCCGCTCGCTTGAGGCCGGGACGACGCCGATCGTGCTCGCACCCGGCCACTTCGACCCGGCCGCCTTCTTCGAAGCGGCGACCCGGCTGACCGCGCCGCTGCGCTACACCTCCCTCGTCCCGGTGCAACTCGCGCGCCTGCTCGACGCGGTCGACGCCGCTGACGATGCGGCGCACGATGCTGCAGACGCTGCGGCGCACGCTGCGGCGCACGACGGTGACGCCGTCAACACTGCGGACCAGGACGGGGCCGCAGAAATGCTCGCACTCCTGCGCCGCTTCACGGCGATCCTCGTTGGCGGTCAGGCCATGCCCCCGGCCCTGCTTGCCCGCGCCGCTTCGCTCGGCATCACGGTCGTGCGTACCTACGGCTCCTCTGAAACGGCTGGTGGATGCTGTTACAACGGCCGCCCGATCGGCGACACGGTTGTGCGCGTCGTCGACGGCGAGCTCCAGATTTCCGGCTCCGTGCTCGCAGACGGGTACCTCGACGACCCGCAGCGCACCCACGACCGCTTCACCGAAGACAAGGGCGTGCGCTGGTACCGCACCGGCGACCTCGGCGAGATCGACGCCGTGACCGGCCTCGTGCGCGTGCTCGGCCGCGCGGACAACGTGATCATCTCGGGCGGAGAGAAGGTCTCCCTCGATGCCGTCGAACGCGTGGTGCGCGCCCTGCCCGGTTTCGCCGACGCGGTGATCGTGGGGGTGGCGGATGCCCGGTGGGGCCAGGTGCCCGTCGTCGCCGTCCCCGGGTCGCACGCCGCGGTGTCGACCCGATCGTGGGGCGAGGCCTCGCCCACGTCGCCGACCGCAACGCCGTCCAGCTCGCCGAAGAGGAAGACGGACGCGTCGACGGCCCGACTCGCCGTCGTGAAGGAGGCCGTCGCATCCGCCCTGGGCAAGTCGGCCAGGCCGGACCGTCTGCTCCTGCTGCCCGCGATCCCCGTGCTCGCCTCTGGCAAGCCCGACCGGCGCGCCCTGCAGCGGCTGGCCGAGGCGGGCAGCTGAACTCTGGCTCACCGGCCTGTGCCGGGAGGCACCCGCCTGAATCCTGGACTTCGGTGACCGTGAGACGGGGGATGCCCGGCCGAGCCCGAGACACACCTGCGCGAGCACGGTGACGCGGCGCCCTGGATTCGGTTGTGCACTCGCGGCATCCTCTTATCAAGCGCCCGGTAACATGAAAACGTGGCACAGGGAGCGCGGCCGGTCAGGCCCAAAATGCAGCGATTGAATCCTTCGGAGACCCTCGGGGCGCCGGCGTCCGCCGGACAGCCGTCCGGAAAGCAGGCGGGCAAGCCAGCCGGGAAGCCAGCGGGCAAGCCCGCCAACTCCGGTCGGTCCGGCAACCCGGCCAAGCGGAACGCCCCAGAGGCGCACGGCCGCTCCGGACTGGCGACGCCCGGCGACTGGATCTCCGGCGCGCGCCTGCGAACCCTTCCCCTCGCGATCGCACCGGTCGCCCTCGGCACCGGCGCGGCCATCATCGCGAGCGAGCCGGGCGTGTTCCACCCGGTGCGGGCCCTCCTCGCGCTCATCGTCGCGCTCTGCCTGCAGATCGGCGTGAACTACGCGAACGACTACTCCGACGGCATCCGCGGCACCGACGCCTACCGGGTCGGCCCGGCCAGGCTGACCGGCGGAGGAGCGGCGAGGCCGCGGTCCGTGCTCACCGTCGCGCTCGCGTTCTTCGGGCTCGCCGGGCTCGCCGGCCTCGTGCTCGTGATCCTGAGCGGCCAGTGGTGGCTGCTGCTCGTCGGCGCCGCCGCGATCGTCGCCGCCTGGTTCTACACCGGCGGCAAGCGTCCGTACGGCTACTTCGGCCTCGGTGAGCTGTTCGTGTTCGTGTTCTTCGGACTCGTCGCAACCGCGGGCACGACCTTCGTGCAGGTCGGAACGGTGAACCTCGAGAGCTGGCTCGGCGGGGTCGCGATCGGGCTCATCGCCTGCGCCGTGCTCATGGTCAACAACCTGCGCGACATCGTCCCGGACAAGTCGTCCGGCAAGCGCACCCTCGCGGTCCTGATCGGCAACCTGCCCGGGCGCATCGTCTTCTGCGTGCTGCTGCTCGTGCCGTTCGTGATCGCGGCCTTCTTCGCGCTCTTCTACCCGCTCGCCTGGTTCGTGCTCTTCGTGCTCCTGCTCGCCCTTCCGGCGTGCCTGATCACCGTCACAGCGAAGACCGCGGCCGAGCTCATCCTGGCGCTCAAGCTCACGAGCTTCAGCGCGCTCCTGTACGGCCTGCTACTGGGCGCGGCCTTCGCGTTCTGACGCCCCTGACCCAGCGGTCGTGACGGGCGCAGCGGATGCCGCCGCCCGCGTCGTCGCCCGGCCGGCGGCATCCGCTGCCTCGGCGGCCTCGGCCTCAGCAGACGCGGTCTCAGCGGACGCGGCCTCGGCAGAAGCTGCGGCGTCGGCGTCGGCGGCACGGTCGATGGCCGCGTCCTCCGACTCTGCGTCGGGGTGCACGACCTCAGCAGTGGGGTGCCGGGCCGTGTACAGGTCGAGGGCGACCTGCTCCCTGGGCTTCTGCAGGAAGATGTACGACAGGCAGAGCCCGATCAGGGCCGCGACAATGGCGGAGACCCACCAGACGATCGAGAGCATCAGCAGTACCGCGAGGGGTACTGCGAACATGAGGATGCGGTAGACCGAGTAGCTCAGCCAGGACGGGACAGCTTTCATGCTTTCAGCATAGATTGTGGTTCCGATCGTTAGATTTGCCGACCTGTGCGTACTCACCGATCTCTCGGGTGATCGCCGTAGGATGAGCGGATGGTAAAGGTGTGGCTTGTCGTAGGAATTGCGGTCATTCTCGTGACCGTCTATGCGCTCGTCGAGTGTGTCACCTTCGACCGCGGTCGGATCCGCGGATTGCCGCGCTGGGTCTGGGTCTTTGTGATCGTCCTGGTCCCCGTCGTCGGCGCCCTGCTCTGGCTGTTCATCGGCCGTGGCAGCAACCAGAGTTCCGCGCCCGGTCGCGGCGCATCGCGGCAGCTCGCCCCCGATGACGATCCCGACTTCCTGAAGAGCCTCGGCCGTGACCGGCTCCAGGAGGAGCGCATCCGCCAGATGGAGCAGGAGCTCGCCGACCTCGACAAGCCCGACGCGACCGACAAGCCCGACCGACCGGGCCAGGGCCAGAACTCCGGCCCCGGCAAGGGGCAGGCCGCCGGCAACGCCGGGCCGTCGACGGGCCAGTCCACCGGCCCGGCGAAGGGTCCCGCCGCCGCAGAACCCAAGAAGACGACCGACCCTGGCGAGGGCGAACTGCCTGGCCGCCGGGATGCCTGACTCGATCCTGACCGAATCAGCGGCCGTGGACGGCATCGTGCCCTCTGGCAGCCCTGCCCCGTCGCGTGCCTCGGCGTCTACGGACGGAACAGCGCCGGTGTCCGTGGGTAGTCCGGCGCCGGTCGGTACTCCCGTGCCCTTCACCAGTCCAGCGGCCTCCGGCAGCCCCGCGACGGATTTCAGCGTCGCCCTCCTCGGCGCCTTCGTGAGCCTCGGTATCCGCGACATCGTCGTGAGCCCCGGTTCCCGCTCGCAGGCGCTCGCCCTGGTCGCCGCGGAACTCGAACGCCTCGGCCTGGTCCGCCTGCATGTGCGCATCGACGAACGCGGTGCCGGTTTCCTCGCGCTCGGCCTCGCGGTCGAGACCGGCGTGCCCGCCCTCGTGATCTGCACGTCCGGCACTGCCGTCGCCAACCTGCACCCCGCGGTGCTCGAGGCCCATCACTCCGGGGTGCCCCTCATCGTGCTGACGGCCGATCGCCCCGTCGAACTCCGCGGCATCCGCTCGAACCAGACGACCGTGCAGACCGGGCTCTTCGGGGTCGCGACCCGGCTCTGCCTCGACGTACCGGCCCCTGGTGCTGCTGCGATTGCTCGTGCCGACGGCGCCCAGGCCGGCTATACCGCCGATACCGCCGAGTCCCGTGCCGCGGGGGCCGTCCGTCCTTCCGACGCTGTCCGCGCTGCCGAACTCGCCGCCCGGGCGATGGATGCCGCCACCGGAGGCCGCTCGCTCGACCCCGGTCCCGTGCAGCTCAACCTCGCCTTCCGGGAGCCCCTTTCCGCCCCCGTGACCCTTGAGCGCTCCGCCGACCCTGCCGCGACGGCGACTGAGCCGCCGGTGAGCCACGGCCAGACCGACGGCTCACCCGCTCTCGCGGTGAGCGGTGACGTGACGACGGGTGACCCGGCGGCTTTCGTTGTCGGCGGGGGGCTGCGCACTGTCGTGGTCGCCGGCACAGGCTCGGGGAGCGCGGCAGAGGCGTTCGCCCGGGCCGGCGGCTGGCCGCTCCTCGCGGAGGTGTCGAGCAACGCCCGCTTCGGGCCGAATCTCGTGGCCGCCTTCCGTGAGCTGCTGCAGGCCGAGGACTTCGGCGGCAGGGTCGAGCGCGTGATCGTGTTCGGGCATCCGTCGCTGAGCCGGGAGATTCCGGCCCTCATCCAGCGGGACGACGTCGAGACGATCGTCGTGGCCCCGACCGGCGCCGAGTGGTACAACCCGGGACACCGGGTGCGTACGTTCGCCCGCACTGCGCGTGTCGGCGCATCCGCTTCGTCCGAGGCGGAAACCCGCGACGGCCGGGCCTGGCTCGGCAGCTGGGTGATGACGAGTCGGCGCGTTCTCGACGCCGCGACCGAAGACGCGGATGTCCCCTTCGGCGCCCACGGGATGACGCGCGCCGAATTCGCCGCCCTCCGCGCTCCCGTCACCCGGAGCATGCTCGTCGACGCCGTCTGGCGGGCCTCCTGGCCGCACGACCGGCTGGTGCTCGGTGCGTCCCGGTTGATCCGCGAGGCGGACCGACGGGTGCCGGGCAAGAAGATCACCGTGCACTCGAACCGCGGCCTCGCGGGCATCGACGGCACGATCGCGACCGCGACGGGTATCGCGCTCGCGAGCCAGGCGTTCCAGGCTGACAGCGAGCCGCGCTCGACCGGCACGACCCGCCTGCTCCTCGGCGACCTCGCCCTGTTGCACGACGCGGGATCGATGCTCCTGGTCCCGGGCGAGGCGCGGGCGCGGCTGCAGGTCATCGTCGGCAACGACGGCGGCGGAACCATTTTCGACGGCCTCGAGGTCGCGGCATCCGCCCCCGACGACCTGATCAGCAGGGTGCTCTACACGCCGCAGGGTGTCGACCTCTCCGCGCTCGCCGCAGCGTACGGCTGGGAATACGACCGGGCGGCGACCCGCAGCGAGCTCGAGCGGGCGCTGACCGCGCCGCCGCTCGGACCGAGCCTGCTCGAGGTGCCGCTCACGCGCTAGATTTTCTGCGGGGCCCCGCGCGGGTCCGGGTGGAGAGTGTCTGTTTCCTGCAGTTTCCGACGAAGGGTGCATCATGAGCGGACTCAACCGAAAGTTCTGGGATTCCGACCCGATCGAGAAGCTCCGCGTCGGCCCCGGATTCCGACTCGCCTCCGTCGACCCCGACGCGACGCCCGGCTTCGACGGGGTCGTGAAGAAGAAGGCCGACGAGGCGCTCGCCTCGGGCGTGGGTCTGCTCGATTCGCTTCAGGAGAAGCTCTACGCCAATAGCCGGGCTTCCGCCGACGACGGCGGTGGTCGCAAGGTACTCCTCGTGCTGCAGGCCATGGACACCGCGGGCAAGGGCGGCATCGTGCGGCACGTCGTCGGGTCCGTCGACCCCCAGGGTGTGCGCCTCACCGCGTTCAAGGCACCGACAGCGGAAGAACGCGCGCACGACTTCCTCTGGCGGGTGCGGAGCCGCGTGCCGGGACGGGGCCTGATCGGGGTCTTCGACCGCTCGCACTACGAGGATGTGCTGATCGCGCGCGTCCACGAGCTCGCCCCCGCCGAGGAGATCGAGGCCAGGTACGGGCAGATCCGCCGGTTCGAGCAGGACCTCGTCGACGACGGAACCACGATCGTCAAGGTCATGCTGCAGATCAGCTCGGCCGACCAGAAGGAGCGGCTGCTCGAGCGCCTCGAGCGCCCGGACAAGCACTGGAAGTACAACCCGGGCGACGTCGACGAGCGGATGCGCTGGGCCGACTACCAGACGGCATACCAGCTCGCCCTCGAACGCACCTCGACACCCGACGCGCCGTGGTTCGTCGTTCCCGCGGGCAAGAAGTGGTACGCGCGCCTCGCCGTGCAGCACCTGCTGATCGACGCCCTCGAGCGTCTGAACCTCGACTGGCCGCCCGCTTCCTTCGACGTCGCCGCCGAAAAGCTGCGCCTCGCCGCCACCTGACCCGCGCCTCACCCCCCCTGCAGCCTCCGCGAAAGCGGGTGAATCGTCGGTTTGCCGCGTTCAAACCGACGATTCACCCGCTTTCGCGGGAGGGGGAGGGGCTCTGGGGGGAGGGGCTGGGGCCGGGGCGGGAGCTAGCCGAAGGCCTCGACGATGGGACGGAACTTCATCCGGGTCTCGGCGAGCTCGCGGTCGGGCTCTGAACCGAGCACGATGCCGCAGCCGGCGTATGCAGTGACGTCGCCGCCGGGAGTCACCTGGGCGCAGCGCAGCGCGATCGCCCATTCGCCGTCGCCGTCCGCGCCGACCCAGCCGACCGGCCCGGCATACCGGCCGCGGTCGAAGGGCTCGAGCTCGCGGATGAGCGCAAGCGCTGCCTGCGTCGGCGTTCCCGCGACCGCCGCCGTCGGGTGCATGGCGGCGATGAGGTCGAGGGAGGTCGATCCGTCGGAGAGGGTTCCCTCGACATCCGTCGCGAGATGCCACAGGTTCGGGAGCTTGACCGTGAACGGCAGCTCGCTCGTGAGCAGGTGCGAGGTATGCGGGCGCAGTGAGGCGAGCACGCTCTGCACCGCGAAGGCATGTTCGTCGCCGTCCTTCGCGCTTGTCGCGAGCGCGGCGGCGGCCTCGAGGTCCGCTGCGGCGTCGGCGCCGCGCGAGACGGTCCCGGCGAGCACCCGGGCGTTGACTTCGCCGTGGTCGGCGCGGATCAGGGTTTCGGGGCTCGACCCGACGAGTCCGTCGACGGCGTAGGTCCAGCAGTCCGGGTAGCCGAGGGCGAGTTCGCTGATCGTGCGGCGCAGGTCCGACTTCGCCGGAAGGTGGCCGCGGAGGTCGCGGGCGAGCACGACCTTGTTCACCTCCCCGGCGGTGAGACGCACGACCGCCTCATCGACGGCCGCCTTATAGGCCTCGGGCCGCAGCGTGCCCGAGAGAAGCGAGATCCGGTACTCCGTGCCCAGCGGATGCAGCGCAACCGGAATTTCCGGAGGGGTGCCGCCGGTCGGCCAGATCCTGGTGACCCAGCAGAGACCGTCCTCACGTCCGACGATGACCTCCGGAACGAGCAGCACGCTCGTCTCGGCGGATTCATCGTCAAAGGCGAAGGTTCCGAACGCCAGCAGGCCGGTGCCCGTTCGCGCGAGCGGATCGGTCACCGTCGCAGCGGCGACGACGTCCCGCCACGCGCTCGCGGCATCCGTCATGCGGGTCTGGCCCGAGAATTCGAGCCGCAGCGCCGAGCCGAGGCCGGCGAGGCCCTGGTTGCGGCGCATCCAGAGCAGCGGCTTCTGGGCGTCGAGGAGAAGGACCAGTTGTCGAATGTCGGCAATGGGAGTGGTTTCAACCGTTAGGGCCTGCACATTCACGTGCCCAGCCTATGCCAGCCGCCACGACGACCGGCTTCCCGGACGCCAGAATGCCGCTATCACCGGCTTCGCAGGATCACCGGGGAACGGCAACCTAGACTGTTGGAGTGAACAGAGCAGACCTCAGTAAGCAGCCGGAGCAGGTCGCGGCCATGTTCGATCAGGTGTCGACGCATTACGACCGCACGAACGCGGTGCTCTCGGTCGGAAACGCCGCCTTGTGGCGGCTCCAGGCGACCCGCGCCGTCAACCCCCAGGCCGGCGAGCGCATCCTCGACATCGCCGCGGGCACCGGCACCTCGAGCGTCGCGCTGACCCACACCGGCGCTCACGTCGTCGCCGCCGACTTCTCCGCCGGGATGATCCAGGTCGGCCGGGAACGCCAGGCCGGAAACCCGCTCGTCGAGTTCGTCCAGGCCGATGCCACGGCGCTGCCCTTCGCCGACGACGAATTCGACGCCGTCACGATCTCCTTCGGCCTCCGCAACGTCGTGGAACCACGCAAGGCGCTCGCCGAGTTCTTCCGCGTCACCAAGCCCGGCGGCAGGGTCGTCATCTGCGAGTTCTCCACCCCGCCGAACCCGGTCATCCGCAGCGCTTATTTCGCCTACCTCAACCAGGTGATGCCCCGGGTCGTCAAGCTCGCCTCCTCGAACGCCGAGGCGTACGACTATCTCGGCGAATCGATCGCCGCGTGGCCGACCCAGCCCGTGCTGAGCGGATGGCTCCGCGAAGCCGGGTACGAGTCCGTCGCCTACAAGAACCTCACCCTCGGAATCGTGGCACTGCACCGCGGTGTCAAGGCCGCCCCTGCGGCAGTCCCCGCCGACTGAAACTCCCCCACCCAATGGATAGGCTGTCAGAGTGAAACCGAGTCTTCCCCTGTTCCGGCGCGGCTCCTCCGTGACGAGCCAGATCGGCCTCAGCGATCGAATTTTCTCGACAGCGGATGACCGGGGCCTGGCCGCCGGAATCGACGCCGGTCTCGAGCGGGTCGAGGCGAGCCTCTTCGCCGAGATCGTCTTCGCCGACGAGATCGCAAGCGTCACGACACGGTACCTGCTCGAAGCCGGCGGCAAGCGGGTTCGCCCGATGCTTGCCCTCCTCACCGCCCACCTCGGCAGCGGCGGGATCACCGACGTCGTGACCGCGTCGACGGCCATCGAGATCACCCACCTTGCCTCGCTCTACCACGACGACGTCATGGACGACTCCGGCCAGCGCCGCGGCGTCCCGAGCGCCCAGACGGTCTGGGGAAACTCGATCGCGATCCTCACAGGCGACCTATTGTTCGCCAGGGCGAGCCAGCTGATGGCCAAGCTCGGCGAGCGGGCCATCCGCCTGCAGGCCGATACCTTCGAACGCCTCGTCATGGGGCAGCTGCACGAGACCGTCGGCCCGCACGCGGGCGACGACCCGATCGAGCACTACATCTCGGTGCTCGCGGACAAAACCGGTTCGCTCATCGCGGCAGCGGCTCAGGCCGGCATCATCTTCTCGGATGCGCCCGACGAATTCGAACAGCCGCTCGTGAGCTTCGGCGAGAAGATCGGCGTCGCGTTCCAGCTCATCGACGACGTTCTTGACCTGTCCTCGCAACCCGAGGCGACCGGGAAGGTGCCAGGTACCGATCTGCGTGCCGGGGTCGCCACCCTGCCCCTGCTCAGGCTCCGCGAGCGCGCCGCCGACGAGCCGGCATCCGCAGCCCTGCTCGAGCGGCTCGAGCGGGACGTCATGAGCAGCCAAGGCACCCGGTCGGAGGCGGCCGACTCCGCAATTTCCGCGCTGCGCGACCACGAGGTGACCGCGCAGACCCTGTCAGAGGCCCACGGCTGGGCACACGACGCCGTTGCTTCCCTCGCTCCCCTGCCCGACGGGTCCGTCAAGAAGGCGCTGACCCGATTCGCCGACACGATCGTCGAGCGTTCAAGTTAGAAAGGTCGTCATGACCGAGAAGCGCCCCACCGACCAGCAACCCGCGAAGCTGCGCCTGGCGATCGTCGGGGCAGGGCCAGCCGGCATCTACGCCGCGGACATCCTGCTCAAGGCGGAACGCAACTTCGAGGTCTCGATCGACCTGTTCGACCACCTCCCCGCGCCGTACGGGCTCGTACGCTACGGCGTCGCGCCGGACCACCCCCGGATTAAGGGCATCATCACCGCGCTGCGCGACGTGCTCGACCGCGGCGACATCCGCATCTTCGGCAATGTGCGCTTCGGGGTCGACATCACGCTCGACGACCTCAGGAAGCACTACAACGCGGTCATCTTCGCGACCGGCGCCGTGCGCGACGCCGACCTCAGGATCCCCGGCATCGACCTCGTCGGCTCCTACGGCGCCGCCAAGTTCGTGAGCTGGTTCGACGGTCACCCCGACTACCCGCGCATCTGGCCGCTCGAGGCGAAGCAGGTCGCCGTGATCGGCAACGGAAACGTGGCCCTCGACGTGGCGCGCATCCTCGCCAAGCACGCGGACGACCTGCTGCCCACCGAGATCCCGGCGAACGTCTACGACGGGCTCAAGGCCTCACCCGTCACCGACGTGCACATCTTCGGGCGCCGCGGACCGACATCCGTGAAGTTCACGCCCCTCGAACTGCGTGAGCTCGGCGAACTGCCCGACGTCGACATCGTCGTCTACGACGAGGACTTCGACTACGACGACGCCGCGCGCGCCGCCGTTGCGAGCAACAAGCAGGTGTTCGTCATCGACAAGGTGCTTGGCAAATGGCGCGAACGCGCCCACAAGCTCGCCGAGGATCCGCAGGCGGGCGCGAGCCGCCGGCTGCACCTGCACTTCTTCGCCAAGCCCCTCGAACTGATCGATGACGGCACCGGCCGGGTCGGCGGCATCCGCTACGAACGCACCGCGCCGGACGGCCAGGGCGGAGTTGTGGGCACGGGGGAGATCCGCGAGCTGCCGGTGCAGGCCGTGTACCGCGCGGTCGGGTACTTCGGCTCGCCGCTGCCCGGGGTGCCGTTCGACAAGAAGCACGGCGTGATCCCGAACCGCGAGGGGCAGGTGCTCTCCAAGGGCGACCCGTCGTCGGGTGCGGGCAGCGCCAACCAGCAGCTCTACGGCGTGTACGCGACCGGGTGGATCAAGCGCGGGCCGGTCGGCCTGATCGGGCACACCAAGTCCGACGCGATGGAGACCGTGCGGCACCTGATCAACGATCTCGGCAACTGGTGGCGGCCGGAATCCCCGTCGGAGGAGAGCATCGTCGCGCTCCTCGAGGAACGCGGCGTCGAGTACACGAACCTCGACGGCTGGCACCGCCTCGACCAGCACGAGCAAGCGCTCGGCGGGGCCGAGGGCCGGGTGCGGATCAAGCTCGTGCCCCGCGACGAGATGGTCGCCATCTCCCGAGCCTCAGCCCCCGCAGCTCCGGTCGCCGTTTAGCCCCGAACCAATTCGACGGAGTTTTTACCGAAAACGCACGTGGGAAGCCGGGTAAACCGGTTCAGAACCCAAAAACTCCGTCGAATTCGTCAGGGGCAAGCGCTCAGGAGGCGAGGAGTTCCCGCACCGCCTCGTCGAACACGGCGAGGTGGGCGTCGACGTCCGCAGCCGTGGTGTCCGGGCTCATCAGCGCCATGTTGTGGAACGGCGTCAAGAGGATGCCCCGGTTGACCAGGTAGAGATGCAGGAAATCCTCGAGCTCGGCATCCGCTGCCGCGTTCGACTCGGTTCCGGTGCGCGGGTACGGCTTCGCGAAGCGGTACTCGGCGCGGGCGCCGAGCTGGTTGATCGACCACGGCAGGTCGTTCTCGTCGAGGATGCGCTGGATGCCCGCGGTGTACCTGCCCGCGGTCTCGAGCATGCCCTCGAAGGCGGCTTCGGTGAGCACGTGCTCGAGGGTCGCCCGCATCGCGGCGACGGAGAGCGGGCTGCCGGCGAGGGTGCCGCCGACGCCGCCCATGTCCACGAGGTCGAGGTCGGTGCGGGAGAGGGCCCGGTCGGCGAGCTCGGCCGAGAGCCCGTACGCGCCGCTCGGCACGCCGCCGCCGATGGCCTTGCCGATCACGACGATGTCGGGGTCGAGGTCCCAGGCCGCCGTCGCCCCGCCGGGTCCCGCGGAGAAGGTGTGCGTCTCGTCGATGATGAGGAGCGCGCCGTACTGGCGGGTGAGCGCCCGGACGCCCTCATGGTAACCGGGGTCCGGCAGCACGATGCCGATATTGGTCAGGGCCGGTTCGATCAGCACGGCGGCGACGTCGCCGTGCCGCAACTGTTCCTCGAGGCCATCGAGGTCGTTGAACTCGGCCACCCGGCTCGTCTCGGTCACGTCGACGGGCGCGCCGACGTTGCCCGGTCGGTTCATGCCCTCGCCATCGGGCCCCACCACGATCAGGGACTCGTCGACGCTGCCGTGGTAGCAGTAGCTGTGGAAGAGGATCTTCGACCGGTCGGTCAGCGCCCGCACGAGGCGGATCGCCCACCGGTTCGCGTCCGTCGCGGTGAGCGCGAAGCTCCACCGGTCGACGCCGAAGCGACGGGTCAGCTCCGCGCCGACCCACTCGGCGTCCTCGGTCGGCAGCATGGTGGTGAGGCCGCCCTGCTCGAAGATTCGCCGCCCGATCGCGTCGACGACCGCCGCAGGCGAGTGCCCGGCCATCGCGCCGGTGTCGCCGAGGGCGAAGTCGAGGTACTCGTGGCCGTCGATGTCGGTCAGCCGGTTGCCGCGGGCGGATGCGAAGTAGAGAGGGAACCCGCCGGCCTTCTTGTTCATCCAGGTCATCGGGACCTTGCCGAACAGGTGCGTCGCATTCTCGTATGCCGCGGCCGAGCGCGGGTTCCGCTCCGCGAACACCGCCAGCTCACGCGCATGCAGGTCGGCTAACCGGGCTCGATCGATCATGACGCTCCTTCGCGTGGCGGTAATGTGATGCGAGCCTAGCGCCGCTGCGGCAACTGTTCCCAAAACGGACACCTGTGGCCCGTGGAACAGGCGCGAATGTCGGCATCGGCAACAGTTGCGGCATCCGTTGATGCAAGGAGCGGATGCTTACCGGAAGTTGACGAACTGGAGCGCGACGTCGAGGTCCTTGCCCTTGAGTAGCGCCATCGTGGCCTGCAGGTCGTCGCGGCTCTTCGAACTCACGCGCAGCTCATCGCCCTGGATCTGGCTCTTGACACCCTTGGGGCCCTCGTCGCGGATGATCTTGCCGATCTTCTTCGCGTTCTCCTGGTCGATGCCGGCCTTCATCGAGGCCTCGATCCGGAATTCCTTGCCGGAGGCGTACGGGTCGCCGGCGTCGAGGCTGCGCAGCGAGATGCCGCGCTTGATGAGCTTGGACTCGAAGACCTCGAGGATCGCCTTGACCCGCTCCTCTGAGTTCGCCTTCATGAGCACCTTCTCGCCGCTCATCTCGATCGAGGCGCCGACATTCTTGAAGTCGTAGCGCTGCGCGACTTCCTTGTGGGCCTGGTTGAGGGCGTTGTCGACCTCCATCGGGTCGACCTTGCTGACGATGTCGAACGTTGAGTCTGCCATGACAGCAATGTTATCGGCGGATGCTTCGTCCGGCATCCCTACGCCGGCTCACGCCCCGCGCCTGCCGGGCTCATCGGGAACTGATAGCCGCTGGAGGCCGCGGCCATAGCCCTGCTGCGTACCGTTGCGGACGCGGCAGTCAGAAGCCGTACACGAGCTATCGAGGAGACCATGAAACGGCCACAGTTTCTCACGCACATCCGCCCACGAATCTGGGTGGTTGCCGGCGTCATCGTGCTCGCCCTCGCGGGCGGCAGCATCTACTGGTTCGATTTCGCCGTTCCCGCGGGTAACAAGACCACGGTCGCCGCGCCCATTACCACCGCAGCGAGCCTCACGACCATGCAGAAGACCGTCGACAGCGACGGCACCGCGACCCCGACCGTGAACGACTCGGTCAGATTCGCCGTGTCCGGTACCGTCACGGCCGTGCCGGTCGTCGCGGGGACCACCGTGACCGCTGGCGAGGTGCTCGCAACCGTCGACACGCTCAGCCTCGATGCCGCCGTGCTCGAAGCGCAAGCGACGCTCGCGACCGCGAAGGCGAAACTGGCCACGAGCGTGAGTGAGAGCGATGGCACCGCCGCAGCGGTCGCTCAGATCGCGGCCCAGACGGCGTCCGTCGCGGTCGACGAAGCCGCCGTCGTGACCGCGCAGGCCGCGGTCAGCGGTGCTACCCTCACCGCACCCGCCGCCGGCCTCGTCACCGCGGTCAACGTCGCCGTCGGCGACGTGATCTCCTCGGGCAGCTCGGGCAGCTCGGGCAGCTCGGGCAGTTCAGGGGCCGGGGGAGCCACGACTGCCTCGACCGCCTCGGCGTCATCGTCAACGTCAACGTCAACGTCAACGACGAGCATTGCGGACTTCACCATCGTCGGCACCTCCTCGTGGTCGCTCGCCCTCGCGATCGGCGAGTCGTCCATTGCGAACGTCGCCATCAACGACCAGGTCGAGTTGTCACTCGCCGATGGCACGGCATTCTTCGGCACGGTCCAGTCGGTCGGCATCCTGCCGTCCGCGACCTCTGGCGCGGTCACCTACCCCGTCGTCGTCGCCGTCACGGGCACACCCGCCGGCCTCTACGACGGTGTCGCCGTCACGGCCAAGATCGTCTACGAGCGCCGCACGAACGTGCTCACGGTCCCGAGCGCCGCTGTCACGACCGCGAACGGCGTCTCGACCGTCTCCACCCTCGACGCCGCGGGCGCCGCGGTGGCGAAGACCGTAACTGTGGGTGAAACTGTCGGCAGCGTCACCGAGATCCTCACCGGGGTCGCGGAGGGCGACGAAGTCGTCGTCGTCACCTTCACGCCGGGCTCCGGCAACAGCGGATCGACCACCCAACGTGGCACCGGCACCCGGCCGACCGGCGCGCCCGGCGGCGGAACCTTCCCGGGAACAGGGACGGGGACGAACGGTGGTTGAGTCACCGATGCGCACACTCGCCCCCCTCCCCGACAGCCCTGGGGTCCTCGCAGCGGATGCCGCGGGTCCCGTCATCGAGCTCATCGACGCCGGCAAGACCTACAAGTCAGGCACCATCGAGTTCGAGGCGCTGAAAGGCATCAACCTCGCCATCCACGAGGGTGAATACGTCGCCATCATGGGGCCATCCGGCTCCGGGAAATCCACGATCATGAACATCCTCGGCTGCCTCGACACGCTGACCCGTGGCCAGTACCGTCTCGGCGGCACCGACGTCGAGGAGCTCGACGAGATCGAACTCGCCACCGTGCGCAACGAACAAATCGGGTTCGTGTTCCAGGGCTTCAATCTGCTCTCCTCGATGGCCGCCTGGCGGAACGTGGAACTTCCGCTCGTCTATGGGCACGTACCCCGCGAGGAACGAAGAAAGCGGGCCAGCCGGGCGCTCGAACGTGTCGGCCTCGGCGACCGCCTCGACAACAAGCCGGGCGAGATGAGCGGTGGCCAGCAACAACGCGTCGCCGTCGCCCGGGCCCTCGTCGGGGAACCGACCATGATCCTCGCCGACGAACCGACCGGCAACCTGGACTCCGTCTCGACCAGGGACGTTCTCGACCTCTTCGACGAGCTCAACGCGCTCGGTCGCACGATCGTGCTGATCACTCACGAGCTCGAGGTCGCGCAACGTGCCCGCCGGATCGTCTGGGTGAAGGACGGCGCCGTCGTCCGCGACGAGGTGAACGCATCATGAGCTGGATGGAGAGTTTCCGCACCAGCTGGAGCGCCGTCTACACGCACGCACTGCGCTCGATGCTCACGATCCTCGGCATCCTGATCGGCATCGCCGCAGTCATCCTCACCGTCGGCCTCGGGCTCGGCACGCAGCAGGACGTCAGTGCCAAGATCAGCTCGCTCGGCAGCAACCTGCTGATCGTCGCCCCTGGCAGCGCGACGAGCACCACGGGAACCCGCGGCGGCTTCGGCACGAGCGCCACCCTGACCATCGCCGACGCCGAGGCACTCACCTCCTCGGTGAATGGACCGGACATCTCAGGCGTGGCCCCGGAGAGCAAGACCTCGCTGTCGCTCACTGCCAACAGCACCAACTGGACGACGACGGTCACGGGCACGACGACCGCGTGGACGAACGTGCGCCAGCGCACTCTCGCCAGGGGCGTCTTCTTCACCCAGGCTCAGGCGGATGCGTCCGCAGCCGTCGTCGTGCTCGGCTCGGAGACCGCCAAGGAGCTTTTCGGCACCCAGAACGTTGTCGGCCAGAGCGTCGTGATCAGCGACCGGTCGTTCCTGGTGATCGGCGTGCTGGCAACGGCGGGATCTGACTCTTCGAGCAACCTCGACGACATCGCGATCGTGCCGTTCTCGACGGCGGCGACCGACCTCGTCGGGGGCACCTCGAGCAACGCGGTATCCACGATCTACCTGCAGGCGGCCTCCGACTCCCAGTTGTCAGCCGCCTATCAGGAGGCAGACACCCTGCTGCTGAACCTGCACTCGATCACCGCGAGCGCGGATGCCGACTTCACGATCAGCAGCCAGGACGCCCTGGTCAGCACGGCGACCGCGGTCTACCAGACCCTGACCGTCCTGCTCACCGGGGTCGCCGGGCTGTCTCTCCTCGTGGGGGGAATCGGCGTGATGAACATCATGCTGGTCTCGGTCTCCGAACGGACCAGGGAGATCGGCCTCCGGAAGGCGCTCGGTGCCCCGCCGTGGGCGATCCGGCGCCAGTTCCTGATCGAGGCGGCCATCCTCGGACTCTCCGGTGGAATTCTCGGCGCCGTGATCGGCGTCGTCGCGGCCCTGACCCTGCCCGCCGTGATCGGCAGCTCGATCGTTGTGTCCCCGCTTGCGGTAGGACTGTCCATCGGCGTGGCGATCGCCATCGGCATCGTCTTCGGGGTCTACCCCGCCACCCGGGCGGCCAGGCTCGCGCCGATCGACGCGCTCAGGAGCGAGTAGTCATGCGCAGTCGAACCCACGCACTCAACTCCCCGTCCGGCGGGCACACCCCGCCACCGGCATCCGCTTCACACCACGCTTCACAGCCATTGGAGACCACATGACCCGCATCCGACCCGCCACCCGTTTCGCCACCAACTTCGGTGTTCTCCTCGCCCTCGGCGGAGTGCTCCTGCTGACTGGATGTGCCGCGGGAGCGAGCACGGCCGCGGTTCCAGCCGCGTCGGCAGCCCCGGCGGCGTCGCCGGGGACGCAGGGAGGTGGGGGCATCAATGGCACCATCGCCTCCGTCGCAGCCGGCGTCCTCCAGGTGCAGGACTCCAGCGCCCAGACGGCGGTTTCGTACACTGCAGCGACGACGATCACCGCGACCGTGACGGGCGCCCTGACGGATGTCTCGCTCGGCCGCTGCGTCAGCGTCTCCGGCTCCACTGCGGCGAGCGGAACGACCGTGGCCACCGCGGCGACGAGCGTCACCGTGACCGACGCAGTGGACGGGGCCTGCACAACGGGCAACCGCGGTGGCGGCACCGGCGGAGCCGGCGGCACGATGCCGACCGGAGCCCCGGACGGGACCGCACGGACCGGCATGCCGACCGACGGATCCACCGGAGCCCCAGGCGGGATGAACGGCGGCTTCCCGGTGAGCGGACTCGTGACCGCCGTTGCCGCTGACTCGATCACCATCGACGCCGCAGGCATGGGCAGCACGGACACGACCTCGACCGAGGTCACCGTCGCGGGCACGACCACGTACCTCAATACGGTCGCCTCCGACTCGAGCGCCCTCGTCGTCGGCGCATGCGCCGTGGCGACCGGCGCATCGGACACGAGCGGCGGCTTCGCTGCGACCGCCCTGAAGATCTCGACCGCCACCGCGGACGGCTGCGTCTCGCGGTCGGGCTTCGGCGGGGGCAACCGCCCGAGCGGGAGCACCTCCAATGAGTAGGACTCCCTTCGGCGCTTCCCGCCGGGCGACCCGCGCCGAGGCAACCGCAGCTGCAGCTGCAGCTGCAGCCGCAGCGCTGTCGAACTCGTCGGCGCGCGCCGAACTCAACGCCCGGAACGAGGGGCCGGCTCCGGCGACAACGTCTCTCGCGACGCTGACCGCATCCGGGGACGCGCCAACGACCGAGAAATCCCTCAAAGCGGTACGGTCGGCCAAGGTCATCGCAAAGCGCCGCCGACGACTGATCGCTCTCGGCGCGGTCACTGCCGTGCTGTGCGCTTCGGGCGGCGGTGTCGTGTACGCCATGAACCGCACCGACAGCGGCGACTTCCGTACTGTCGAGGCCGCGATGGGGACGGTCAGCCAGTCGCTCGCCCTGACCGGAACCGTCGCGCCGACGAGCCGGAAGGATGCCTCCTTCTCCGTCGGCGGGAAAGTCGCGACGGTCGATGTCGCCGTCGGGGCCACCGTGACAGCAGGGCAGACCCTCGCGACGCTCGACGCGACCGACCTGGCCGCAGCGGTCACGAAGGCGGAGGAGACCGTCACGGCAGCTGAGCAGACCCTCACGGACGACCTCGATTCCCAGACCGCCACCGCGACCACGACGACGTCGTCGACCGCTTCGACCGCTTCGACCGCTTCGACCGGGTCGGCCGGGTCCGCGTCGACCGGTCCGGCATCGGGAACGTCGTCCGGAACGACCGCCGGCACCGAAACGGGCACGACGGCCGGGTCCTCAGGGTCGACCGGCTCAACCTCGACCGTTCCCAACGCGGCGGTGACGGCGGCCGTGACCGCCGTCACCGCCGCCCAAGCCGCGCTCCTCGCGAAATATACCGACGCCCAGGCCGCGCTCGCCGCGAGCGACGCGACGATGGCCTCGACTGACGAGACCTGCAAACCGTTCATCGACGCGGCACTCGACGATGCCGCGACGACCGGCACGACCACCACCGACTCGACTGAGACCACGGCCGTCCCGACCGATACCGCCTCGCCCACCCCGACCGACACGGCGACACCAACGCCGACGGCCTCGGCAACCCCGTCGACGACGACCGCCGAGCGACTCGCGACCGCGAAGGCGGACCTGGCCGCGTGCCAGACCGCGATCACCGCAGTCCTCGCCGGCCAGCAGACCGCCGACACGGCCCAGCATGACGTGCTGACCCTGGTAACCGCGCTGAACACCGCCGTCACCGGCCTCACCGACGCCGTCATGGCCGCGAACGCCGCGACAACGACTGGCACGGCCGGCACGGCCGGCAGCTCAACCGGGGCCGCTGGGACAACCGGAACCAGCATCGGCACGACCGGCACGACAACGGGTTCCTCTGCCGCAACCACCGGCACCGCCTCCGGGACCACGACGGGCACAACGTCCGCCACCGGAACAACCGGAACAACCGGAACTGCGTCCGGCACGGGCACGGGGTCAACGGCGACGACAACGGTCGCCTCCGGCGAGACGATCGTGGCCGACCGGGCCGACATCGCCGCCGCAGAGGCGCAGCTCGCCATCGCCCAGAAGCAGGCCACCCTTGCCACCCTCACGGCTCCGTACGCCGGAACCGTTGCTGCGGTCGCGATCGTCGCGGGCGACACCGTCTCCGCGGCGTCGAGCACCGCCGTGGTCACGATCCTCGGCACCGACGGCTACGTCGTCGACTCGACCGTGTCCCTCGCGAGCGTCGCGAGCCTCAAGGTCGGCCAAACCTCGACGATCGAACTATCCACGACGGGAACCAAGCTGACCGGAACCGTCAGCTCCATCGGGATCCTCAACGTGTCCACCTCGTCGACGCCCAAGTATGCGGTCACGATCGCCGTGGACGCGACAGACGCGAAGATCCTGACGGGCGCATCCGCTCACGTCACGGTGGCGATCGTGAGCACGGATGCCGTGCTCACCGTGCCGACATCGGCCGTGCACCGCGACGGGTCGGCATACACCGTCGACCTGCTCGTCGCCGAGGTCTCCACGTCGACGGCCGTCAAGGTCGGCGCCGTAGGCACCGAGCTCACCGAGATCGACTCCGGGCTCGCTGCCGGAGACGTCGTGATCCTCGCCGACCTGAGCGCCGCGATCGCGGGCACGGCGGCCGACACGAGTTCGAGCCTCACCGACCTCGGTGGTTCGAGCAGCGGAAGCAGCTCGGACTTCCAGGGCGGCCCGCCGTCGGGGAGCGGCTTCAGCGGCGGTACCCCGCCCCAGGGCTGATGCCCGGGGGTGCTGCCCGTCCGGTTCAGTCCTGGGCCGGGCGGGCGGTACTCGACCGCACCATCAGCTCGAACGGGATGGCGGTGTCTAGTCCGACGGGGTGGTGCTTTCCCGGCTGCAGCTCATCGAGCAGGATCTCGACGGCCTTCTCGCCCTGCCACTGCGGGAACTGGGCGATCGTGGTCAGCCCGAAGAAGTCGGCGAGGTCGTGGTCGTCCGTTCCGACCACGGACACGTCCCGCGGCACGACCAGCCCGAGGTCGCGCGCGGCTAAAATGCTGCCGATCGCCATCTCGTCCGACGCGGCGAAGATCGCACTGGGCCGCTCGTGCGGGTTGCCGAGCAACTGCTTGGCGGCCTGGTACCCCCCGCGGACCGTGAAGTCCGCCGCCTGGAACAGGGCAGGCGTCGGCGTGATGCCCGCGCCGGTCAGCGCGAGCTCGTAGCCGAGCCGCCGGTTCGTCGGCAGGTGGAAGTCGAGGTCGAGCTCGAGGTTGCCGCCGATATGCGCGATCCGGGTGTGCCCGAGCGCCAAGAGGTGCTCGGTCGCGAGGCGGGCGACGGCGACATCGTCGATCGTGAGGGTTCGCACCCCGGGGATCGGGCCGCCGATGCCGACGAGCGGTTTCTCGAGCGCGTGCAACCGGGCCACCTCGTCCGGGCTCAGTTCGAGGGAGACCGCAATGACGGCATCCACTCTTTGGCGCAGCAGGAAGTGCTCGAATACGCTGCGGCGTTCGTCGTCGTCGCCGGCGAGGCTGTAGAGGGTGAGGTCGTAGCCACCGCGGAGCAGCGCCTTTTGCGCGCCCTCGACGACGTTGGAGAAGAACCAGCGGTCGAGGAACGGCACGACGACGCCGATATTCTTCATGCGACCGGATGCGAGGCTCGAGGCGTTCGAGGACACGACGTAGCCGAGTTCTCCCGCAACGGTCTCGACCCGGAGCCGGGTGGCCGGGGAGACGTGCCCGTTGCCGCTCAGGGCGCGAGACACCGTCGCTGTGGACACGCCCGCCTGGCGGGCGACGTCGTCGATGCCGACCATGCGGCTCCTCACAAGTCAGGGGGAAATGGCCCTTCAGCGATCATATCGAGCGGGCGCATCCGTCAGCCGTCACCGACGGTTCTGGAGGCAATTTCGCACGGGGGCAATTCCCTTGTATTCTGTCTGAGCGTCTCCGGTCAGGTGGTTTCACATGGTCGGGTGCGCAATGGCAAGTTACCCAAGTGGCCAAAGGGATCTGACTGTAAATCAGCCGTCGTAGACTTCGGGGGTTCGAATCCCTCACTTGCCACCACCCAATACCCCCGGAAACCCTGCGTTTCCGGGGGTTTTTGCGTCTCCATCCCGGCTTTCCCCTGCGTCCTCTACCGTGGAACCATGGCTGCTCCCGCCCCGACCGAACTGCTCCGCCTCGCCCAGGACACCGCGCTCGTCGCTGGGGAGCTGGCGGCGAGGCGCCGCGCCGAGGGTGTCGAGGTCGCCGCGTCCAAGTCCTCGCCGGAGGACATCGTCACCTTCGCAGACCGGGAGACCGAAAATCTGATCCGGGCTTTGCTCGCCGGGGCGCGGCCGAATGACGGCTTCTTCGGTGAGGAGTCCGCGGCGACCCCCGGCACCTCCGGCCTGACCTGGGTCGTCGACCCGATCGACGGCACGGTCAACTTCCTCTACGGCATCCCCGCCTGGGGCGTCAGCATCGCCGTCGTAGAGGGCGACGACCCGGCAACCTGGACGACCGTGGCCGGCGCCGTCTTCAACCCGGCGCTCGGCGAGCTCTTCACGGCCTCGGCGGGCGGCGGCTCGCACCTCAACGGCAGCAGGCTCCAGGTCAACACCGGCGTTCCCCTCAACCTCGCACTGGTCGGCACCGGGTTCTCCTACCGGGCGGCCATGCGGCTGCGGCAGGCGAACGTCGTGCACGGCCTCATCGGCCGGGTACGGGACATCCGCCGGATCGGTTCGGCCGCGCTCGACCTCTGTTCCGTTGCCGCCGGGCGCCTCGACCTCTACTACGAGCGCGGGCTCAACCCGTGGGACCAGGCCGCGGGCGCGCTCGTCGCCCGCGAGGCCGGCGCGCGCGTCGGAGCCTTCGGCGAGGACCGGGAGGGAATCGACCTCCTGATCGCAGGGGCACCCGACCTGTACGCCGACTTCGAGCCGATACTTGCCCCACTCTTCAGCGAATTCATGAGTTCTCAGGAACAGTGACGCGGCGACCACCTGCCGTACGCCGATGCCGGGGTGACAGCGGAAATCCGGCCGAAACAGCGCCCCCAATAGTGACGGCAAAATACCCCGTTTTGAGGTGTCATTACGTGCACAGGAATGGAATATTCGGGCCTCGAGGGTTAGCCTGTAGTGATTCGTTACTTTGGCCAGGCCAAGACGACCACTCTCGCCACTGTCAGCCGCGCCGAAAGAATTCACCCGACTTTGTCTTCTCACTCCTCCACACCGCGTGATCGCGCGCGTGCCGCGAGTGACTCTGGAAGCCCGGCAGTGACCGCTTCTTCCGCTCCGGCGCGGCCCGTCCAGCAGGCTGTGCCCATGCATCCGGCCGCACTGACCCGCCGGGAGCTGCGCGAGCAGGAACGCCTCGCCGCGACACCCCTGGCCGCTGCATACCGCGCCGCAGCAGCCGACGCGCTGGCCGTTCCCGCCGTTTCGAACGCCGCACGGCCGATCGAACTCAGCGCCGACGCTGCGCGGGCCATCGCCGATGAACTCGCCGAACCCGAACTCGCCGCCGTGACGGTCAACGACACCGACCGCCTGATTGCTGCCCCGGCCGCCGCCGACGCACCCGTGACCGACCTCGACCAGCTCCTGACGGAGGCCGGGACGCCGACCACATCGATCCCGCTGCCGACCAGGTCCCAGGTGCGCGCCGTGAAGTCCGGCTCCCACGGCTCCGCCCGTGCCGCCGGGGCGATCCGGGCCCTGGACGACGCCGGCCAGCCGGTCCGCCCGTCTCGGACCGCATCGCGGACCGCGTCACGGGCCCTCCGCAGCGGCACGATGAAGCAGCCGACCCGGCGACCCGCCGTCCAGGCGCCGTCCCAGCGGCCGGCACCGAAGCTGCGCCGCCTCGCCACAACGGGCGTCACGGTCGTCGCCATGGCCTTCGTCGCCCTGATGGCCGTGTCCACGTCGCTTCCCGCCGAAGCGCTGCTCTCCTCGGCCGACGTGCAGGCCGCCGCCCGGCTCTCCACGCAGACCTCACCGGCCGAACCGGCGCAGACGCTCAGCATGGACGGCGGCACGGACACGATTTCCGTCACGCGCGACGGCTTCGAATCGAAGTCGATCGCCGAGGTCGCCGCGGCGAGCGGCATCCGCATGGAAGCGACCTTCACCAACAATCCGAACGGCACGATCCAGTGGCCCTTCGCGGTCGGCGTGCACATCGGCGACCGATTCGGTTATCGCAACTGCGCCGGCTGTTCCGCTGACCACCAGGGCCAGGACTTCAACCCTGGCATCGGCGCCCCGATCCAGTCCATCGCCGACGGCGTCGTGAGCTACACCGAAGACGGCGAAGGCAGCCTCGGCGTGCACATGATCATCGACCACGTCATCGACGGCAAGGTCGTCTCGAGCGTCTACGCGCACATGATCCACGGCTCGATGCTCTTCAAGACCGGCGACGTCGTCAAGGTCGGCCAGGTCATCGGTAAGGTCGGTAACACAGGAATGTCCACCGGCCCGCACCTGCACTTCGAGATCCGCCTCGGCGGCAAGGACGGTGTCCACGTCGACCCGCTCGTCTGGCTCCGCGCCAACACGAACTAGAGCCCGCCGCGCGCCCTATGGCGCTAGTCGGTGACGTCGCTCGAGCGGCCGCGATCGATGGCCTCGAGCAGGCTCGTCGGCAGTGCGAACGGGGTGAGTCCGGCGATGCTCAGCAGGTCGTCCCCTGCCCGCACCGCGGGTTCGAGGGCGACAACCTGATTGTGCAGGCGTTCCATCTGGACGTCCAGGCGATTGGCGACATCCGCCGCCTCTTTGAGCTCGGCGACGAGGTTCGCCGGCACGACGCCGCGGTACTTGTAGAAAATCTTGTGTTCGAGGCTCGCCCAGAAGTCCATCGCCACGGTGCGGATCTGGATCTCGACGGTGACCGGCTCGACCCGGTCGGACATGAACACCGGGATCGCCACGATCAGATGCAGGCTCTTGTAGCCGTTCGACTTGGGGGCGGCGACGTAGTCCTTGACCTCGAGGACGGTGACGTCTTCCTGGCTCGTCAGCATGTCGAGCACCCGATAGGTGTCGGAGATGAAGCTACAGGTGACCCGGATGCCCGCAATGTCCTGGATCTGCCGGCGGATGTCCTCGAGGTCGAGCGGGCAGCCCTTGCGGAGAGCCTTGTTCAGGATCCCCTCCGGCGATTTGATCCGGGAGCTGACGTGCTCGATCGGGCTGTAGTCGTGGATGGACGCGAACTCTTCCTTGAGGATGTTGATCTTCGTCATCATCTCGTCGGTCGCGAACTTGTAGGACATCATGAAGCGGGTGAGCTCGGTCTTGATCTCATGGTGGCGCGCCTTCTCGGCGTCGCTCTCGGCCTGAATCTCGGCGTGTGTCCAGGCGGGTGCCTCGTCGTAGGCTCCTGCACGTGACTCTCTGCGAGCCCCAGACCGGGTTCCTGACCCTGAACCGGACTCGACGACGAGGTCGGTATCCGTGCTCTCCTGCGCGACGAGGTCGGTATCCGTGCTCTGCTGGATGCCGGCGACGCTGTCGGTCTGTGGGGCGGTCACGGTGTGCTCCTTCTGCAGGCGCCAGATCGGCGCCGCTCCCCCAATCCTCCCACTTCGGGGCTGCGGGTCGGCTGGGATGACGCCCCGCCGAGCCTGGCGGGGCGTGTTCTGGACTCCGGGACCCGATCTATCGTCGCTCCTGCACGGGCCACCTGCGGAATGCAGGATGAGAGGCGCACTGAGGCGGGGGCAGCCTCAACGGCTTTCTCATCCTGCGTTTCACCCGCTCCCGCCGGCAGGGAGCCGACTCGCGGGGCGAGTTGTCCACAGATCTCGACCCCGAGGACGCGGGGACGCACCACCGCGGCACTCTGGGGCCATGACGGATGCGGCGGCAGTAGTCAGGAAGGTCGGCGGAGCGGCGAGTTACGGGTACCTCGCAATGGCGGGAGTGCCGAGGTCTGTGGTCCAAGGGGCCGTGCGATCGGGGGAGCTCCGCCGGGTGCGGAACGGGTGGTTCGCCGTTCCCGAGGCTGCGACCGATGTGGTCAGGGCCGTGCGGGTCGGAGGCACGCTGACCGGGGCATCCGTCGCGCGGCTGCATGGGCTCTGGTTGCTTCCCGACCGGATGCTGCACGTCCGTGTCCCCGCGACGGCGAGCCGGCTGCGAGACCCCGGCGACCCCACTCGACGGCTCGAGGCGGAGAGGCATCGGGTGTGCGTGCACTACAGCCGGTCGCCGGGAACAGGGCGCTCGCGCGACCCGCTCGTCCGCGCCCTCACGGAGATGTTCCTCTGCGACCCCGGCGATGCCGCGGTCGTCGCTGTCGACTCCGCGCTCAACCTCCGCGAACTCGGTCCCGGCGGACTCGCCGAACTCCGCGCGAACCTCAGCCCGGCCCAGCGGAAGCGGCTCGCGCTCGTCGACGGGGGCAGCGATTCCGGGCTTGAGACGCTGCTCCGGTTGTTTTGCGTGCGCCAGCGGATGCGCGTGCGCACCCAGGTCCGGATCCGCGGTGTCGGCCGGGTCGACCTGCTCGTGGGCCACCGCCTGGTGCTCGAACTCGACGGTGAAGGATTCCATACCGGAATCGAGTTCGAGAACGACCGGCGCCGCAACTTCGAACTGGTTCAGCTCGGGTATCTTGTCGTGCGGATCAGCTACAAGATGCTGCTGCATGACCGGGAGCGCGTCGAGGCCGGAATCCTCGCCCTCGTCCGCAGGGACGAGCACCTCTGGACCGCGTCGCGCGTCCGGCCGACGCCGACGCGAAATGCAGGACCATGCGCGGGTTGAGGCTGGGGGAGTCTCAGCGGCGTTCTGATCCTGCATTTCGTGAGTTCGCGAACATCGATCTGCGACACCTCGGCTGAGGGAGGGTGGAGCTAGGCGAGCAGCCAGGCCGTGGTGTCGCCGGGCAGGGTGCGTCCCGTGAGAGGTTCACTGGCGAGCAGCACCTCGCCGGCGGGCAGGGTGACGGATGCCGCCCCCGTGTTCGCGACGACGGTCACGCTGCCGTTCGTGAACGCCACGACCGCGTCACCGAGCCCGTTCAGCCAGGACACCGAACCGAGCCCGAGGCCGTGCTCCCTGCGGAGCCGGAGGGCGAGCTTGTAGAGCTCGAGGGTCGACGTCGGCACGCCTTCCTGCACGTCGCGGGCGAGTTCGCCCCAGATGGCCGGCTGCGGCAACCAGCTGGCCGCGGTCGGGCCGAAACCGTAGGACGGGGCCGAGCCGACCCAGGGCAGCGGCACGCGGCATCCGTCCCGGCCATAGCGTTCACCGTTGGTGCGGAACCAGGTCGGGTCCTCGCGAGCGGTGTCTGGCAGGTCGACGACCTCGGGCAGGCCGAGTTCCTCGCCCTGGTACAGGTAGCTCGAGCCGGGCAGGGCGAGCATGAGAGCGGATGCCGCCCGCGCGCGGCGCAGGCCGACGACGGTATCGGGAAGGCCGACCGTCTTCGGGCCGATGCCGTGACCCTGCAGGTTGTCGCCCGTGAGCGCGAGACGCGAGGCGTGCCTGACCACGTCGTGGTTGGAGAGCACCCAGGTGCTCGGCGCCCCGACCGCGCTGAACGCGGCGAGGGAATCGTCGATGACGCGGCGGAGGGCGGGGCCGCCCCAGAGGGTCTCGAGGTAGGCGAAGTTGAAGGCCTGGTGCATCTCGTCGGGGCGAACCCACTCGGCGACGTGGCTGAGTGGGTCGACCCAGGCCTCGGCGGCCAGGATCCGGTCGCCGGGGTACTCGTCGAGCACGAGCCGCCAGTCGCGGTAGATCTCGTGCACTCCGGGCTGCGCCCAGTACGGGGCGGTCGCGGCGGGCTCGGCGACGACGCCCGGCTCGAGCGCGGTGGCTCCGCCCATGCTGCCGCCGTCCGCGGGGGGAATGTAGTCAGGGAGGCCTGCGGCCTTGATCATGCCGTGTGCGACGTCGACCCGGAAACCGTCGGCGCCGCGGTCGAGCCAGAAGCGCAGCACGTCGCGGAACTGTGCGCGCACCCATGGGCTCTGCCAGTCGAGGTCCGGCTGGCTCGAGTCGAAGAGGTGCAGGTACCACTGGCCAGGAGTGCCGTCGGCCTCCATGACGCGGGTCCACGCGAGACCGCCGAAGACGGATTCCCAGTTGTTCGGCGGCAGCTGGCCATTGACACCCTTGCCGTCGCGGAAAATGTAGTGCCCGCGCTCCTCGCTGCCCGGGCCGGCCGCGAGGGCGGCCTGGAACCAGGGGTGATCGTTCGAGGAGTGGTTGGGCACGATATCGACGATGACCCGGATGCCGAGATCGTGCGCCGTCGCCTGCAGGGTGGCGAAATCGTCGAGGGTGCCGAAGAGGGGATCGACGTCGCAGTAGTCGGCCACGTCGTACCCCGCGTCGCGCTGGGGCGACGTATAGAACGGTGAAAGCCAGATCGCGTCGATGCCGAGATCGCGCAGGGCGGGGAGCCGGCTGGTAATGCCGGCGAGGTCGCCCATACCGTCGCCGTTCGAGTCAGCAAACGAGCGCGGATAGATCTGGTAGATAACGGCGGTACGCCACCATTCGGAGCCTGTCATGACGAAAACTTTACTGCATGTAATCCCAGATGAAAGCGTTTGCAGAAATCTATGCTTAAACGATTCCGACAAACTTTAAGATACCATCGTGCTTTGAATTGCCAATCAACAGTCGATCGACTAAACATGTAAACGCTTGCACTTTTATTTGTTCGTTCTACGAGAGGCACACCAATGATGGTGAAGAAGAAAGCCCTGCTTGCCGCCGGCGCCGTACTGGCAGCCGCAACACTGGCCCTGACCGGCTGTTCAAGCGGAGGGGCCGCCTCGACAGCGAGCTCCACGGCCGCCGCCGGCTCTGGAAGCCTGACCGTCTGGGTCGACGCCGACCGCGCACCCGTGCTCAAGGATGCCGCCGCAGCCTTCACCCAGGAGACCGGTGTCGAGGTGAAGCTGGTCCAGAAGGACTTCACCAAGATCCAGGACGAGTTCATCGCCCAGGTTCCCACCGACAAGGGCCCGGACATCACGATCGCCGCCCACGACTGGCTCGGCAACTTCGTCGCCAACGGCGTCGTCCAGCCGGTCGAACTCGGCGACACCGCCGCCAACTACCAGAAGGTCGCGGTCACGGCGATGAGCGTCGAGGGCAAGACCTACGGCGTCCCGTACTCCATCGAGAACATCGCCCTGCTCCGCAACACCGCGCTGGCGCCGGCCGCCCCCGCCACCTATGACGACATGGTCGCAGCGGGCAAGGCCGCCGGCACCGAGTTCCCGTACCTCGTGCAGCTCGGCCCGGACGCCGACCCGTACCACCTGTACCCGTTCCAGACCTCCTTCGGCGCCCCGGTCTTCGGCACCAACGCCGACGGCAGCTACAACGCGAACGACCTGTCCATCGGCAACGCCGGTGGCGAGGGCTTCGCGACCTGGCTCGGCGCCCAGGGCGCGACAGGCAACCTGAGCCTGAACGTCACGAGCGACATCGCCAAGGAGAAGTTCCTCGCGGGAGCCTCGCCCTTCCTGATCACCGGCCCGTGGAACGTCCCGGACGCCCAGAAGGCAGGCATCACCGTCGCCGTCGACCCGATCCCGTCGGCCGGCGGCCAGACGGCACAGCCGTTCGTCGGCGTGCAGGGCTTCGTCGTGAGCGCCAAGAGTAAGAACGCCCTCGCCGCGAATGAGTTCCTCGTCAACTACATCGGCAGCGAAAAGGTACAGACCGCCCTCTATAAGGTCGGCGGCCGGGCCCCGGCCAACACCGCGGCCTTCGAGGCGGCCAGCTCAGACCCGATCACCGCCGGCTTCGGCAAGGTTGCGGCCACGGCCGTCCCGATGCCGAGCATCCCGCAGATGGGCAAGGTCTGGCAGTTCTGGGGTGTCACCGAAGCGGCGATCATTTCCCAGAAGGGTGACCCGGTCGCCCTGTGGCAGAAGATGACCGCCGACATCCAGACAGCCATCAAGTAACGAAGCACCACCAGCACCACCAGCACCACCAGCACCACCAGCACCACAGCACCACAGCACCACAGAACGACGGATGCCCGTCCCCGGCCCCCCGCGGACGGGCATCCGCTCACCAGCACAACCTGCACCCGAGAAGGCGGACAACGATGACCACACCACGCACCGAGCAGGACGCGGCGCAGCTGAGGCAGACGAAACGCTCCCGGCGGGCCGCCCGGGTCGCCGAGGCCGCCTCCGCCGGGGTCAAGGTGCTCCTGGTGAAGATCGTGCTTCTCGGCATCGTCGACGCGATCAGCGTCTACGCCCTCTTCGTGCTCGTCATGAAACAGGACTGGGTCGTCGTCGGCCTCGTCGCCTTCGTGACCCTGGTCGTCAACTGGATCTACTTCAGCCACCAGAAGCTCCCGGCCAAGTACCTCGCGCCCGGGCTGATCTTCCTGCTCATCTTCCAGATCTTCGTGATCGGCTACTCCGGCTACATCGCTTTCACCAACTACGGCACCGGTCACAACAGCACCAAGGCCGACGCGGTCAACGCACTCATCGTCTCCTCGCAGGAGCGGGTTCCCGACTCCGCGAGCTACGGCCTCACCGTGCTCGAACAGTCCGGCGAGTTCAGCTTCCTCGTCACCGACCCCGACGGCACCATCAGCGTCGGCTCGGCGACGAGCCCCCTCCGGGTCGTCACCGACGCGACGACGGATGCCACGGGAAAGGCCACCGGCCTCGCCGGCTACACGTCGCTGCGCTTCGCCGACATCGTCGCCCAGCAGCAGGACATCGCCGCGCTCTCCGTCCCCGTCTCGGACGACCCGAACGACGGGTCCCTCCGCACCCCCGACGGGTCGAGCGCCTACCTCTACGTCTCCGACCTTGTCTACTCCGCCGCCGACGGCACCATGACGAACAGCAGCACCGGCGTCGTCTACGCCGACAACGGCAAGACCGGCTCCTTCGTGGCGCCGAGCGGCGAGGAACTGCTCCCCGGCTGGAAGGTCGAGGTGGGCTTCGCGAACTTCGTGCACGCCTTCGGCTCCGAGTCCATCCGCGGGCCGCTCATCAGCGTCACCCTGTGGACCTTCGCCTTCGCCTTGCTCTCGGTGCTGACCACCTTCGGGCTCGGGCTCTTCCTCGCGATCGTCTTCAACGACCTGCGGATGCGGGGACGGAACGTCTACCGGGTGGTGATGATCCTGCCGTACGCCTTCCCGGCCTTCCTCTCAGCCCTGGTCTGGGCGGGCATGCTCAACCCGCAATTCGGCTTCGTGAACCAGGTGCTCTTCGGCGGGGCGGACATCCCCTGGCTGACCAACGAATGGCTGGCCAAGTTCAGCATCATCTTCGTCAACCTCTGGCTCGGCTTCCCGTACATGTTCCTGGTCTGCACGGGGGCGCTGCAGTCGATCCCGTCCGAGATCCAGGAGGCCGCGACCGTGGACGGGGCGAGGCCCTGGCAGGTGTTCCGGCTGATCAAGCTCCCGCTGCTGCTCGTCTCGGTCGCGCCGCTGCTGATCTCATCGTTCGCGTTCAACTTCAACAACTTCAACCTGATCTACATGCTCACCGGCGGCGGTCCCCGTGACGTCACGGCCGGCGTGAACGTCGGGGCCACTGACATCCTGATCTCGATGGTGTACAAGGTCGCCTTCGTCGGCGCGAGCCGTGACTACGGGCTCACGAGCGCGTTCTCGATCATCATCTTCCTGCTGGTCGCGCTCGTGTCGATCGTCAGCTTCAAACAGACCAAGGCGTTAGAGGAGTTGAACTGAGATGCGAATCGCAGCCCCCGAAACCAGCGACCAGTACATCCCGACCAAACGACCGTTCAACTTCGGCCGGTGGTTCTCCCGCACCGGCTGGCGGCACCTCGTCGGCGCCGTCATGGTCGTGTTCTCCGCGTTCCCGCTGCTCTACGTACTCTCCGCGTCGCTTCACCCGGGTGGCACCCTGATCACCGCGAACGGCCTCTTCAACGAGGTCGACCTCGGCAGCTACTCGACCCTGTTCAACCTGCCGCAGCAGCCATATGCCGCCTGGTACGGCAACACGCTCCTGATCGGAACGATCACCTCGGTGTGCACCGTCTTCCTCGGGGCGCTCGCCGCATATTCCTTCTCCCGCATGCGCTTCCGCGGGCGTCGGGCGGGGCTGCTGATGCTCGTCCTCGTGCAGATGTTCCCGCAGCTCCTCGCCGTCGTCGCGATCTTCCTGCTGCTCAGCGGCATCTCGGACATCTTCCCCGCGATCGGCCTCGACACCCAGATCGGGCTGATCATGGTCTACCTCGGCGGCGCCCTCGGCGTGAACACCTACCTGATGTACGGCTTCTTCAACACGATCCCCGCCTCGATCGACGAGGCGGCCAAGATCGACGGCGCCGGCCATGCCCGGATCTTCTTCACGATCATCCTGCGGCTCGTCGCCCCGATCCTCGCCGTCGTCGGCCTGCTCTCCTTCGTCGGCACCACCAATGAGTTCGTGATCGCGAGCATCGTGCTGATCACCCCCGAGAAGCAGACCCTCGCCGTCGGGCTCTACCAGTTCGTCTCCCAGGAGTTCTCGAGCAACTACTCGGTGTTCGCCGCCGGGGCCGTGCTCGCGGCGCTGCCGGTGATGGCCCTGTTCCTGTTTCTGCAGAAGTACATCGTCGGCGGGCTGACCGCCGGGTCCGTCAAGTAATCGGCACGATGCGCCCGCAGCCCTCTGCAGAGCCTCACCACGACGGTTCACCGCTCTACGTCTCCACCCAGACTCCCGCGCTCGGGAAGAGGGTGCAGGTGCGGGTGCGCGTTCCCCGGCAGTTCGGCGCCGTCACTGCCGTCTACGCACGGTCCAACCCCGACAGGAAGCCTCGATTCAGTGCGGCGCACCTGCTCGGCACGGTCGACGGCGCCCGGTGGGGGAGGCCGAGGTGATCGTGGAGAACCCGGTGCACGGCTACCGGTTCCTCCTCACGCGGGCCGACGGCGGCCACGCCTGGCTGAACGCGAGCGGCGTGCATCCCATCGAGACACTCGACTCGGAGGACGTCAAGCGCGTCACGTTTGCTTCGCCGCGGAGTGGGCGAGGTCGACCGTGATGTACCAGGTCTTCCCGGACCGGTTCGGCCGGTCCGCAACAAGACCGGGCGGATGCTCGGCGACGACCTCAACGCCGAGGTGCGCCAGACCATCCGCCGTACCATGATCGACGTCAACCCCGACACGATCCTGCTCGGTGAAAGCACCAATGATGCCGCGAGCGACTTCCAGGGCGACGCGTGGCACGGCGCGATGACCTACGCGAACTTCACCCGGCCGGTCTGGGGCTGGCTCTCGAAGCCGAACAGCGCGTCGTCGTTCTGCGGCTTGCCCTCTGGCACGATCCCGCAGTACACCGGGGTGCAATTCGTCGAGGCGCATCGCCGATTCACCGCCGGGTTCCCCTGGCGGACCCGGCTCGCCACCAGGAACGCCCTCGACTCGCACGACACACCTCGCTTCCGAACTGACGCCCTGGACCGAACCGTGCCCGTGGCGTTGGGCCTGTCGGTCACGTTGCCCGGCATCCCGGTCGCCTTCGCCGGGGATGAGTTCGGCCTCACCGGCGACGACGGCGAGCACTCGCGCACGCCGATGCCTGGGCGGGCGCCGGGGAGCCGGCGGTCGCGAAGACAATCGACCTCCACGCCGCCCTGATCCACCTGCGTACCGGCCACCCGGCCCTCAACGCAGGCTCGATGCGCTGGCTGCACGTCGACGACGACGTGCTCGTCTTCGTGCGCGAAACGGGCGATGAGTCCGTGCTCCTGATGGCGGCACCGGCGCCCGGTGCGGTGTCCCTGCCGACCGGAACGCTGGCGGGCGCGGATGCCGCGATGCGGCTTCTCGGCGACGCCGAGCTCGTGGGCGCGACCGACGGCATCCGCCTGACGACGCCCGGACCTTCGTTCACGGCGTGGGTGCTTCCCGGGGTGCTCGTGCCCGTTGGGTGAAACGGTCACGGGGAGGGCGGCGGAGATGATAATGTTTACCGGTTGCCGAAATTCAGGGCGCAACTTCTGAAGAGAAGTTTTGCCCCCTTAGCTCATTGGTAGAGCACTTCCTTGGTAAGGAAGAGGTAGTGGGTCCGATTCCCACAGGGGGCTCAGGCTTGGGCGGTCGTGAGGCTGGCAGGCCGTGGCGGGGTAGCTCAGTTGGTTAGAGCACACGGCTCATAATCGTGGTGTCGCGGGTTCAATTCCCGCTCCCGCTACACATAAAGGCCCTTTGACCAGTGATTATCTCGGTCGGAGGGCCTTTCTCTTGTCTCGGATGCCACTCAGCTCCGCTCTAAACTCCGGTCTAGGTTTGCGTTTCGGGCAAAGCTCCGTTGCGCGTCCCAATGCGGGCCCTCGGACAAGTCAGCCAGTGTCTCTCCGGGCGTCCCGTAAGACGTACGTGAGCGGGACTTTCGTGCGCGCGGGGCACATGCGATTCTCCTGCCCAGGCGGGCCGCGCAGTCCAGTCTCCGCGGGGGAGTGTCCGTCGGCGGTCCCGCGTGCGGACATCATTTCTCAACTTCTATAGGCGGACCATCCCGGAACAGACCGCGCCCGCATTGCCGTACCAGGCTGGGTGAGTGCAACCCACTGAATTGATCTTTATCGGCGGCAGATCTGGCGTTGGCAAGACCGCTGTGGCCGCCGAATTATCGCTCCTTCTCATCCTCAATCCAACCCCACGCGCCTCCTTATCCTGATTCCAACCCCAGCTGATCGGTGGATTGAGGTGAAGTCGGCGGCGCCGATGTCGGTCGCGGCGCCGAAGTAGTTGTAGTTGGCCGGGGTTCCAGTCAGGCCGCTCTTTTTCTGGTTCCCGGCCGTGTCATAGGTCCAGGTGCTGATGTCGGCGGTGGTGCTGGTGGGTTGGTTGTCACCGTTGTAGTTGTAGTCGATGGTGCCCGCGGTGCCCCCGGTGGTCCCAGCGCGGACCTGTCGGGTGCGCCTGCCGGCCTTGTCGTAGCTATACGCCCACGACGCGGTGGTGGTGGCCCCAGAAGCAACCCGGATCGGATGGATGAGCAAACTCACCGTCACCGATCGCCTATGTGAACAAGACCACAACAGCGGCACCGACGAGCGCCAATGCCGTGCCGCCCGTGGCGGCCGCAGCGATTATCAGACCCGACGACCAGGCACACGGCCTGTCGAGGATCCGGTCGCGACTCGGGGCGCCGTGGGGAGCGGGCTGGCGGTCTACTTCTGCTGGGGGCGTACCGTCTGGGATTCGGCGCGGCCGGCGCGGGTGCGCTGCTCCCGTTCGCTTGAGATTGTGGCCAGGCGCTCGGTGAGCACGAGTGTGTACGCCCGGGCGCTCTCCCGGGTCGGCGTGGGGACAATTGCTTCACGGTAGTGCCAGTCAGTGGCCCTGTGGAGCCGGCTCGGTAGTTGTCGATGGGTACTTGGCCCTTGCGCCAGGCAGAGAGGATCGGCGCGACGATTCGCCAGCACTCTTCTACCGCGTCTGCCCGAACCGACAGGGTCGGGTCGTCGGAGAGGATGCCGTGCAGCACTTCGCCGTATGGGCCGAGTTCTCCCGCGGCGAATTGCACACCGAGGCTGACGCGGTCGAGGGCGAAGGGATCGTCTTCGCCGTTGATGTTGAGGTCGAGTTCGATGCTGTCCGGGGTCAGCGAGATGGTGAGCCGTGCGGGCCCGGGGTTGCCGGTGAAACCGTATGGTCGGTGCGGTACGTCCTTGAAAGTCACGACGATCTTTTGGCACTTGTCGGCGATTGCCTTTCCTGAGCGTAATCGGAACGGAACACCTGCCCAGCGCCAGTTCTCGATTCCGACGGTGACCTCCGCGAGCGTTTCGGTATCGAGTTCCGGATTCACTCCGGCCTCTTTGACGTAGGCCGGGAGCTTCCGCCCCTCGATCGTGCCTCCGGTGTAGCGAGCGCGGCGACCGGCGGCCGCCGGGTCGCCCTTCCAAGGGTGGGTGGCGCGCAGTACCTGGGCCATCGATCCGCGCAGGTCGTCGGCGTCCAGACTCGACGGAGGCTCCATTGCCGTGAGCGCCATCACGAGAAGCAGGTGGCTCTGGATCATATCGACAAGGGCGCCGGCCTTGTCGTAATATCCGGCGCGACCCTCCAGGCCCAGTGTCTCGTCGAAGACGATGTCCACCCGCTCGATGTGCTCTGCGCTCCAGACCTGCTCGAACATGCGATTGGTGAAACGGAGGCCGAGCAGGTTGAGAACGGTCGACTTTCCGAGAAAGTGATCGACACGGTGGATGTGCTTCTCCGGGAGAAGCTTCATGAGTTGACGGTTGAGCGCCTGGGCGCTGCGCAGGTTGGTGCCGAACGGCTTCTCCATCCCGAGCACTGCGCCTTTCGGCAAGCCGACCTTTTCCAGTGCGGCGATCGCAAGAATCGTTACGTGTGGAGGCAACGCGAAGTAGAGCGCAGGTGTGCCTGTCGCGGCGGCGAGGATGCGGGTGAGGTCCGCCGGTTTTGTCACGTCCGCCTGGAGGTAGACAGAATTCTGTGCCACCTTCGTCGACCGGGGGCTCTCGGGTCCTCCCTGGGCGAATGACTCGCCGACGCGGGCGCGCCACTCGGCATCCGTCATCGGATCGAATCCCACACCGATCAGTCGAAGGTCGTAGCCCCGGGAGCTACTGAGCAACTGGCCCAGGCCCGGGAGCAGCAACCTTTTGGTGAGATCCCCGCCCGCTCCGAGTATGACGAGAGTTCCGATGTGGTCAGTCATGGGCACAGGATACCTCTGCAAGACTGGCGAAATGGCTCTGCACATCGAGGACTACGCCCTGATCGGCGACTGCCACACGGCCGGTCTGGTTGGACGGGACGGCAGCATTGACTGGCTTTGCTTCCCGCGGTTCGACTCTCCGTCCATCTTCGGCGCGCTGCTGGGCACAATGAATCATGGGCGCTGGCTGCTTGCACCGGCAGGCAAGGTGCTGTCGACATCCCGGCGGTACGAAGAGGACACCTTCATCCTCGTCACCCGGTGGGAGACTGCCGACGGCGAGGTGGAAGTCACCGACTTCATGCCCCACGGCGACCGGCGTGCGGATGTGATCCGCCGGGTCACCGGTATTCGCGGCAGCGTGCCGATGATGATGGACGTCCGGTTCCGGTTCTACTATGCGGAGGCCCTTCCCTGGGTGCGTCAGGCACCCGACGAACACGGTCACGCCCTCGTGGCGGTCGCTGGCCCCGATGCCGTGATTATGCGCGGGCCGAAGTTGCGGGCATCCGACCACACGCACGTTGCCGAATTCACCGTTGCTGCCGGGCAGACAGTGGATTCCTCGATGACCTGGTACCCATCGCACCGCCAGTCACCCCCACGCAGCGTGGTGGATGACAGCCTTGCCGAGACCACCCGTTGGTGGCAGGACTGGGCATCCCGCTGTGTCGCCTCACCGGTCTATCACGACGAGGTGCACCGTTCGCTGCTCGTGTTACGCGCTCTCACCCACGAGGACACGGGCGGCATCGTCGCGGCTGCGACGACAAGCCTTCCTGAGTCGTTCGGCGGCCATCGAAACTGGGACTATCGCTACGTCTGGCTGCGCGATGCGTCCCTGACTCTGAACGTGCTGCTCAAGCACGGGTTCCATGCCGAGGCGGATTCGTGGCGCAAGTGGCTGCTCCGGGCGGTGGCAGGAGACCCGGGCGACGTGCAGATCATGTACGGCCTGTCCGGTGAACGTCGCCTCACGGAGAGGGAGGTGGACAGCCTGCCCGGCTACGGCGGAGCCTCCCCGGTGCGGGTGGGCAACGACGCCTGGCGCCAATACCAGGGCGATATCTTCGGCGAGGTCATGATCGCCCTGCAGGCCGCTCGCACACTCGGGGTGGCCGAGGACGAATTCTCCTGGCCTCTTCAGCGCGCTCTGATGACCTACGTCGAGGAAAACTGGCGGCGCCCCGACAATGGCATATGGGAGATCCGCGGACCGCAACGTGATTTCGTGTCATCCCGGGCCATGATCTGGGCCGCATTCGACTGCGCCGTGCACGCCGTCACCGATTTTGGGCTGGATGGCCCGGTGAAGCGCTGGACCCACCTGCGAGACGAGGTGCGTACCGAGATCGAATCGCGAGGTTTTGACGCAGCTCGGAACACCTACACGCAGTACTACGGCAGCACCGGGGTGGATGCCTCCCTGCTACTTCTCTCCCAGATCGGCTACGTCGGCGCCGATGACCCGCGGATGCTCGGAACCGTTGCGGCCCTCGAGGAGGAACTACTGCACGACGGACTGCTGATGCGCTATCGCACGGAATCGGGAGTAGACGGATTGCCCGCGGGCGAGCATCCATTCCTCGCGTGTTCCTTCTGGCTGGTGGAGCAATATGCGCGCAGCGGCCGAGTAGCGGACGCGCGCACCTTGATGGATCGACTCGTCAGCTTCTGCAACGACGTGGGGCTGCTGAGCGAGGAGTATGACGTGGCCGGTTCACGTCAAGTCGGAAACACTCCCCAGGCGCTCTCCCACCTCGCGCTCGTGCGAGCGGCCGACGCCATCGCCGACGCCACCCGGCCAAGCCCCCAAAGGACTCAATCAGCTCAGAGGGCAAGCCTCTAACCGGAGCAGTCCTGCCGTAATAAAGCTGCCGGTGGTGACAGTCAACGGCGGTATCGAGACCTACGTGGCGCTCGGCGATGAGGAACGTCATGCGATCGCGGACTACGTCTGCAACACCCGTTTTCCCAGCGACCCGAAGACTTGGCCCGGTGCGTCTGGCGGGCGGCAGACCATGATCCCGTTCGTCCACCCCTACACGCACAATCAGATGAACTCGGAACCGTGCCCAATCACTGTGGTCCTCGCCGACCTGTATCCGCGAGACAGCCAAAAGAAGACCTGTGTCGACGGAGCCGGGATCGGATGCGGTGCTCCCGCCAGAGCGAACGGCGGCGCCCGGGTTAGCTCCGCGGCCGCGGCGCCAGTGGCCGCGTCACCGACAGGGACTGCCGTTGGAAACGAGCCGGGCGCCATCCAGCACATCCTTCCCGGGAGGGCGAGCCCGGGTCGCCCGTTCACCGCGACGCTGAACCCCGAAGGCGCTGACGCGATGCTGGCCGAAGTTTTCCTGCCGACGGGGCGACCCCAAGGATCACGATCACTGATGCCTCCGGCATCGTCGACAACGCGGCAACGGTCACCGTCGACCCAAGCGGCAACGGACTCGGCGTGCAAATCGCGGTCATCAGCCTCACCGGGCTCAAAGCCGCCACACGCACCATCACGATTACGGTGGGCGATACCCCGATCGGTGTCGGCCTGGTCACCCGGGTCAACAGTCCGGTGGGGTTGAGCGCCACGGCAGTCCCGTCGACTATGAGGCGGGGCGCAACCCTCTCAGCTTCGACCTGGACGGCAACCTCATCGGCTCCACCGGATCCGGGAGCTACCCGCTACGTGGACTGACGCTCACCTCAACTGCTGACACCACCCTGTCCGGTACAACTGGCACACTCTTCATCGGTCCGCTCGACAGGAGCCAATGGATCAGCACGACACTGGACACGAGCACGCTCGCCAGGCTCTGGGAACAAGCCCAAAAAGAAGGTGCGATCAGCCGCGTCGGCCTCTACGTCAGCGAACACAACCGCCTCGATCGCCTCACCACAGCGGCGAACGGCAGCGATACCACGACTGAAAGGAAGGAACTCGACACGTTTGTGAGCGATGTATCTGGCGCAGGAAGCACAATTGCGTCCGGGTGGAAGAGCCGGATCACCGGGTATTCCACGGCACTGCGTTAGAGCATCGGGAATTGAGATCACACCATGAATCGTCACTCGAGCGGGGGCCTGAACATGCGTCGTTTCGTGAGGTTGGGCGTCGTGTTCGGTGTCGGCGTGGCCGTCGTGCTCGGGGTGGCGGGCTGCTCGTTCAACGCGCCCGACGCGGGGAAAACAGTTTCACAGATCCGGGTGGTTCCCATCCTCATTAATCCTCCACCCGGTGGTGTTCTGCTCGGCGAGCCGAGTACCTCGGAAGCTCCGAACCGGGGATTGCGAAGGACGCCGGTGTCACGACCGTCTTCGCCGCTCCAGACAGTCCCTCCACGATCCTGGATTACTACCGCCGGACCTACCCACAATTCGGACTTCCCACAGGATCAAAATTTCCCACAGGATCAAGCAGCGCGGACTCCATCGAGATCAACGGGACAGACGGGTGGGGCTACGTGTCAGTGAATACAAAAGCCGAGTCCCCCTACCTCCCTGGGTATTACGACCTCGCGGTGAAGCCGGCGTCGCCGGGTTCGTCATATGTGACAGTGATCATCATCGGGCAAACGGGCAGAAGTGGTCTAAGTAATCCAAACTGACTTCTTGGGCCGGTGTGCAGCGTTCGGCTTGAGGGCACCGAGCGCCGGCGATGTGTGCAGGTAGCGCGCAAAGAAGTGTCTCGCAACCGAAGTGCCTCAAAACCCATCGGATTCAAGACACTGGCCCCGCTCGAAACCGGCGCGGGCAATCAGTTCGATGCGCCAAATAGCGATCACAGAACGCCGCCAGAGAGAGGACAGAGTCACACCGTACTCGCCTGCTCGCTCCGAAAAACAGAGTCAGGGGTGAATCGGCAAGGGACCGCGGAACACCGGAGCAAAGCGCGGTACGCAGCATTCGTACGACGTCCGCCCTGGGTGCGCGGGAAGTGACCCGAGGCGGAAAGGAGGCATACTCCGGCAGCCAGAACGGGGAGGAGGGTGCCGAGGTCGGTAGCGACGTGGCGTCGCTTGACTTCATCGTCACCGTTTTTGGTTCGTGGTCGCGCGGCGGGGCCGTGAACCTGGCCTTTGATGAGGCGATGTCAGAACCACTGCTGCACAGGAGCGTGACGCTGGGAGTCGCCGAGCCTCGCGTAGCGCGCGTCCCCGTAAATGCGGACAGACAGGATACTTCCCTGCCTCGTATCGTCGAGAACTAGGGCTGTGATGCCGTTCTACTGATCGGGGAGCAACGTGAGGAAGATCGGAATTCTCAGCACGGTCGGAGGATCGGCGCCTGGCTTAGGGGTGGCTTCGAACGGCAAGGTCCTTTCCCTGCCGTGCGGAGAACACGATTCCGTAGGCATGAGGCGCGTGTCTTATGGTGGCGGATCGTTCGTCACTACAGGCCAAGTGGCAGAAGCTTTGGTGAGCCTGATCGCGGCGCTGGCCGACGGCCATCGGACCCAGACCATCGAGATCCCTGCCGTGAGCGACGAGGGGAACTTGATACTCGTTGTTCTGATCGTGGGCCCGTTCAGCGGGCTACTCACCGTCCCGGAATGCTCTCCCTGGCCAGCACCTGACTTCTCGGATACCGTCCAGCACCTGCACTACTTGGCGGCATTGGTGTCGGACATCCCGTTTTCTGGTATTTCGGACACGGTAGCGATCCTGGACTACGACTGGAACGAGAACTTCGACCTCGACTTCGACTAGTGGTGCAATTCGTTAGTTCGTCGGGGGTTAGGCGGCTATTGGTTCGTGGGCGGTGACGCGGTTGAGGAGATCGCGGAGAGTTGCGCGGCCGAAGCGCCAATCGAATGGGACTGCGGTGGCGTTGCAGCGGTCGAGATCAGACCCCCGACTAACTAACGAATTGCACTACTAGCGCCAGCAGGCTTGCCCCCGGCACCGCGCCTCAGCCTGGCATGGGCTGCCTCAGTGCGCCGAGCCGGCGGCCGTGGCCGCAGGCACCTCGACGAGCCGGCCGGTCGTCACATCGTAGATGTAGCCGTAGACCGGGATCCCCGCGGGAACGAGCGGATGCGCCTTGATGCGTTCGACGTCCTCCAGAACGCTCGACGCCTGGTTGGAGATCGTCAGCCAGTCGACGTACTTCGCCTCCGCCGAGCCCGGGCCGGTGCCGACGTCGTAGAAGCCAGCCTCGCCGAGGGCGGCCGTCTCCAGGCTGTTGGCGAGCAGCCCGCGGATGACTTCGTCGGTGAAGAATTCCATCCCGCAGTTGGTGTGGTGGATGACGAACCATTCCTTGGTGCCCAGGAGCTTGTAGGAGATGACGAGCGAGCGGATGGCATCGTCGGAGGCGCGCCCGCCGGCATTGCGGATCGCGTGAGCGTCACCTTCGCTCAGACCTGCGTTCTCGGCGCTACCGGCTCCAGAGTGAGGCGTCTGGTCCTTTCGGCACGATCCGAAGCGGGCTCAATGCTTCAGGGGTGACGACGTAGGAGGAGTTCACGTGGACGGGAGTTGACCCGTGTGTGGGGTCGACGCCGCCCCTTCACCAGCGGTAATGTCAGGGCCACATCAATGGGGGAATCGATGAAGCGTGCCGCGATAGGTCTGATCTCTGTGTTGCTCCTGTCCGGGTGCTCGAGCACCCCGATCGCGGGGTCCAGTCCGAGTCCGATGCCGACGACGTACTACGGCGAGAACGCGGCGACGATCGCCTCAGGCATCGAGGGCTGCAGCGAGGTCACGGCTGGAAACATCGGTGGCGGCGGACCGGGACTTGCATCGACCGCGACATGCACCCTCGACGGGCGCCTGCTTAACGTCAACAGCTGGATGGACCAAGCGCACGGGGACCTGACACAAATCCTCAAGTCGGACGGGGCGGAGATGTATTACGCGAAGGGTGAGGGGTGGACCGTGACGGCCGGAAGTGTTCCGATCTTGCAGCTTCAGGTGACCGGCAATCAGGACGCGCTTCTGAAGCTGTCGCTGGACGCCACGCCTGGACCCGATCCCGATCTCGCCGGGCAGAAGGCATCCGCCGAATCAGTAGCGAGGTCACTCGGCGGGGAAGTCGTCCACTTCGTTGTCGGGCGGTAGCTGAGGTGCATATCGCAAGAACTCGCGCCTTGATCCTGGTCGAAGCTGACATATTAGTTCTCCGGCCATTTCAGCTGACGGGGAAGCGCGGAAGGCGTCGTCGGTTTGATTCCCGCTCCCGCCACACTGGCCCGAACTCCGTCAGAAGTCCGGGTCATTCTTTGCCTGAGACGGGGTCAGTAGGATCCGGCAGCTCCGGTCGGGATGGCGCCGGCGAGCAGCGCCGCGCTGCCGGAGACTCCGAGGCGGCTCGCGCCCGCTTCGATCATGGCGAGGGCATCGTCGAAGCTGCGGACTCCGCCCGACGCCTTCACCTGGGCCCGGTCGCCCACTGTCTGCTTCATCAGACGAACCGCATGCACAGTGGCCCCGCCGGCGGGGTTGAAGCCGGTGGAGGTCTTGACGAAGTCGGCGCCCGCGGCCACGGACGCTTCGCACACGGCGACGATCTCGGCATCGGTCAGGGCCGCGGATTCGATGATGACCTTGAGCACCTTCGGTACGGGGACACTGGCACGCACGGCGGAGATGTCGGCCTGCACGTCGGCGAAGCGGCCGGCCTTGGCCGCACCGATGTCGATGACCATATCGATCTCGTCGGCGCCTTGCTCGATGGAGAGGGCGGCCTCGGCGGCCTTGATGATGCTGTGGTGCTTGCCGCTGGGAAAACCGCAGACGACCGCGACCCTGAGGTCGGCACCGTCCGGGATGGTGAGCGGCAGCATGGAGGGAGAGACGCAGACAGAGTAGGTGCCGAGGTCGATGGCCTCGGCAACGAGGGCTGTGACGTCGGCGGTGGTGGCCTCGGGCTTGAGCAGGGTGTGGTCAATGCAGCGGGCGATGCTGATGGTGTCGACGAGGGGGGGTGTCATGGGTGGGTCCTTAGCTGGTGATTAGTTGGGGCGAGCCGTGCAACGCGGTCGCGCGGGTGGTGTGGTGAGGGGTGTGCGCGGTGGCGATCCACGGCGTCGAGCTGGATGCCGCGGCGACCGAGGACCTCGGTCTTGTGTGCGAGGCGCTGAATTCCTGGATCGAGACGACGCGACCGTCCAGGTCCAGCCAGCGAAACCAGGCATCACCCCGACCGGCTTCGATGGCGATGCGGGAGGTTCGGGAGATTCGGGAGCGGAGCGCTGCGCGCAGCACCGACCCTCTGAGCCTGTGATCTGCCCAGACATTCACTCTACGCTGGACGGCATGCGTTCAAGCGGAGCCGTCGACACCCAGGTGGTTCTCCTCCGGCGGGGGCGACGACTCGAATATGTCACCCTGGGCTGGAACGTCTTCGGGGTCGCTATCCTGGCCGTGCTCGGCGTTGCCGCATCGTCCGTCGCCCTGATCGGATTCGGACTCGACAGCCTCATCGAGATCGGTGCAAGCACGGTCGTGCTCTGGGAGCTGTCCGGCACGGGGGAGGCTCGTCAGCATCGTGCGCTGCGGCTCATCGGTGTCGCGTTCGTCGCGCTCGCCGCATACCTCTCCGTGCAATCGACCGTGGCCCTGGCGTCGAACCACCATGCGTCGCCGAGCGTTGCCGGAATTGTCTGGACGGGCGTAACGGCCGTTGTCATGTTCGCACTGGCGTTCGGGAAGGGCCGGACCGGCCGCGCCCTCGGAAATCCCGTGCTGGTCACGGAAGGTCGAGTGACGTTGATCGACGGTTTGCTGGCCGTCGCCGTGCTGGTGGGGGTGGCCCTCGACCTGTTCCTCGGCTGGTGGTGGGCGGATCCGCTCGCCGGCTACGTGATCGTCTACTACGCGGTCCGTGAAGCAATCCACATATTCCGGCCATGATCCCGTTCTGATTGGTCGCCTCTGGTCGGTCGCCGCACTTGCTGCTTTGGCTGCTTTGGCTGCTTTGGCTGCTCTGGCTTTCTGGGCCGCGGCCGCGATAGCTACGGCGGCCGAGGACGTTGTAGCCCAGTGAAGGGGACCCGCTGGTTCTAGAACGGTGTCGGGTCGTCGGGGTCGTCGGGTGTGGGGTCCAGGTTCCAGACATCGACGAACGGGGCCGGCGGTTTGGGTACGGGCGTGGGTTTCCGGGGTGGTCTCATGTCCGCTGAGGGTTCCACGATGTAGCGGTACCCGGCCGGGGACGTCCACTCGATGCGACCATCGCCGAGGTGTCTCGGCGACCACCTCGTGTAGCTCTTCACGGCGTGGTGATACGGGCAGAGATGGGCGAGGTTCATCGCGTCCGTCTCACCGCCGTGCTGCCACTCCACGCTGTGATCCAGGTCTGACCGCTTCGCGGAGCGCCGGCACCCGGGGAAGGTGCAGGTCTCATCCCGCACCTCGAGCCACTTCTTGAGCGCTGCTGGCGGTTTATAGGTGTCGCGTCCCATGGAGAGCACGACCCCGGTCTCGGGGTTGGTGAGTAGCCGGGTGAAGCTCGGCGCCCCGGCCGCGAGACGCCGGGCGGTGTCGGGGTCGATGGGTCCGTACCCGGCCAGATACCCGGGTTCCTCGCTCGTGCCCAGCAAGGTCAGCACGGGAACGGTGACGTTGACCTGCGCGGCCACCCCGGCACCGAGACCGTCCGGGGTGACCCCGCTGAGCAGCACGTCGGTGAGCACGTCTGCCGCCAGCTGGGTCAGGGTGCGGGTTTCCTCCGGGCCCTGCAGGCAGAGCGCCGTGTCGAGGGTGCGGTGGTAGGCGGCCTGCACCTTCTCCGCGTCCCCGGTCACAGACAGCGACGCCATCCCGTCGTTGAGGGCCTGGAACACCACGTGCCGATCCTCGACACTCTTCTGGTGCCTCGCGGTGATGGTTTCCGGGTGGGTGCGTTCCCGCACCCGCCGGGCCCGGTCGGACAGCTTCGCGACGGTGAGCAGTTCCGCGTCGGGCACGAGGGTCTCCTCGAACACGGCGCGGGCCCGGGCGGCCGCCACCGGGTCATCGACCCGGATGCCCCAGGCCTGCTCCATGATGACTTGCGCGTGCCGGTAGCTGATCACCCCGGAGGTCAAGGCTTCCCGTGTTGCGGGGAGGTCCTCGGCGAGGGTGCGGCTGGCTTCGATCAGGGTCTCCGCCGTCCGGCGCGGGAGCCGGAGCAGGGCGCCGACCTCGCAGGTGAACTCCTCCTTCGTGGCTTCTTCCGGCGACCACGGCGGGCGCGGGCCCCCGGCGCGAACCGCGGCTTCCGCGCGGGCCCGGCCGACATCGGCCAGCACCCGCTGCCCGGCATAGATCGCGGCCGCCCGCTTCGCGGCGGCCCGGTTCATCTCCCGGTCCGCCTCCCGGATCGCGTCATACACCTCGGGCAGGGACGGCTCCACCAGGCTCAGGTGCCGGGGGTTGAGGGAGGTCTCAGGAGGGTTGTCGGGAGGGGCCCCGGGCGGGGGTTCCGCCGTGCTGTCCACCGTGCTTTCCGCGTGAACTTCTGAGGGTTCTTCAGCTGTCATACCGGTCACTCTACGGAGGACCACCGACATTCCACCGGCATCCGCCACCCCACAAACCACCTGTGGATAAGCCGGTCAGAAGCACTTTGTTGAGGACTGGCCGTCTCGGAAACCGGTAGTCTCACCACTGTCCCGAGTGCGATCGCCCAGGCGTCTGAGAGACTATGCGGATGAATACTTCATCACCGGAGAAGGGCTCGAGGGCGGGCGCCCTCGCCAACCGGGGAGTCCAGGCGGCGCTGGTGTCCGCGCTGCTGTTCGGTGCCGGAACGCCGCTCGCCAAGATCCTCCTCGGCGAGGTCAGCCCGTGGATGCTGGCCGGCCTGCTGTACTGCGGCTCCGGGATCGGCCTCGGCCTGATCCGGCTCGTTCGCCGGTCGCCCCGGGTGCGGCTCAGCCGCGCCGAGTGGGTGCCGCTGTCGGGTGCGATCCTGTTCGGCGGGATCTTCGGCCCGGTGCTCCTGATGCTCGGGCTCTCGAACATACCGGCCTCGGGCGCATCGCTGCTGCTGAACGCCGAAGGCGTCTTCACCGCCGTGCTGGCGTGGTTCGTCTTCAAGGAGAATTTCGACCGGCGCATCGCCCTCGGAATGCTCGCGATCGTAGCCGGCGCCGTCATCCTGAGTGCCCCCGGCGGGGCGAACTTCGGCATTGCCTGGCCGTCCTTGGCGATCCTCGGCGCGTGCCTCTGCTGGGGCCTCGACAACAATCTCACCCGAAAGATCGCGCTGACGGATGCGACGTGGCTCGCCGCCGTCAAGGGGTCCGTCGCCGGCCCGGTCAACCTGTCGCTCGCCTTCCTCCTCGGTGCGCACCTCCCGGCAGCTGGAAACATCGCTGCGGCCCTCGTGGTCGGGTTCTTCGCCTACGGCATCAGCCTGGTTCTTTTCATCGTCGCAATGCGCCATGTGGGTACGGCGCGGGCCGGGGCGTACTTCTCGATCGCGCCGTTCTTTGGTGCCGTGCTGGCCATCATTCTCGGCGACGCTGTGACGTGGCCTCTCGTCATTGCCGGCCTCCTGATGGTTGTCGGGATCTGGCTTCACCTCACCGAACGCCATGAGCACGAGCACACGCACGAACCGATCACGCACGACCACTGGCACACCCACGATGATCATCACCAGCACGACCATGCCGAGCCGGTTCCGCCGGGAACCTGGCACAAGCACGAACACACGCACGAAGCCATCACCCACAGCCACGAGCACTACCCGGACATGCACCACCGGCACGAGCACTGAGCCTGACAGAGTCCGATTCGGCCGTTTCCTCGGTCCCCCTCGCCGCGCTGAGCGTACCGTGAGGAGGGAGGGACCGTCGCGGCTTTGCCGAAGAAGCTGCACCCTTGACAACGATGTTGACGGATCCACTCAACCAACGAGGATACCGCTACGTCAATCCTGGCTGTCCCAACGATTAAGACTGCACCACCAGCATCCGCTGCACTCGCCCCTCCGGCGCCGCCCCGCGCATCCGTTCGATATCGCCGCCTGTTCGAACCGACGAACCTCGGGTCGATGGAGCTCAAAAACCGATTCGCGATGGCGCCGATGGGGCTCCTCGGTTTCTCCGATGCGCCGATCCAGCACCACTGGTCTGAGGTCATCTGCCGCGCGATGACGGTCGAGGAGATCCACGCGACGGTGCGGAGCATGGGCGATTCCGCAGTGCTCGCCCAGCGCGCCGGGTTCGATGGCGTGCAGATCCACGCCGTGCACGAAGGTTACCTCCTCGACCAGTTCGCGACGTCGTTCTATAACCAGCGCACCGATGAGTACGGCGGAAGCCTCGACAACCGGTTGCGCTTCGCCCGGGAGATCGTCGACGAAATCAAGGAACGCTGCGGCGCCGACTACCCGGTCACGCTGCGATTCAGCCCCAAGTCGTTCGTGAAGGACTGGCGCGAGGGCGGTCTTCCCGGGGAAGACTTCGTCGAAAAGGGCCGTGACCTCCCGGAGGGCCTGGAGGCCGCGCGCCTTTTCGAGGAGTACGGATATGACGCCCTCGACATCGACGTGGGCACCTACGATTGCTGGTTCTGGAACCACCCGCCGATGTACCAGAAGAAGGGCCTCTACGTGCCCTTCGCCAAGGCGGAGCGATGCGGTCGGCATCACGGTCATCTGCGCCGGCCGGATGGACGACCCGGACATCGCACTCGCGGCAGTCGAGGACGGCGCGACGGACCTCGTCTCGCTCGGCCGCCCACTGCTCGCCGACGTCGACTACGTCAACAAGCTGCACAGCGGGCACCAGAACCTGATCCGCCCGTGCCTCTCCTGCCAGGAGGGGTGCATGGGCCGGATCGAAGCGTTCGCCGCCATCAACTGCGCGGTCAACCTCCAGTGCGGACGCGAGGCCGAGTGGCGCCTGCACCCGGCGCTCCGGGCCAAGAACGTGATGATCGTCGGCGGCGGAGTCGCCGGCTGTGAGGCGGCCAGGGTGCTCGCATTGCGCGGGCACGTGCCCGTCATCTATGAGGCCTCCGCTGCCCTCGGCGGAAACCTGATTCCGGGAGGCGTCCCAGATTTCAACGAGGACGACCTCGCGCTGATCCGCTGGTACGAGGCCACGCTCGCCGAGCTCGGAGTCGAGGTGCACCTGAATGCGCCGGTCGACGACACGATGATCGAGGCATCTGCCGCGGACGAGATCATCATCGCGACCGGTTCGGTGCCACGGCTCTTCGCGCTTCCCGGTGGCGTGCCGGTGTTCTCGGCCGCCGACGTGCTCGAGGGCGTCTCGCACCCGGGCGCGACAACGGTGATCGTCGGTGGCGGCCTCGTCGGGTGCGAGCTCGCCCTGCATCTCGCTGACCACGGGGTGAACGTCACGATCGTCGAGCAGGCCGAGGAAATCCTCGACGTGTCCGGGCCACTCCTTCGGAACACTAGTATGGTAGTAGTCAAAGCAACCAGGGACCATCCGTCTCGGGACGAGCTCCATCCCCAGGAAGGTGGCGACAATGACCGTCGCACACGCACCAGCACAACCCACATCACACGCCGGCAACGGCTTCGTTGTCCTCATCACCGTCATCGCCGCCCTCGGCGGCCTGCTGTTCGGCTTCGACCAGGGCGTGATCTCGGGAGCCATCGGCTTCCTGAGCAGCCGATTCCAGATGGATGCCGGCCTCAGCGGCTTCGTCACGGCCTCGCTCTCCCTCGGCGCCATCGCCGGCTGCCTGATCGCCGGGTTCCTTTGCGACGGGCTCGGTCGCCGCCTACTGATGTTCATCGGCGCCGTGCTCTTCATCGTCTCGAGCATCGGCTGCGGACTCGCCGCGGGCCCCGCGATGCTCATCGTCTTCCGCGTCATCGGGGGCCTCGGCGTCGGCGTGGTGTCGACGGTCGTGCCGCTGTACATCGCCGAGATCGCCCCGGCCAAGATTCGTGGGCGCCTCGTCGGCGGCTACCAGCTGGCGATCGCCTCGGGCATCCTGCTCGTTTACATCGTCAACGCTCTGATCGCCAACACCCACGCCCTCGAATGGAACCTCGAGTCCGGCTGGCGCTGGATGTTCGCGGCCGGTGTCGTTCCCGGCGTCCTGTTCTTCGTCCTGATGTTCCTCGTGCCCGAAACGCCGCGCTTCCTCTTCGAGAAGGGGCAGGCCGGCAAGGCCCGGGCGATCCTGACCAGGATCCAGGGTTCGGTCGACGCGGAGAAGTCCCTCGTCCAGTTCCAGATCGTGCAGGATGGCCCGAACAAGGGCTTCTTCCGGGAGCTCTTCAAGAAGGGCTTCGGCGTCGCCCTCGTGCTGACGATCGGCCTGTCGTTCTTCCAGCAGCTCACCGGCGTCAGCGCCGTCGCGTACTACGCCCCGGTCATCTTCAAGCAGGCCGGTGCGAGCACGAGCGTCGCCCTGATCGAGACCGTCGTGGTCGGCGTCGTCAAGGTGCTGTTCGTGGTCTCGTTCATGATTCTCGTCGACCGCGTCGGCCGCAAGCGCCTGCTGGTCTGGGGCACAGCGCTGATGGCCTTGTGCCTGATCGGCATCGGCGCGGCCTTCTCGACACCGACCCCGATGAGCCTCCTCACCGACGGCGTCATCCTCGCCCTCATCCTGCTGCACACGGTCGGCTTCGAAGCCTCGTGGGGCCCCGGCATCTGGGTGGTCATCTCCGAACTGTGGCCGACCCGCATCCGCGGCCGCGCGGCATCCATCGGCTCGTCGGTCCTCTGGCTCGGCACCTACCTCGTCACCCAATTCTTCCCGATCCTCCTCGAGAAATGGGGCACACCGATGACCTTCGTGCTCTTCGGCTTCTTCTGCCTGGTGATGTGCGTCTTCACGTACAAGCTGGTCCCGGAGAATAAGGGCAAGACGCTCGAGCAGATCCAGGTCGAACTGACCACGGCGGGAGCCAAGAACTGATGCTGACCCTCACGACAGAAACCATGCAGAACCTGGCGACATTCGAGGCGGCCGGCATCACTGTGCCTCACTTCGACCGCACAGCCGTCCAGCTCACCACTTCGGCGAATCCGGCGTGGATCCACTTCGGCGGCGGGAACCTGTTCCGGTGCCTGCACGCCTCGCTGCAGCAGCACCTGCTCAACGCGGGTGAGAGCGACGTCGGAATCGTCGTCGTCGACACCTACGACGACGAACTGATCGAGACGATCTACCAGGGCCGCGACAACCTCTCCCTGACCGTCGTGATGAAGGCGAACGGTGACATCGAGAAGGAACTGATCGCGAGCATCACCGAGAGCCGGTACCTCGCAGAGTCGAACCCGGTCGCCACGTTACGGGTCAGGGCGATCTTCGCGAACCCGAGCCTGCAACTGGCCACGGTCACGATCACCGAGAAGGGCTACAACCTGAAGGGCCCGGACGGCGAGCTTTCCGGGCTCGTGCTGGGGGACATCAAGGCGGGTCCCGACCACGCGCGGCACACCATGGCGCACCTCGCCTCGCTCCTCCTCGAGCGCTACCGGGCCGGTGCGACCCCGATCGCGATGCTCAGCACCGACAACTTCTCCCACAACGGCGAGAAGCTCCGAGACGCGATCCTCGTGTTCGCCCGCGCCTGGCAGGACCGGGGCTTCGTCGACGACGGGTTCCTCGGCTATGTCACCGACCCGGCGAGGGTCGCGTTCCCGTGGAGCATGATCGACCGGATTACACCGAGCCCGTCGGCCTCCGTCGCCGGCGAGCTTCGGGCGGCGGGATTCGGCGACACCGAGATCCTGGTCACGCAGAAGCGCACCACGACGGCGCCCTTCGTGAACACCGAGGAGGTCAACTACCTCGTCGTCGAGGACGCCTTCCCCAACGGCCGGCCACCGCTCGAGAAGGCCGGCGTGTACTTCACCGACCGCGACACCGTCAACAAGGTCGAACGCATGAAGGTGTGCACGTGCCTCAACCCGCTGCACACGGCCATGGCGATTTTCGGATGCCTCCTGGGCTTCACTTCAATCGCCGAAGAAACCGAAGATGCTGATATTTCGACCTTGATCAGGGGGATCGGCTACCGCGAGGGGCTCCCTGTCGTGACGAACCCCGGCATCATCGACCCGAAGAGCTTCCTCGACCAGGTCGTGGGGGAACGGCTGCCGAACGAGCGCATCCCGGACACCCCGCAGAGGATCGCCTCCGACACCTCGCAGAAGGTCGGGATCCGCTTCGGCGAGACGATCAAGCTCTACCGGAACAATGGCGCCGCCGACGATCTGACGTTCATTCCGCTCGCCATCGCCGGCTGGTGCCGCTACCTGCTCGCACTCGACGACCGGGGAGAGCCGTTCGAGCTGAGCCCGGACCCGATGAACGAGCACCTGCGCCGGTACGTGAGTGACATCAGGCTCGGGGACCCGGCCAGTGTCGGCCGGCGGCTGCATCCGATCCTCTCCAACCGGGAGATCTTCGGGCTGAACCTGTACGACACCGGACTCGGTGCGCGGATCGAGGGGTACGTCGAAGAACTCGTCGCGGGTCCCGGGGCGGTCCGGAGCACGCTGCACAAGTACGCGAGCACCACAAGCAACAGCACCACAAGCAACGGCACCACAAGCAATACAGAGGAGACAGCATCATGCAAATGACATTCCGGTGGTTCGGACCCGACGACGACAAGATCACGCTCGGGCAGGTCCGGCAGATTCCGGGCGTCGAAGGTGTCGTCGGCGCCCTCTACGACGTCCCGGTCGGCGAGGTCTGGCCCAAAGCCAAGATCGCCTACCTGAAAGCACAGATCGAGGAAGCCCGGATGAGCCTCCAGGTGATCGAGAGCGTCAACATCCACGACGACATCAAGATCGGGCTCCCGAGCCGCGACGCGTACATCGAGAACTACAAGGAGACCATCAGGAATCTCTCCGAGTTCGGCATCAAGGTCATCTGCTACAACTTCATGCCGGTCTTCGACTGGGTGCGCACCGAGCTGGCCAGGACGCTTCCCGACGGTTCGACGACGATGGCCTACGACCAGTCCATCGTCGACACCATGGACCCCGAGGGCATGGCCGCATCGGTCGAGGGCGACTCGAACGGATACGTCATGCCGGGCTGGGAGCCCGAGCGTATGAAGGGCCTCAAGGCCCTGTTCGCCCAGTACGCGGATGTCGACGAGAAGAAGCTCTCCGACAACCTGCGGTACTTCCTCGAGGCGATCATCCCGACCTGCGAGAAGTACGACATCAAGATGGCCATCCACCCGGACGACCCGCCCCGGCCGATCTTCGGCCTCCCCCGGATCGTGAAGAACTTCGACGACCTCAAGACCATCGTCGAAATGGTCGACAGCCCGCACAACGCGCTGACCCTCTGCACCGGCAGCCTCGGTGAGAATCCGGAAAACGACGTTCCCGCGCTCATCCGCTATTTCGCCGGTCGCGACCGGGTGCCGTTCGCCCACGTGCGCAACATCAAGCACCTCGGCAACGACAACTTCGAGGAGGCCGCGCACCTCTCGGAGATGGGTTCGCTCGACATCTACGAGATCATGAAGGCCTTCCACGACGTCGGCTTCGACGGGTACATCCGTCCGGACCACGGCCGGATGATCTGGGGCGAGACCGGGCGCCCGGGCTATGGTCTGTACGACCGTGCACTGGGAATCGCGTACCTCAACGGGCTGTGGGAAGCGATCGACAAGGCCTCCAGGGCCTGAGCCGCCTGGTCGGGTGGACCCGGACTTCCGGGCCCACCCGACTGCGCCGTACCATGCAAGAACACCAGCGCCTCATACTAGAAAGATGACGATGGAATCGGGAGCGTTTCGGGCCAGGCCCGCGACCACACGGCGCAACGCCCGCACGCACGCGCTCGAGATCATTCGCCAGAAGATCATCACGCTCGACCTGGCCCCAGGCACCCGGTTGTCGGAGAACGAGCTGGCCGGCCAGCTCGGCTTGTCCCGCACCCCGATCCGGGAGAGCCTCATCCTCCTCGCCGAGGAGCAGCTCGTCTTCGTGGTCCCTCAGGTCGGCACGCTCGTCGCCCCGATCCTGCTCTCCGAGATCGAGACGGCCCAGTTCGTGCGCGAATCCCTCGAGCTCGCGGCACTGAACGAGTCCGTCGCCCGCGCGACGCCCGACGACATCGCCGAACTGAACGCGATCATCGACGCCCAGCGGATCGCGGACAGCCGCAAGACCCAGTCCGGCTTCTTCACCCTCGACGAGGAGTTCCACGCGACCCTGATGGGCATCAGCGGCCACGGCTCCGCCTGGCGGACCGTCGCCCAGGCGAAGGCGCACCTCGACAGGGCGCGGCACCTTTCGCTGTCCTTCACCGGGATGAGCGTGTTGATCGACCAGCATCAGGTCATCACCGACTCGCTCGCGGCGGGCGATGGGGATGCTGCCGCGAGCGCCATGCGGGAACACCTGCGCCGTGTCTTCAACGACATTGCAGCGGTGCGGCAGACCAATCCGGAGCTGTTCACCCTCGACCCGTCCCAGTAGGCGCCCGGGCCGCACCTGGCTGTGTCGATCCGGGCTCACGCGACAGTTCCGCCGCTTCGCGCCAAGCGTGCCTGGCGCTAAGCGGCAAAAGTGGCGCGCGGGCTCGCGACGAGGTGTCGCAACTGGCGCGAAGCTGCGCAACTGTCGCGTGAGCCCGCGACGAGGTGTCGCAACTGGTGCGAAGCGGCGTACGTGGAGCGCGGGACGCCGGCCAGGTGGCACGTCGGGTCGCTCGGGGCATCCGCTGCCCGGTCACATAGACTCGCGTCTATGCGAACAGACCTTGCCGGCCCCGATCCGGACGCGCTGCGGCCGCTCGACCGCGCGGCCGCCGAGGACATCGCCCGGGGCCTGCGCGCGATGGCCGACCCGACCCGGGTGCAGCTCCTCGGCATGATCGTCAGTCGGCCGGATGGCCGCGCACTCGTCGGCGAACTCGCCACGGCACTCGGACTGAGCCAGCCGACCGTCAGCCATCACATGCGCATCATGACCGAGGAGGGCCTGCTCGCCCGGGCTCAGGTCGGTCGTCAGGTCTGGTATTCGGTCATGCCCGAGCGGGTCGGCGACGTTCTCGAGACGACCAGGAGCGACACCGACCCGATCGCGGTCGTCGTGGCCGCGCCCGTGCTGGCGCGCATCACGGACGACCTCGCGACCCGGTTCCGGGGCACGTTCTCGCACGAAACCGTCGGCCGGTACGTGCGGGAGAGCTATGAACTCCTCGCCGGGCAGGCGAAGATCACCCGCTATCTTCCCTCGTTCACGGCGCGCTTCGCCGGCGACCGACTGCGGTCGCTGGCCGCGGCGGACGGTCGGATTGCGACGGACGGTCTCGTCGCGACGGGCGCGAAGGGCGTGCCGGGTTCTCCAGACTCTCCCGACGTTCCCGACGTTCCGGACGTGCTGTTCGTCTGCGTTCAGAACGCAGGACGGTCCCAGCTCGCCTCGGCCATTCTGCGGTCGCTCGCCGGGGAGCGCGTGCGGGTCCTGACGGCAGGGTCGGCTCCGGCCGGCCGGGTCAATCCGATGGTCGTCGCCGCGCTCGACGAGATCGGCGTTCCTCTCGCAGGCGAGTACCCCAAGCCCCTGACGGACGAGGTCGTCCGGGCGGCGGACTACGTGATCACGATGGGCTGCGGCGACGCGTGCCCGGTCTATCCCGGCCGCACGTACCTCGACTGGGAACTTGCCGACCCTGTCGGACTCCCGATGGAGGGCGTCCGGGCGATTCGCGACGAGATCGAGGCGCGGGTCAGGGCCCTCCTCGCCGACCTCGACCGGATGCGGTGACCCACGACCTGAGGGTGCGCGCCGAGATGAACCGTTCCGGTCGAGAGCCGCCGGCAGGACGGGAACTCTCGACCGGAACAGCACATCTCGACGGTCCATCTCGCGGGGGCCGGACGCGGCCGGGCGCATGGAACAATGACGTATGACCGTGCGGGCTTCGAGGTGGCTGGTCGTGCTTGCGGCCGTGTGCTTCGGGACGACGGGCACCGCTCAGGCACTCGGCGCCCTCGTCGGCGCCGAGGCGAGCGCGACGTCGCTCGGCGCGGCGCGCATCGTGTTCGGCGGCGCGCTCCTGGCGATCCTCGCGTTCGCGGTGGCGCTCGCCGAGCGCCGGAGGCGGTCGGCCGCGGCCGACCGCGACGGCGACAGCGACCGCGAGCCGGAGCGCGTCCGAAGCCGGCTGCGCAGCTCGAGCGTGGCGCTTGTGCTCCTCGGGGCGGCGGGCGTTGACGCGTACCAGCCGGCTTTCTTCACCGGGACCGCGCAGAACGGGGTCGCGGTCGGCACGCTCGTCGCCCTCGGCTCCGCTCCCGTGCTGACGGGACTGCTCGAGTGGGGCTGGTTCCGCAGGCCCCCGGGCATCCGCTGGGCGTGTGCGACGGCGGTTGCGGCGATCGGGGTCGCGGCGCTGTCCGGGCTGTTCAGCGGGGGAGGCGGGCCCGTGACGGCGCTCGGGATCGCGGGCTCTCTCGGCGCGGCCGCGTCCTACGCGGTGTACACACTGAGTACGAAGCTGCTCCTCGATCGCGGTTGGGCGCCCGCGGCCGCCATGGGAGCGACATTCGGTGCGGCCGCCGTGCTGATGCTGCCCGTTCTGCTCGCGAGCAACCCGGTCTGGCTCGCCCAACCGGCAGGGCTGGCGACGGCGACGTGGCTGGCGGTCGTGGCGACCGCCCTCGCCTACACCCTCTTCGCCCGCGGATTGCGGGGCCTGTCGGCATCCCAGGTGTCGACGCTCACGCTTGTCGAACCCGTGACCGCGACCGCACTCGGCGTGTTCGTTCTGCACGAGGACTTCACGCCGGCCACCGTTGTCGGCGTCGTTTTTCTCGTGGCCGGACTCGGAATCCTCACAATGAACCGCCGCGCCGCACGGGCATCGACCGGCGCCTTGTCTTAAGCACCTATCACCCCTCGTCGCAACGGGGTGGAGGCGGACCAGGATCGTGCAGCGCACCAGCCCTGGACGGCGAGGTCTTCACCCGGATCCGCGATACCGGAAGCGGGATGACCCCGGCGACCTGGTGTCGTCAGTCCGCCGAAGTGCCAGCCTCAGCCGGCCGGGTGAGGTCCCTGCCGTACTCGAGCCGAAGCTCGAGTTCGTTCATGACGATGACGGCGAGGTCGCCCAGGGTCGTGATCTCGGCATCCGTCACGGTTCTCGGTTCGAAGTCGAGCACGCACAGCGTGCCGAGGTTGAATCCGTCCCGGGTGCGCAGCGGAACGCCCGCGTAGAACTGCAGGCCGAAACCACCGGAGACCAGGGGATTCGCGAGGGCGCGGACATCCGTGCGCGCATCCTCGATCACCCAGGGCTTGTCCTGCATGATCGCCGAGGCGCACAGGCCAGGGTCTCGGGAGATCTGTTCGAGGTCGAGCCCGGCATGGGACTTGAACCAAATCCGGTCCTGGTCGACGATGCTCACGATGGAGATCGGCACTGAGAAGATCCTGGCGGCGAGTGCTGTGATCCGGTCGAAGGTTCCGTCCGGAGGAGTTTCGAGGATCTGCAGACGGGCGACCGCAGCCATCCGCCCTGCTTCGTTCGTCAAGAGGGGAATGGTTTCCTCGCCCCTGTGCCTGCCCGTCTCCGTGATCACGGCCTGGCGGAGCGCGAGCACCACCTCGCCGATGTCGGGCCGGTCGGCGGGGTCCCTGGCGAGCATGGTGGACAGCAGGTCGCGCCAGGCCGGCGATATGGACGCCGGGATCACCGGATCGCGCAGGAGGCGGGCGACGGCCGCCGGAGCCGGCTGGCCGGGAAAGGCGAGTTCCCGGGTGAAACACTCGAGGAGCACCAGTCCGAGAGCGTAGACGTCACTCGGCGGTCCGACCTCCTCGCCTCTGGCCTGCTCCGGGCTGAGGTACGCCGCCGTTCCCGACGTCATGCCACCGTTCGTCAGGCGCTCACTCGCCGGGGACAGCGCGATGCCGAAGTCGGTGAGCTTGGCGCGCGCCCGGAACCGGGTGCTGTACTGGGCGAGGAGGATGTTCGCCGGTTTGATGTCCCGATGCACGATGCCTCGCCCGTGGATATACTCGAGGCCCTCGGCCAGGTCATAGCCGAGCTGGGCGATGTTCCGCACCGACAGCGGACCTTCGAGGAGTCGCTCCCGGAGGTCGACACCGTCGATGAGTTCCATCACCAGGAAGATCTGGCGCCGATCGGGCGTGGCCCGGTGCACACCGACGTCGAAGAGCGTCACGAGGCTATGGTGGCTGAGGCTTGCGAGCACGTTGATCTCAGCCTGCTGGCGCTGGATGTCGTCCTGTTCGATGGCGACGGTCGTGAAAACCTTGATCGCGACATCTCGGCCGAGCCTGTTGTCGGCGGCCCGGTAGACGGACGCCATGCCGCCGCGTCCGATCAGCTCCTTGAGCTGGTAACGGTGGCCAAGAAGCCCTGTGGGTTTCGCGGTCATCTGACCCTGTCAGTGTCGAGGTTTCGGTTCGCCGGGATATCCCGAACCTGGGAAATTCAGATCAGCGGGTCGCGCTCGGTCGTCTGCCGGGTGGTCTGTTCACCGCTGGCAGGATCGACGGCCGACCGAGTCGTAGAAACAGACTGTCGCCGCCGCGTGATCAGCACGATGCCGAGGATGACTCCGACAAGTCCGGCGAGCATCAGGATGTAACCGATCGTCTTCAGGTCGATTCCCGCGACCTGGAGATCAACGGCGAATGCAAGGATCGCTCCGACGACAAGGAGGAAGATGCCGGCGCCAATGCTCATCGTGTTGTCCATTCTTCGGGGTGCGGCGAGGCCGAGTCCGAGCGATCCGGCGTCGTACAGTTGAATCAGATTAGCGTAGGTACGCCGAAAAGAGAACCGGTGGGCGCGCTCAGAATCCACGGTCCGCTGGCAGTCCGGCGGGTCCGGATGAGGCGGGGGTGCTCGTCAGGACCTCGGGGAGGACGCTGCCGATCCAGCTCTCCGCGGTCCACCCTGTGAGCGGCGAACCAGTGACGACGATCGTGCCGGTATTGCTGAGCGGATTGTCCGACACATAGCCGGCGTGGAGGTTGCTGCAGGAGTACCCCGTCCAGGCGCGCAGGATTGCTCCGTGGCTGACGAAGGCGACGGTCTCGAGCCCGAGCTCGGCGGCCTCCGTCACGACCCGGTCGAACCGGGCGAAGGTGTCCCTGCCGGACTCTCCTCCGGGCATCACGGCGTCGAGGTCGCCGTTCGCCCAGGCTAGGAACGTCGTGCAGTACGCGTCGACGGCGGCCCGGTCGTGGCGTCCCTCGAGGTGGCCGGCTCCCACCTCGCGGATGTCATCGCGGACGTGGGCCTCGAGTCCCCGTGCTGCCGCCAGCGGTGCCGCGGTCTGCTGGGTGCGTACGAGGGTGGAGACATAGAGGGCGTCGATCGTCACCGTTTCGAGGGCGGCCACGAGATTCCCGGCCTGCTCGCGACCGAGCGGCGTGAGGTCGGCGCCGGGGTGCGCGGTGTCGAGGAGACCACCGACGTTGGACACCGTCTGGCCGTGCCGGATCAGGATGAGGCGCATGGTTACCTTTCGGGACGCCCGGTCGTCGGGCATCCGCTTCTAGGATGCCCAACGTTCGGCCCTCGCAGAAATCAGACGGGTAGAGGGGTGAGCCAGGTCAGCTCCGATCCCTCGCCCTTGATCAGGTCGCCGAGGGCGGCGTTGAACACTGTCCCGTATGGCGCCGTGATGTGCGCCTGGAACGCGTCGGCGTCGCGGTACACCTCGTAGACGAAGAACTCGAGCGGGTCCGAAACGCGCCGGTGCGGGTCGAAGGTCACGTTGCCCGGCTCCCGGCGAACGTCGACGGTCAGGCCGGCGAGGAGCGCGGCTACCTCGTCCCCGCGGCCGGGGAGGGCGGTGAATTCGGCGAACAGGGCGACGGGCTCGCCGGGATGCGTGGGTGGTGTGATGGTCATGCCTTCCTGGCCCCGGTCATGATCGGTGCTCTCTGACAACGATGTCAGTGATCATCCTCAGCGTTGAATGTAATAAGGTCAAGTGCAATCGTGAGGCGGAGACCAAACTGTGACATCGATGTCAGGACCGGAAGACTGGGCGGCGGGCCCAGTAGACGTCGTCGACCCGCGTGCCCGCCCCACGATGAAGAACGTTGCAGCGCTCGCCGGGGTGGGCGTGAAGACCGTCTCCCGGGTGATCAACGGTGAACCGAACGTGTCGCCCGCCACCATAGCCCGGGTGCGTGCCGCGGCCGAGAGCCTGGACTTCCACCCGGACCTGCACGCGGGCAACCTGCGCAGGGCCGACGGCCGCAGTGGCACCCTCGGCCTGCTCGTCGGCAGCGTCGGCAACCCGTTCTCCGGCGCGATGCACCGCGCCGTCGAGGACGCGGCCAACGCCCGCGGAGTCGCGGTCTTCGCGTCGAGCCTCGACGACGACCCCGACCGTGAAGAAATCGCGGTGTCCGCGTTCCTGCGCCGTCGTGTCGACGGCCTCATCCTCACGACCGTGTCGAAGAGCCAGGGCTACCTCCTGCCCGAGTTGCGCCGCGGCACTCCCGTCGTCTTCGTCGACCGCGAGCCGGCCGGCGTCGAAGCGGATGTCGTCGTGAGCGACAACGCGGCGGGCGCGGCGGCCGCGACGCGGCATCTGCTCTCGTACGGGCACCGGCGGATCGCCTTCCTCGGCGACCGGGCCGACATCCAGACGGCGCAGGAACGCCGCAGGGGGTTCCTCGAGGAACTCGGGCGGGCGGGGGTCGCGACCGCGGACATCCCGCTCATCACCGGCCTGCACGACGAGGACGCCGCGAACCGCGCGCTGATCGCGTTGCTCGAGTCGGAGCATCCGCCGACCGCCGTGTTCAGCAGCCAGAACCTCATCACCATCGGCGCGGTGCGCGGCCTGCGCGAGCGGGGCGCACACCACACGGTTGCGCTCGTCGGCTTCGATGACGTGCCTCTTGCCGACCTGCTCGAACCGGGCGTCACGGTCGTCGCGCAGAACCCGCACGAGATCGGCCGGCTCGCCGCCGCACGGATCTTTGCCCGACTCGACGGAGACCGCTCCGCCGGGAGAACCTATGTTGTACCAACCGAGCTGATCACGCGCGGATCAGGGGAGATGAGACCGAAATGACAGAAAACGCGACTGCGCCAGGCACCGAGACTGCAGGTGCGGGGGCGACCCGCCCGCGCGTCGTCGTCGTGGGCGATGCGCTCATCGACGAGATGCGCGAACCCGGTTCAGTGCAGGAGTTCCCCGGTGGGGCAGCGCTCAACGTCGCTGTCGGCCTCGCCGTCCTCGGCGTGCCGACGACCTTGATCGCGATGGTCGGAGATGACGCAGACGGCGCCGTGCTCCGCGACTTCATCGCCATCTACGACGTGGAGCTGATTGCGACGCCCGGACCATTCGGGAGCTCCCGGGCGACGTCGGACCGCACCGACGGTGAGCCGAGGTACGCCTTCAACGAGGCAGCGCAGAAGCGGCGCATCGAATTCGGTCCCCGGGAGCGGGCCGCGATCGACGCCGCGCCGCTCGTCGTCGTGAGCTGCTTCCCATTCGACGACACCGCGCAGACGGATGAGTTCCTCGCCGCGGTCGGCGACGGCGAGCACCGCCTCGTGATCGACCCGAATCCGCGGGCCGGGATGCTGCATGACAAGGCCCGCTTCGTGGAGAACTTCGAGCGCGCCGCAGCGAGTAGCCTGCTGACCAAGGTCGGCGACGAGGACGCGGAGCTCCTCTACGGCAGTAGCCTCGAGGACTTGAGCGAGCGCCTCGTCGCGAGCGGAACGCACCACGTGCTCGCGACCGCGGGCCGCGCAGGAGCCTCGATCAAGACCGAAGACGGCCTGCTCGTGAGCGAGCCGATCGCGTCCTTGCCCGGCGTGGTCGTCGACACCATGGGCGGCGGCGACGCGACCCTGGCCTCGAGCGTGCAGAGTTTCCTCAGCGACGGCGTCCCGAAGGATGCCGCAGGCTGGCAACATCTGCTCGCGAGCGCCATGCGCATCGCGGCCGCGACCTGCCGCTCTGAGGGAGCCCTGCTCCGCGTGCCGCCCGCCCTCTGAGCCTCGCCGCCGCCGCCCTCCTGCGCGCACGCTTGCGGTCGCGCGTCGTCGTCGTGGCGTACCTTCCGTCTCGAAGTGGGCTGGCGGTCTCGGGGCGCCTCCGGCGTCCCGGGGCGATCGGTAGAGCGCGCGCCGCGAGAAGTGACGCGCGCCTCGAGACGTGACGCGCGCCTCGAGGCGAAACGAGCGGCTCGACGCGCGCCGCGGGGCGGTCTCGGCTCAGGCGGGGTCGACGGCCGTGAGGAGCGGGATCTTGGGTTCGCGGCCGTCGCCGGAGGACTTACCGGTCAGGCGCCGCCCGATCCACGGCAACACATAGCCGCGGTAATAGGCCGCGGTGCGCATCCGCTGGGCCGGAGGGGCCGTCGGAGCTCCCGACGCGTCCGTCGCCGACCACTCCGCGGGAACCGGCACGCCGAGAGCCGTGAGCACATTGGACGCGATCAGGGTGTGCCCGCTCGCGTTCAGGTGCAGCTTGTCCGCCGACCAGTATCGGGTATCGGTGAGTCGGGCATCCGCCCAGTTGTCGACGAGCGTGACGCCGGGCCGGGTGAAGGCGGCGCGGGCGGCGTCGGCGAGCTGGTCACCGCGGCGTTGCATGAGCGAGCCCAGGGGGAGCTGCTTCGAGGGGTTGCCCCCGCTCAGCACGAGCACGTGCGCGCCGTGCGCGAGCCCGGCCTCGACGACCTCGTCCATCAGACCGACCACGCGCGAAATCTCCACGCGAGGGCGCATCATGTCGTTGCCGCCACCGCAGATGGAGAGCAGGTCGGGGGCCTGGACCAGCGCGGGCTCGAGCTGTTCGGCCACGATCGGGCCGAGCAGGCGGCCACGCACGGCGAGGTTCGCGTACGAGACCGGGGCAGCGGATGCCGCGGCGAGCCCGAGCGCGACGAGGTCGGCCCAGCCGCGTAGCCGCCCGTCGGGGAGTTCGTCGCCGACCCCCTCGGTGAAGCTGTCACCCATGGCGATGAAGCGCTGATACATCCGACCCCCAGTTGCTGCGGGCGTGCCCCGCGTCCGTCACCTGCGCGATGTTACCCGTCCCGCGGCTGTTTCTGCGCGCATGACGCCCCGCATCCTGCTGCGCGCGCGACGCCCGGCGCCGGCTTTCGGCAACCCTCGCTGGGCCGCGGGGAGTTACGCTGCACCTGCGCCGCTCCGCGCCAAGCGTGCCTGGCGCGGAACGGCGCAAATAGAGCGTGGAGCGTGGCGCGGCGTGGCGCGGGCCGACCCGGCCTGGCGCGGAGCGGCGCAGGCGGCGCGCGGAGGAGCTGATCGGCTGCGGTCGCCGGGTCAGCGCTCGGGGTGGGTGTGCTTCGTGCCGTGGGTCTGTTCTTCGCCCTGGCTCGGGTCGCGGGAGAGCTGCCAGCGTTCCTGCAGCACGTCGCGGGCCTGCTGGGCGGCGCGGCGCACCTCCTTGTCGGGGTCGCGCAGTCGCTGCACGATCGTGGGGAGGTTTTCCTCGGTGCCCTGGGCGGCGAGGGCGTGCAGGGCCGCGGCGCGCACTCGCGGAACCTCGTCCGTCGTGAGGCGCACGAGCTTCGGGGCGACCTGGAGGTCGCGCAGCTGCACGACTCTGGCGCACATCTCGCGTACCCGCCAGGCCTGGTTGTTCAGCCCGACGACGATGTACGGCGCGGCCGACTCTCCCCAGACGTAGAGCAGCGCACGTGCGCCCCACAGCTCGGGCCAGTACAGCGCGGGAGCACCCTCGAGAATGCCGAGCGCGTGGCGGCCGCCGGCGTAGAGGAGGAAGTCCTTGCCGGCGTTCTTGGCGCGCAACAGGGCCACGGAACTGTCGACCACCGCGGTCTCGCCGTAGTGTTCGACGGCCGCGTGGATGCGCTCGGCCGTCGGAAGGTCGATGGGAAGGTCGGGGTGTGGCTCTAATTTGTTATGCATAGCACTCCCCACGGTACTGCCCGGGAGGCCCAGGGGCCACTGCCCGCGCGTCTCCCGCCCCGCGTCCTCATCCCGCGAGAGTGCACTTTTGGCCCTTAACCGGGTGTCTTGGGTTCAGGGGGTCGTTGCAACACCCTGGGCATTGAGGTGTCGCATGGCTCTTCGGCCACGACGAGGGGCGACGAGGGGTGCTGGGGGCGGGGTCAGCGCGTGGGGGCGTCGCCCAGCATCCGCTCGAAGCCGGTCGCGTGCTCGTAGACGCCGTAGTTGCCGATTTCGGTGTAGCCGAGGCTGCGGTACATCGCGAGGGCCTCCGGCTGCCGGTAGCCCGTTTCGAGGCGCAGCCGGGTGTAGCCGAGCTCTAGGCCGAGCGCCTCGAGCGCGCCGAGCACCGCGGCGGCGTGCCCCTGCCTGCGGTAGGCGGGGCTTGTCCACAGGCGTTTCGCCTCGCAGGTGTCGGCATCGAACCGACGGATGCCGCCGCCCGCGACGGTCACGTCGCCCTCGCGAAGCACGATGAAACCGCCATAGGGTGCCGCGAAATCCGCGGCCTTGTCCTCGAGGACGTCATCGCCGCCGCCGTACCGCAGCGTGTATTCGCGATTGAGATCGCTCAACAGGGGGACCACCTCGGCGTCGGACAGGCGTACGCGTACAAATTCCACGGATCCAGTCTGCCCGGTAAACTCCTCGTGTGTCTGTCAACCCCGAACTGCAGGGCCGGGTCTTCCCGCCCGTCGCCCCTTATCTCGTCGGTCGGGAGAAGGTGCGGGAGTTCTCCCGTGCCGTCTTCGCGCGCAACCCGATCAACCACGATCCGGCGGCCGCCCGTGCGGCCGGATACTCCGACGTCGTCGCCCCGCCGACCTTCGCGGTCGTCGTCCAGGAGGCCACGCTCGCCCAGCTCCTCGCCGAGCCCGACGGCGGCATCGACTTCAGCCGCGTGGTGCACGGCGAGCAACGCTTCACGTTCAGCCGCCCGATCGTCGCCGGTGACGAGCTCACGGCGACCCTGTCCGTCGCGAGCGTGAAGAGCCTCGGCGGCCACTCGATGGTCACGGCGGAGTCCCGCGTCGTCGACGCGACCGGCGCCCACGTTGTCACCGCGACATCCACCCTCGTCGTCAGGGGAGACGAATGACCCAGGAACCCGCGGCCACGCCCGCACTCGATTCGCTCACCCTCGGCCAGATCGTCGCCACCGGGCTCTTCCCGCTCACGCGCGATTCCCTCGTGCGGTACGCCGGGGCATCCGGTGACTTCAACGCCATTCATTATCGCGACGACGTCGCCGTCTCCGTAGGCCTGCCCGGCGTGCTCGCCCACGGCATGCTCACGATGGGCCTCGCCGTGCAGCCGGTCGTCGACTGGGCCGGCGACCCCGCCCGAATCGTCGACTACCAGGTGCGCTTCACCCGCCCGGTGCTCGTCGATCCCGTGCTCGGCGCCGTCGTGTCCGTGGTCGCGAAGGTCGGCCGCATCGAAGCGGATGCCGGCATCGTGCGCATCGACCTCACGGTCACCGCGAACGACCAGACCGTTCTCGGCAAGGCGCAGGCACGCGTCTCGCTCGCCTAGGCCCCCGATGACGGACCCCGCTTTCAGTTCGGTGCCCGCACCAGCTTCGGCGCCCGCACGAGCTTCGGCGCCCGCGTCCGGGCAGGCCGACGTGGACGCCGGGCACGACCTGACCGCCGGTATGTTGCCGGCGGATGCTGCGCCGACGACGTTCGCCGAACTCACCACGATCCGCACCGGCGGGCGACCGCTGTTCCTGCTCGCGCCGGAGACGGAGGACGAGCTCATCGAGACCGTTCAGGACGTCTGGGCGTCCGGCGAGGACTGGCTGCTGCTCGGCGGCGGCTCGAACACCGTCGCGGCGGACACCGAATTCGACGGTACCGTCGTGCGAGTGCTGACCCGCGGCATGACGCTTCTGGAGCCCGGGCGAGCCGCCGACAGCGCCGATTCTTCTGCTGCTGCTGCTGCTGCTGCTGCTGCCGGTGCCGCTGACGGCGACGCTGTCGCTGTCGCTGTCGCTGCCGCTGCCGCTGTCGCTGTCGCTGCCGCTGCCGACGCCGCTGCCGGTGCCGGTGCCGACCGCGTGGTCCTGCGGGTCCAGGCCGGTGAACCCTGGGACGATCTCGTCGCCCACACCGTCGCGCAGGGCTGGTCGGGGATCGAAGCCCTCTCCGGGATCCCCGGCTCGACCGGGGCCGCGCCGGTGCAGAACATCGGCGCTTACGGCCAGGAACTCGCCAACAGCCTCGTCGCGATCGACTTCCTCGACTATGAGAGCGGCGAACGGCGCCGCATCCCTGCCGCAGAACTCGAGCTCGGCTACCGCACGTCCCTGCTGAAGCACGGGCTCCGCGGCCTCGTCGTGGCGGTCGAGCTGGAGCTGTGGGACACCGCGGCCGAGGCATCCGTTCTCGGGGCAGCGCTCAGCCGCCCCCTCGCCTTCCCCCAGCTCGCGGACGCCCTCGGCGTGCACCTCGGCGACCGGGTGCCGCTCGCGGACGTGCGCGCGACCGTGCTGCGGCTGCGTGCCGCGAAGGGGATGCTGCTCAACCCGGGCGACCCGGATACGACAAGCGCCGGCTCGTTCTTCACAAACCCGATTGTGTCCCTGAGCTTCTCGAGGACCCTGCCTGAGTCCGCGCCGCGCTGGCCGCTGAACGACCCCGAGCTTCCCGACCGGGTGATCCCGCTCGAGGACTACTACGGGATCGGCCCCGTGCCCGGCGCGGCCCCGGTGGTTCCGCTCGTCAAGCTCAGCGCGGCCTGGCTCATCGAGCATGCCGGAATCTCCCGCGGCTTCCGGTTGCCCGGCTCCCGCGCCGCGGTGTCGAGCAAGCACACCCTCGCCCTGACGAACACCGGTGGCGCGAGCGGCGAGGAGATCGCCCAGCTTGCCCGCTTCGTGCAGCAGCGCGTGCAGGCGGAGTTCGGCGTGATACTGCAGCCGGAGCCCGTGCTCGTCGGCCTCGGCCTGTAGTTCCTGGTTTCGCTTCCTTGCGCCTGCCGGCATCCGCTCTCACGCGCCATTTGCGCCGCTCCGCGCCAGGCATACCGGTAGCGTAGCGGCGCAAATGGCGCGCGGGACGGGGCGGGGCGCTCAACCAACACCCAAGTCCGAACTCGGGGCCCGGTCAGGTCGCGTGACGGGCGGCCGCGGCGATCCCCGCGACGATGAGCACGAGCCCTATCAGGATCACGCCCCCGAGCAGCCACAGCGCGGGGTCGGTCTCTCCGGGCACGAGTGTGCGGTAGATGATGAAGCCCGAGAAGGCGAGCATCACCGTGCCCCAGAAGATCGTGCCGAAGAGCGGATGCCGCCGCCGCGCCGGCGCCGCGGGCCACGTCTCCGGGGCGTTCGCGCCCGGAGCCGCGTAAACGGGCGCAGTCGGTGCGGTCGGCGCCCGAGGTGCGCGCGGCGGCGTCGAGCCGGACGAAGGGGTCGCAGCCGCGCTCCCAGCGCGGCTCGCGCTCGCACCGGCGCTCGCACCCGCAGCGGCACTCGGTGCCAGGGGCGCAGCGCTTTCCCGCGGCGCGGCGAATGCGGTGAACTCCGGATTGACCGGCTCGGTTGGGAGTACTTCGGTGTCGACGTTTCCTGAACGGTCCGTCGTCCCGAACGGGAGCACATCGGTCTCCGCCGCCGATGCGCCAGAGGGGGTCGTGGACTCGACCGGTTGGACGGCGGTCTCCGCGGTCGATCCGGCAGACGCCGTCGCGGCCTTGGTCGGTGGGACGGCTGTCTTCGCGGTCGATGCGGCCGAGAGGGTGGCGGACTCGGTCGGCAGGACGGCAGACCCAGCGGTCGTTCCGGCGAGCGGCGTAGCGGCCTCCGTCGGCAAGACCGCGGTCTCGGTTGAATCGGCTGAGGGCGTCCGTCCGGATGCGGCGGAGCCAGACTCGAACGGGAGCACTTCCGTATCGGCCTCCGAGATCGGGAAGGGGGCGTTGAGGCGGAGCACGGCGGTCTCGGCGGACGCGGCGTACTCGGACGATTCAACGTTCTCGGGGGAGCCTGCGGAGCCGGCGGCGGTCGCGGGCGGCTTTGCGGAACCGCCGGAACGGCCCGAACCGGTGGGCGGGGTGACGGGATCGGTCATGGCGGACTCCTATCGTGCGGTGCCGACGCGGGCGCCGGACTGGGTGAGGTCGACCTGGCCGGCGAACGACCAGACCCGAACGTGGGTGACGGCCCGGGCATCCGTGCCGTTGACGGTGCGCACGTCGCGGATGAAGATGCCGGCCCGCTCCGGGTCGCCCGATTCCCCGCCGGTCGTCACGACGCCGGCGAGGAGGTTGACCTCGACCTCGACGGGTCGGTCGCTCGGCAGCACGAGCGTCGTCACACCGAATCCGAGCCAGACGTCGATCGTGCGGACGTCCTTCGCCGGGGCGTTGTCGAGGGCGCTGATATCGACGGTCGGCGTGCCGGCGAACATCGCGTAGCCGGGGGGAGTCCCGGCCGAGGACGAGGGCACGGCCCAGTTGTGGGTGCCGGCGAAGTCGAACTGGGTGCCCTGCGGCATCCAGCCGAGGGCGACGAGGGTGAGCGCGGCGAGGAACGCGAGCCCGCCGAGGGCCCCGCTCTCCCGGCCACGGATGCCGGACACGATCATCCCGATCGCCGCGACGCCGAGGGCGACGGCGAGGCCGAGCACGAACACGGAGTTCGACCAGACCCCGTGCGCGTAGACGGATGCGACGATCGCCCCGGCGAGCAGTGCGAACCCGAGGGTGATCGCCGAGAGAGCGGCGCTCGGCCGGCGGCCGCGGCGCCAGGCGGCGTGTTCGGCCTGGCGCTGGCGCTGGCGCTCCTGCCAGGCGAGGTTCTGCTCGCGCCAGGCGCGGTTCTGTTCGGAGCGCACCCGGTACTGTTCCTGCCAGGACTGGTTCGCGGCCGTCGCGCTCGCCGCGGTCGCCGGGTACGCAGCGGTTGCGGGCGTGCCCGGTGCGCCCGGGTAAGCGGATGCGGCAGGGTAGGACCCCGGCGTCGCCGGCGGGATCCCGTTCCGGTTCCGGTAGTCGGCCTGGTACGGGTTCTCGGTCGCGGATGGCGTCGCGGTCCACGACGATGGGGGGGCGAAGCCGGCGGACGCGGCCGGGCCGGCGGTGCCCGCAGAGGCCGCGGCGCCGGGCGCGGGTGGAGCCGGAGGAGCGGGAGGAGCGGGGGGCGCGCCGGGCGCGGGCCGGGTCGCACCGGCATCCGCTGCCGAGCCGTAGCCCGAGGTGGGACGCGGACGCTCGCCCGAACCGGAACCGGGACCGTAGCCGGAACCGCCGCCGCCGCCGTTTCCGCCGCTGCCAGGACCGCGGCGCACGAGGTAGAGCACGAGCCAGACGATGCCGGCAACGACCGCGAGGCCCCACGCTGCGCTCAGCGAAGTGCTCAGCCAGCCGGGCATGCCCCAGGCCGCGGGCGGTCCGTCCCACCAGAATCCGCGGGTGAACGGCACGATGGTGAGGAGGAGGACGGCGCCGATCCCGATCATGGCGGGTTGGAAGCGGCCGCGGAGGGCTTCCTCTGCGTGGATGCGGCCGAGTGCGTTGGGGAGCAGCGCCCAGCCCACCGCATAGACGAAGAGCACGGGTGCCCCGAGCACGGCGAGCACGAACGCGATGCCGCGCACGATGATCGTGTCGAGTCCGGTGCGGCCGCCGATGGCGCCGCAGACCCCGGCGAACCAGCGGTCTGCGCCGCGGACCATGCCGCTGCGGCGGATCCAGTCGAAGAAACGGGTGAGCTGGTCTGGACCCGACGGGCCCGGGCCGGCCGGGTATGTCGGATTACGCGGTTGATCGGTCATAACATCACTCAACCACTCGCGATGGCGCGCTGCTATCGGGGAGAACCCTGAACGGACCCTGAGATCTGGCCGCACCGGATCGGGGCGGCCTTCGGGGTGCTTGGATGAAGACATGAGAACCGAGCGGATGACCCGGCCGCGCCAGCGGATCATCGCCGGCGTCTGCGCGGGCTTCGCTGAGCACACCGGGTTGTCCGTGCCGGTGGTGCGCAGCGCGACGCTGCTGCTCGTCCTGGCCGGCGGGGCTGGCGCGCTGCTCTACGCCTGGCTCTGGGTGACGACGCCGACCGCAGCGGCGAACCCGGCCCGGTTCGCGGCCGCCGAGCTCCCCAAGGCGAGCCTCGCGCGCCCGGCGCCCGGGTACGCCGGTTCCCCCGGCTCCGGCCACGGCCTCGGCGGTCCCGCGGATGCCGCGGCCGAGCGAGCCGCCGCTGCCGCGTCTTCGGCCCGGTCGGCTCCGATCACGGAGATCCTGCTCGGGCTCGCGCTCCTCGCCGCCGGGCTCACTCTCGTCGCGAGCCGGCTCGGCGCCGACATTCCGCTCGCCGTGGTCATCCCCGCGATCGTCGTGCTGTCGGGGACCGCGCTCGCCTGGCGGCAGTTCGCGGACATCCGCGGCGGTTCGGAGCAGCACTCGTCCGCTCTGCTCGTGCGCGCGCTCGGCGCCCTCGTGCTCGTCGCCGTCGGCATCCTGCTGTTCTTCGTGACGAGTGACAGCCCCGACGGTTGGACGGTTGTGATCGCATCAGCTTCGGTGCTGCTCGGCGTCGTCGTCGTGATCGCGCCGTGGCTCGTGCGGCTCTCGCGCGACCTCGCCGACGAGCGCGCGGGACGGGCGCGCGAGGCCGAGCGCGCCGAAATCGCTGCGCACCTGCACGACTCGGTGCTGCAGACGCTCGCACTGATCCAGCAGAAGGCCGGGCCGCAGAGCGATGCAGCCCGGCTCGCCCGCGCCCAGGAGCGGGAGCTGCGCGAGTGGCTGTTTACCGGGACCGGGACCGGCTTCGGCGCTGGCGCTGGCGCTGGTACTGCCGCGGGAGCGGATGCCGGTGCGGGCGGGGCCGGCTCCGGCGTCCCCGACGTCGACCTCCCGACGGCGCTCCGCCGGATCGGGGCGGAGCTCGAGGCCGATTTCCCGGTGCAGTTCGACATCGTGAGCGCGGGCGCGAGCCTCGGCCCCGCCCCGGAGGGGCTGCTCGCCGCGGGGCGCGAGGCCATGCTCAACGCAGCGCGGCACTCGGGCGGGCCGGTGTCCGTCTACCTCGAGACGGGGGCGAACGCGGTGAGCCTCAGCGTGACCGACCGCGGCCCGGGCTTCCGGCTCGACGACGTTCCGGATGACCGGCACGGCGTCCGCGAGTCCGTCATCGGGCGGATGCGCCGCCTCGGCGGCTCCGCGCTCGTACGCCCCGGCCCCGGCGGTGCGGGCACGGAGATCCTGCTCACCCTGCCCACGGCGACCGCTCCCGCAGATCCTGCCCTCCCGCACCCAACGAATTCGACGGACTTTGTGATGAAAATGCACGTGAGCGGCTCGGAAACGGCCGAAAACCCGAAAAACTCCGTCGAATCGGTTCACCCCGACCCGGCCTGGCCTGCCGCTGCGGATGCCGATGGGAGCCGCTCGTGAGCGAGCCGCACGGCGCCCCAGACCCCGGCACCGATCCCGGAAGCGTGCCCACCCCACCCGCCTCGACCGCTGGGCTCCCCGTCGTGATCGTCGACGACCACTCGATCTTCCGCTCGGGCCTGCGCGCCGAACTGGACGCGGACATCCGAGTGCTCGGTGAGGCCGCGACGGTCGACGAGGCGATCGCCCTCGTGGTCGCGCTGCAGCCGCGGGTGGTGCTCCTCGACGTGCACCTGCCCGGCGGGCGCGGCGGCGGGGGGAGCGAGGTCATCCACGACGCCGCGCACCGGGCGCCGCACACCCTGTTCCTCGCGTTGAGTGTCTCCGACGCCGCCGACGACGTGGTCCGGGTGATTCGGGCGGGGGCGCGCGGCTACATCACCAAGAGTTCATCGGGGGCCGAGGTCTCCGACGCCGCCCGCCGGGTCGCGGACGGCGACGCGGTGTTCTCGCCCCGGCTCGCGGGGTTCGTGCTCGACGCGTTCGGCGCGGTCGCCGGGGAGACCGCCGAGACGACCGAGGAGCTCGACCGCCTCTCCGCGAGGGAGCAGGAGGTCATGCGGCTGATCGCCCGCGGGTACACGTACAAGGAGGTCGCCGGGAGCCTGTTCATCTCGCCGAAGACCGTCGAGACGCACGTCTCAGCGGTGCTCCGCAAGCTGCAGCTCTCGTCCCGCTACGAGCTCACCGCCTGGGCGCTCGAGCGCAAGCTGCTCTAGCCTGCCTTCTGCATCCGCCCGCGGGCCCGCACAGTCGCCGAGAGTCGCCGATCCGCCGACTGACCCCGGCGCACCGGCGACGGCGGGCGCGAACGGCGATTGTCGGCGGGCACGCGGGGCAAGCGGGCGGGCGCGCCGGGCGGGCGGTGCGCGGGGGCGAGCGGATGCCGGGCTACAGCAGCCCTAGTTCCATCGCGCGGGTCACGGCGCGGGTCCGGTCGCTGACCGCGAGCTTCTCGAAGGCGTGCAGCAGGTGCGTCTTCACGGTCGCCTCGCTGATGAACAGGGAGCGGCCGATCTGCGGGTTGCTCTCGCCGGCGGACACGAGCCGGAGCACGTCGAGTTCGCGGGCCGACAGGCGCGGCGTCGGGTCAGGCATCCGGTGCACCCGGTGCACGAGCATCGCCGCGATCGACGGGGCGAGCGCGGTCTGGCCACGCGCGACCGAGCGCACGCCCTCGATGATCTCCGCCTGGGGCGCGGCCTTCAGCAGGTACCCGCTCGCTCCGGCCGCGATCGCGGCCAGAATCTGGTCGTCGCTCTCGTACGTCGTGAGGACCAGCACCCGGGTCCGCTCGTTCGCCGCGACGATGAGCGCGGTCGCCGCGACGCCGTCGAGCACAGGCATCCGCAGGTCCATCAGCACGAGGTCGGGGTCGAGCGCGGCCGCGAGCGCGACGGCCTCCTCGCCGTTGCCTGCCTGCCCGACGACCTCGATGTCGCCGGCGCCGCCGAGCAGCAGCGCGATACCGCCGCGCACGATCGGGTGGTCGTCGGCCACGATGACCCGGATCATCGCTCGTGCCTCACCGATTCGACGGAGATCGTGGGGTTCCCGGCTTCCGCCGCCGGCACGGTCACCCGCAGCACGGTGCCGCCGCGTTCACCGGCGCCGACCGTGAGCCGGCCACCGACGAGGGCGAGCCGGTCGCGCATCCCCGAGAGGCCGAACCCGTTCTCGTGCGCGGGAGCATAGGCGCCGAGACCGCGACCGTCGTCGGTCACGGTGAGCACGGCATCCGTGCCGACGCGTTCGAGGCGAACGGATGCCGCCGCCGCGCGGGAGTGCTTGCGCACGTTCGCGAGGCCTTCCTGGGCGCAGCGGAGCAGCACGACCTCGTTTTCCCGGTCGAGCCCGTCGAGCTCGGTGTCCGCGAGGATCACCCGCACCTGGATGCCGGTCTCGCGTTCGAAGCGCCCGGCGAGGCGGCGCAGGGTCTCGGCCAGGGTCGAATCTCCGACGCGCACGGGCGACATGGCCGCGACGAGGGTGCGCGCCTCGGTCAGGGCCTGCCTGGCGGTGTCTTCGATGAGCTCGACGGTGGGCCTCGCCCCGCTGTCTGCTCCGAGCTCGTTCCCCGCGCGCTGCGCGAGCATCACGAGGCTTGTCAGGCTCTGGGCGATGGTGTCGTGGATCTCCCTGGCGAGGCGTTCCCGTTCGGCCGCGCTCCCGGCATCTCGGTGCAGGGCGGCGAGTTCGTCCTGGGCGAGGCTGAGTTCCTCATAGAGACGCCGTTGGGTGCTGCCGTCGCGAGCGATGCGGGTGATCCAGGCGCCCATCGCGATCGCGAAGACGAAGGAGATCCCTTCGGTGGTATACGCCTGCCCGAGGGCTGCGGGAGTGCCGCCGATGCCCAGCCAGAGACCCGCCCCGGCCGATGCCGCCAGGAGGGCACTCAGGACGACGGAGACGAGGAAGGAGTCGGTGAGCGTCCAGAGCAGCGGGAAGGCGATCGCCTGGAGCGTCGCCAGACTCGGATTGAACGCCGCTGCGACGCCCACGCCGACGATCAGCACTCCGCGGAAGACGGTCGCGGCCAGCGAGGCCGAACCGGTCCGTCCGTTCGGGCAGGCGATCGCGCGCCGTCCGAAACCGAAATAGCCGATGCCGATCGCGGCGAGCGTCGCGAGCGCGCCGATGCGCCCGAGCTCGTGCCCGTACCGGTACTGGTCGGCGGCCGCGAGCATCCCCATCAGCAGCAGTGACCCGCCGACGGCGACATCCCACCAGCGCAGGGTCGTCATGGCCGGAATCCTCATGCGCCCAGCCTCCCACGCTCGCCGTGACCGGGGAACATCGGTTCAGCTGTCCATGCGGATCCAGCGGAACGTCACCCTGCTGAGCACAAGCCCGACCACGAGCCAGATCCCGAGGTTGAGGGCGACGAGCGGGAGGTCCCAGACTCCGTTCTGCTCGAGGCTCGCGAAGCTGTCCGGCAGGAAGACCGAGCGCATCCCCTGTGCCATCCATTTGAGCGGGAACAGGCTCGCGACGTTCTTCATCCAGTCGGGCAGCACGTAGAACTGCAGGTAGACGCCCGAGATGAACTGCAGGATCAGCACGATCGGGATCACGACGGCGGTCGCGCTCTTGCCGGAGCGCGGCAGCGCCGAGAGCGCGATGCCGAGGAACGCGCAGGCGATCACACCGAACAGGAATACCCAGGCGAAGGCCAGCCACTTGGCCGGATCGGTCGGCAGGGCGATGTCGAGCATGAACCGCGCGACGAGGATCAGCAGGGCCGCCTGGATCGTGCCGGTGACGAGCACCTGCCCGATCTTGCCGATGAAGTAGCTCAGCGGGGACAGCGGGGTGCCGCCGAGCCGTTTCAGGGTGCCGTCGCTCTTCTCGCCGGCGATGTCGACCGCGAGGTTCTGAACCCCGGAGAGCAGCATCCCCGCCGCGAGCATGCCCGGAAGGTAATACGCGCCGACGCTGACGCCGCCGCTGCCATCGGGCGCGCTGCCGATGTTGCCGGCCGAGCCGAACGCGGCCGTGAAGATCGCGAGCATGATGAACGGGAACAGGAACGTGAAGAACACGCTGTCCGGGGTGCGGAAGTACATGCGCGCTTCGTAATACACCCGGGCGAGGCCGAGTCGCAGCACGCCGTGGCGGGCCGAGCGGACGCCGCCGGTCCCGGCAGTCGTGTCGATCGCGGTCATGCGAGCACCTCCGTGCTCTCGTCAGAAGCAAAAGCAGAAGCTGGACCAGCGGACGCCGCCGCCGTGGTTTCCGCGCGGTTCTCGCGCACGAGACCGAGGTAGACGTCCTCGAGGCTCGGGCGGATCACCTCGAGTTCGGCCGGTTCAGCGCCGCCCGCAGCGCCGCCCGCCGCGCCGCCCGCGGCGACGAGTTCGGCGACGACCCGGCCCGGCTGGTCCGTGCGGACCTCGTGGGGCTCCCCTGCGACATCCCGCCAGCGGACGAGCGGCACCCGGGCCTCTGCCCCGCCGATCTCGTTGATCGCGCCGATGTCGATCAGGCGGCCCCCGGTGATCACCCCGGCGCGGTCGCCGAGCTGGGCGGCCTCGTCGAGGTAGTGGGTCGTGAGTAGGATCGTGGTGCCCTCCGCCTTCAAGCTGCGGACGAGGTCCCAGAACTGGTGCCGTGCCTCGGGGTCGAACCCCGTGGTCGGTTCGTCGAGGAAGAGCAGTTCCGGCCGGCCGATGATGCCGAGCGCGACATCCACCCGCCGTCGCTGCCCGCCGGACAGCCGGCTGATGCGGGTCTTCGCCTTGTCCTCGAGGCCGACGGCCGTGATCACCTCCGCCACCCGCCGGGGGTTCGGGTAGAGGCTCGCGAAGTGCGCGAGCTGCTCGGCGACCGTGACGTTGCCGCTCTCCCCGGTCGACTGCAGCACGATGCCGAGCCGGGCCTTCCAGTCGAGGCCGCCGTGATGCGGGTCGGTCCCGAGCACGCTCACCTCACCGCTGGTACGATCGCGGTAGCCCTCGAGGATCTCGATGACCGTGCTCTTGCCTGCGCCGTTCGGGCCGAGGAGCGCGAAGGTCTCCCCTGGCCGGATGTCGAAGCTGATGCCTGCGACGGCCTCGAACGCGCCGTAGGACTTGTGCAGGTCGCGCACGCGCACGACGGGGTCTGAGCTGCTCGCGGGAGTTGTGGTCTTCATACCGAAAGAATCCCACCAGAGGCCCGGGAACGTAAGCGTCCGCCCGGCCGACCCTGGCATCCACCGGTCGGTGGATGCGGGGCCGGCTGCGACGTCAGGCGAAGAGGCGCTGCAGGCGGCGGATGCCTTCCAGCAGCTGGTCGTCGCCGAGCGCGTATGAGAAGCGCAGGTACCCGCTCGGGCCGAACGCTTCGCCGGGAACAGCGGCGACCTCGGCCTGGTCGAGGATCAGGTCGGCGAGCTCGAGGGAGGTCGTCGGCGTGACGCCGCCCCAGCTGCGGCCGAGCAGTCCGGTCACGTTCGGGTAGACGTAGAACGCGCCCTGCGGCGTCGGCGTCACCATGCCGGGAATCTTGTTCATCTCGGAGACGATGAGCCTGCGGCGCCGGTCGAAGGCCTCCCGCATCGCGATCGCGTCGTCCTGAGGACCGGTGAGCGCGGCGATCGCGGCGCGCTGCGACACGTTGGACACGTTCGAGGTGAGGTGCGACTGCAGGTTCGCCGCCGCCTTGATGGCATCGAGCGGGCCGACCATCCAGCCGAGGCGCCAGCCGGTCATCGCGTACGTTTTGGCGACGCCGTTGACGAGGATGGTGCGGTCGGCGAGGGCGGGAACGGCTTCGACGATCGAGACGGCGCGCACTCCGTCATAGGTGAGGTTCTGGTAGATCTCGTCGGTGATGACCCAGAGGCCGTGCTCCTCCGCCCACTCGCCGATCGCCTTCGTCTGCTCCGGAGAGTAGACCGCGCCGGTCGGGTTGGAGGGCGAAACGAAGAGCAGCACCGTGGTGCGCTCGGTGCGGGCGGCCTCGAGCTGCTCGACCGTGACGAGGTAGCCCTGGTCGCTTCCGGCGAAGACGTCGACCTGCACGCCGCCGGCGAGCCGGATCGACTCCGGGTACGTGGTCCAGTACGGGGTCGGCACGATGACCTCGTCGCCCGGGTCGAGCAGGGTCGCGAAGGCCTGGTAGACGGCCTGCTTGCCGCCGTTGGTGATGACCACCTGGGCTGGGGAGACCGCGAGGCGGGAGTCGCGGAGCGTCTTCGCCGCGACGGCCTCGCGCAGGTCGGGGAGACCCGCGGCCGGGGTGTACTTGTGGTTCTTCGGGTCGCGCACGGCGAGAAGCGCCGCCTCGACGATATGCGCGGGCGTCGGGAAGTCCGGCTCGCCCGCCGCAAAGCTGATCACCGGTCGACCGGCCGCCTGCAGGGCCTTGGCCTTGCTGTCGACCTTGAGGGTCGCCGATTCCGCGATGGAGCCGATCCGGGTAGAGATTCGCTTGAGTTCGTGAGCCACAGAACGAGCATACGGTGGCCGCACCCGCGCGGCCAGCATCCGTCCCGGCGGCGCCGGCTTTACAGTCGTGCCGGTGTGACCTAGACTTGATCGAGGTAGTTGAAATCTGCCATGCTTTTTTGCGCCTTTTTCTCGAGTATTTTTCGGGGGTGGCGTGAGTGTGCATGGTGATCCGGCTGCATAGGGTGGTGGCTCAATTGGTAGAGCAGCGGTCTCCAAAACCGCAGGTTGCAGGTTCGAGTCCTGTCCGCCCTGCAAGTCGGTGGCATTTCCGTCGGCCCATGAAAGGTGTAACAGGTGGCCCGAAAAGTTGTCGACGAACCCAGTGAGGAAATCGTCGCAGACGCACGACTCGCTCGCGACGGCAAACGCGGTCCGTTCGCACGGATGTCCCTGTTCCTGAAGCAGGTGATGGCGGAGCTTCGCAAGGTTGTCACGCCGACCCGCAAGGAACTGCTGAGTTACACGGCTGTCGTGTTGGTCTTCGTAGCGATCATGATGGCGCTGGTTTCCGCCCTCGACTGGGTGTTCGCACTCGTCGTCACGTACGTCTTCGGAACACCAGGCGGCTGACCGGCCGCCGCCCAGGCGGCTGACCGCACGGCCAGGATTCACGGCAACGCTGCGCGGGACACGTCTTCGTGCCCGCGCACTACATAAGGATTGAGATTTAGTGACTGAGACGAATCACGACGACGCCGACTGGGCCACCGCCGCCGAGCAGGCGTCTGACGACGACGAAGCACAGGAAGGCAACGTCCACGAAGCGGAGGAAGAGTCCGTGGAGGCCGCCGAACAGGTAGCCGTCCACGTCTTCGACCCCAGCGTCGGCGTTGAAGACAACCTCGACGCCGCCCTCGACGCCCTCGCCGGCGCGGTCGACCCCGCAGCAGACTCAGAGGTCGACGACGCCCTGGACATCGACTCCGTCGACGAGGCCGAGGCTGCCGCCGAAGCCGTCGACGACGAGGAAGATGTCGACGGCGGCGCGGACACGGCCGATGCAGAAGCCGATGCGGCCGACGCTGCTGACGCATCCACTGAGCCCGTCGACGAAGACCCATACGCCGAGTTCCGCAAGGAACTCCGTTTCCAGCCCGGCAAGTGGTTCGTCATCCACTCCTATGCCGGCTTCGAGCGTCGCGTGAAGTCGAACATCGAGAACCGCAAGCAGTCGATGGCCATGGAAGATTTCATCTACCAGGTCGAGGTTCCGATGGAAGACGTCGTCGAGATCAAGAACGGCCAGCGCAAGATGGTGACCCGCGTGCGTATCCCCGGATACGTGCTCGTCCGCATGGACCTCAACGAGGACAGCTGGTCCGTCGTTCGGCACACGCCGGGTGTCACCGGCTTCGTCGGCAACGCGCACAACCCGACGCCGCTGCGCTTCGAGGAGGCCTTCGGCATGCTGAAGAGCCTCGTCGAGATCCAGGACGTGCCGTCCGCCAAGGGCGCAGGCACGCACGGCAAGATCGCGACCCGCGCACTGCCCGCCGAGATCGACTACGAAATCGGCGAGACCATCACGATCAAGGAAGGCTCGTTCGCGGGCCTGCCCGGCACGATCAGCGAGATCAAGGCGGAGAGCGGCAAGCTCATCGTTCTCGTCTCCCTGTTCGAGCGTGAGACCCCGGTCGAGCTCAGCTTCGACCAGGTCACCAAGCTTTAGTAAGTTTCCCCACCACCGGGGCCCGTCCGGGCCACCGGGAGAGTTGCCTCGCGGCCGCTCGTCATCATAAAAGAAGGAAGAATCATGGCACCGAAGAAGAAGGTTACTGGTCTGATCAAGCTTCAGATCAAGGCCGGCGCCGCAAACCCCGCACCGCCCATCGGGCCGGCACTGGGCCAGCACGGCGTGAACATCATGGAATTCTGCAAGGCATACAACGCCCAGACCGAATCCCAGCGCGGCAACGTCATCCCGGTTGAGATCACCGTGTACGACGACCGTTCCTTCACCTTCATCCTGAAGACCCCGCCCGCCGCGGAGCTCATCAAGAAGGCCGCCGGCGTCACCAAGGGCAGCGGCACCCCGCACACCGTCAAGGTGGCCAAGCTCACCCAGGCGCAGGTCCGCGAGATCGCCGAAGCGAAGATGGTTGACCTCAACGCCAACGACATCGACGCCGCCGCGAAGATCATCGCCGGCACCGCGCGCTCCATGGGCGTTACGGTCGAGGCCTAACCTCAACCAGGCATCCGCCACCAGCAGTACGTGGAAGAGCCGGCCAGGCTCGCACCACACTCTCAAATCTTTATATTCAGGAGATTCACATGGCACAGAAGTCAAAGGCCTACCGGGCCGCGGCCGAGAAGATCGAGGCCGACAAGTTCTACACCCCCACCGAGGCCGTGACGCTGGCGCGTGAGACCGGCTCCGCGAACTTCAACTCGACCATCGAGGTCGCATTGAAGCTCGGCGTCGACCCGCGCAAGGCTGACCAGATGGTCCGCGGAACCGTTATTCTTCCTCACGGTACCGGCCGCGTGTCGCGCGTCATCGTCTTCGCAACCGGCCCCGCGGCCGAGGCAGCCATCGCTGCCGGCGCCGACGAGGTCGGTGGCGACGAGCTCATCGAGAAGGTCGCCGCTGGTTACACCGCCTTCGACTCAGCGGTTTCGACCCCTGAGCTCATGGGCAAGGTCGGTCGTCTCGGTAAGGTCCTCGGCCCGCGTGGCCTCATGCCGAACCCGAAGACCGGAACGGTCACGACCGACGTCGCCCGCGCCGTCAACGACATCAAGGGTGGCAAGATCGCGTTCCGCGTCGACAAGCACGCCAACGTGCAGTTCGTCGTCGGCAAGGCATCCTTCACCGCCGAGCAGCTGAACGAGAACATCACGGCAGCACTCGAGGAGATCGTCCGCCTCAAGCCGAGCTCGTCCAAGGGCCGCTACGTCATGAAGGGCGCCGTCTCGACGACCTTCGGTCCCGGCATCCCGCTCGACGTCAACGCCATCTAAGCACCAGCACCCGCATCACAACGAAGGGCCCGTCGCAAGACGGGCCCTTCGTCGTCCCCGGCGCATCCGCTCGCCCGAGATCGGGCTGCGCGCCACGCGCGCCGCTTCGCGCCAGGCCTGCCAGGCGCGAAGCGGCGGGGGTGGCGCGCGAGGCGCGTCGGCGGCCGGGCGGCGGGATCAGTCGGTGACGGATGTCGGGCGCGAGCCCCCGGCATCCGTTGCCCCGGGTGCGCCGGTCACCCCGGGTCCCGCATTGCCCGGATGCGCGCGGAGCAGCGCCGCGACCGCGATCGCATCACCCTCTGGCTGGTGCGAATTCGTATGCGGCTTCGCGATGGACAGGTAGAGCAGGCCCGCACCCATCACGACCGCGAGGCCGATCAGCACGATCCAGTCGTCAAGGAAGACCCCCGTCTTGCCGGGCAGCGCCAGCAACACCATCGCGAAGACACCGTAGGCGAGGGCGACGACGTTGACGACGAAGCCTGCCCTGCCGAGGTTGAACGGACCTGCCGGACGCCAGCCCTTGATTCGCTGGCGGAGCGCCGCGAGCACGACGGACTGGAACGCTACGTAGATGCCGATCACTGCGAATGCCGTGATCTGGGTGAGGCTGCCGCCCGCGTAGATCAGCAGGCAGAGCGCGAGCGGGATCGAGCAGGCGACGATGAGCGCGTTCACGGGGACGGCGGTGCGCGGACTCACCTTGGACAGCCAGGCGTGGCCGGGGATCATCCCGTCGCGGGCAAAGGAGAACATCAACCGGCTGGCCGCGGCCTGCAGGCTCAGCACGCAGGACAGGAACGCCGTGATCGCGACGACCAGGAAGAGCTTGGCGCCGACGGTTCCGAGCGAGGCCTCGAGGATCGCCGGGATCGGGTCGATGTCGTTGCCGTCGACCACCGCCTGCAGGTCGGGCGCCGCCATCACGTAGCCGCCGAAGGAGAACAGCGCGGAGACCCCGCCGACGAGGATGGTCAGGATCATGGCCCTCGGGATGCCCCGTGCCGGGTTCGCGACCTCCTCGGCCACGTCCCCGCACGCTTCGAAGCCGTAGAACAGGAACAGGCCGGCGAGTGCCGCACCGAGGAACGCGACGGCGTAGTTGCCGTCGCCCTCGACGCCCATCGTGCTGAAGAAGACGCTGAACTCCTGCTTGCGCTGGAAGATCAGCAGGTAGAGCCCGAGCCCGATCACGCCGATGAGCTCAGCGCCGAGGCCGATCCTGGCGACCCGGCCGAGCATCTTCGTGCCAGAGAAGTTGAACGCAAAGGCGACCAGCAGGAACAGCACCGAGAGGCCCAGCGTGACTTCCTTCGTGACCGGCGCGTCGATCAGGCTGCCGAGGAAGCCGCTGCCGAACTCGGCGACTGCGGTGATCGTGACGAGCATCGCCCAGACGTAGACCCAAGCGGCCATCCAGGCGTACCGCTTGCCCCAGAGCCGGCGGGTCCACGGGTAGATCCCGCCGGCGATCGGGTACTGCGAGACGACCTCGCCGAAGACGAGGGCTACGAGCAGCTGGCCGGCGCCCACGATCAGGATCCAGAAGATCGAGGGCGGCCCGCCCGTGCTGAGGGCGAGCGCGAAGAGGGAGTACACGCCGACGAGCGGCGAGAGGTAGGTGAAGCCGAGGGCGAAGTTGGCCCACAGCGACATCGAACGGTGGAAGGAGTCCTCGTACCCGAGCACCCTGAGGTGCTCCTGGTCACCGATTCCCCTCGCGGCGGGCGTCTTTCCGGGCTGATCTGCGCTCATCATGACCTTTCGGCTGCGGTGCAGCCTGACGTCGTCGGCAGGCTGTGTGTGCCAACCATAGTGACACCGTTGCGAGAAAGCTATAGAACCGGATGTTTACCCCGAACGGGGCGGATCAGCCGATGTAGCTCATCACGTGCTTGATGCGGGTGTAGTCCTCGAGGCCGTACATCGAGAGGTCCTTGCCGTAGCCGGAGTGCTTGAAGCCGCCGTGCGGCATCTCGGCGACGAGTGGGATGTGCGTGTTGATCCAGACGCAGCCGAAATCGAGGCGCTTGGCCATCCGCATCGCGCGCGCGTGGTCCTTCGTCCAGACCGAGGAGGCCAGGCCGTACTGCACGTCGTTCGCCCAGGCGAGCGCTTCGGCCTCGTCGGTGAACTTCTGGGCCGTGATGACCGGTCCGAAGATCTCGTTCTGCACCGCGTCGTCGCCCTGCCGGAGGTTCGAGACGATCGTCGCCTCGTGGAAGTAGCCGACGTCACCCTGGCGGTGCCCGCCGAGCGCGATGTTCGCGTGGTCGGGCAGGCCCTCGATGACGCCCTGCACGCGGGCGAGCTGGTCGGCGCTCGAGAGGGCGCCGAAGAGGATGCCGTCCTCGCGCGGGCCGCCGGTCCTCGCGTTCACCCGGGCGTACGCCGCGAGTGCGGCAACGAACTCGTCGTGGATTCCGGCCTGGACGAGGACCCGGGTGGCGGCGGTGCAGTCCTGGCCGCCGTTGTAGAACGCGGCCGTCGCGATGCCCTCGACGGCGGCGTCGATATCGGCGTCGTCGAACACGATCACCGGGGCCTTTCCGCCCAGTTCGAGGTGCACGCGCTTGACGTCGAGCGCCGCGGTGCCCGCGACCTCCATGCCGGCCCGCACGGAACCGGTGATCGACACCATCTGCGGGATCCGGTCGGCGACGAGTGCGCGGCCCGTGGTGCGGTCGCCCATGACGACGTTGAAGACGCCGGCCGGGAAGAACTCCGCCGCGATCTCGGCGAGGAGGAGCGTCGAGACGGGTGTCGAGTCCGAGGGCTTCAGCACGACGGCGTTTCCGGCCGCGAGGGCGGGGGCGATCTTCCAGATCGCCATCATCATCGGGTAGTTCCATGGGGTGACCTGACCGATCACGCCGATCGGCTCCCTCCGGATGAACGAGGTGTGGTCCTTCAGGTACTCGCCGGCGGACTTGCCCTCGAGCACGCGGGCGGCGCCGGCGAAGAAGCGCACCTGATCGATCATGACGTCGACCTCGTCGCCGACGAGGCCGGCACGCGGCTTGCCGGTGTTCTCGCTCTCGACGTCCGCAATCTCCTCCGCACGCTCGGACAGGGCATCGGCGAACTTCAGCAGGGCGAACTGGCGTTCACCGGGCGTGGTCTCGCCCCACGTCTCGAAGGCGGTCGCCGCTGCGGAGTACGCCGACGCGACATCTGCCTCTGTCGACACGGGGGTGCGCGCGTAGACCTCCTCGGTTGCGGGGTTCACGATGTCGAGCTGCTCGCTCGCGGCGGAGGCGACGTACTGCCCGTTGACGAAGTTACGGAGTTCACGGATGGACATGCGCAGGCCTTTCCCAAGCGTCTGGTCGGCGCTGGCCAGGGCCGCGGCGCCCGGGGCGGAGTTCCCCAGAGGCCGACGATACCCTAAATCATCCCAAATGCAATCTTTTATTCCGGTGGGCGCCGGACGATCACGTCGAAGGGAATCCCGGGGCAGGGCACCCGGTCATAGCTGGTGAGCGGATGCCCCGGGTTCGGCATGATGTCGCCCGCTGCGAGCGTGGCCTCCGTCGAGATCACGACGCGGCCGACCGCGTTGACCAGGGCGGCGGGCGCACTGAGTCCGAGCAGGACCGGAAGCAGGGCCTGCTCGAGACGGGTGACCGACACGTCGGCCCCGATCACGCCGACCGTGCCGCCGTCGACCTGCACGGGGAGGGTGAGGGTCACGATGAAATCGAAGGTGCACAGGTGGTCGACGTACGGACCCGTGACGTGCGCCCGCCCGGTGGCTTCCGGCACCCGGTACCACTCCAGGCCGCGGAAGTCGCGCAGGTATTCGGTGTGCACCCGCGCCGCGAGGTCGAGCCGGGTGGGGGCGAGCGTCGTGCCGAGCAGGGGGTTCGATGCGAGCGGCCCGAGCCACCAGGCGAAATGCGCGGGGCGGCCTGGCCGGTAGCCCGCTGTCGCGATAAAGCCGGCGCCGACCAGGAGCGCCGGGGCGCCGTGCGGTGCCGCGCCGTGCTGTGCCGCGTCCTGCGGTGCGGCCGGTTCGACCTCGCCGAAGAGGGCGGGCACAACGAGCGTCTCCACGAGGGCGTCGAGTTCGGTCCTCGTCGTGAGCGGGACCGCTGCGGCGACCCGGTCGCGCCAGTCCTCGAGCACCGTGAACACGTCGGCGACCGCGGCGCTGACGGCGGCGGCGCAGGCCAGGGGAGGGAGTGGGGCCGGCGTCACGGCCGGTGATTCAGGCGCTGACAGCGGATGCCGCATGGAGCGTTCCTCCCCGTTCGATCCTGGTCTTCGCAGCATGCAGCCACTCGGCGAGTTCGCGCACCTGCCCGGCGACGAGGGTGCGGGCGAGCGGGCCGTCGCCGCTCCGGATCGCCGCGACGATGTCCGTGTTGCAGGCAGCGACCCTGGCGCGCATCGACGGGTCTGCGAGCCCGAGCAGGAGGAGCGGGCCGAACTCGGCCTGCAGCCGGACCTGTTCGCGCACGAGCCGGGCCGACTGGCTGAGTACCGCGAGTTCGAGGTAGAAGCCGCCTGCATTGGCGCGGGCACCCGCGTCGCGGACCCAGTCGGCCTGGGCGAGCCACTCGGAGAGCCGATCGGCATCGTGCGGTGCTGCGCGGAGCGCGGCCCGTTCCGCGCAGCCTTCGATGATCGTGGAGAAGTAGACCGCGAGGTCCGAGAGCTCGACGTGGGCGACGCCGCGGAGCCGGGTGTGCAGGAGTGTCTCGTCCGGGGCATCCGCCTGGATCACGAAACTGCCGCCGCCGCGGCCGCGACGGGTTTCGACGAGGCCGGACTCGCGCAAAATCACGAGGCCCTCGCGGACCGTGATCAGGGCGACACCGAAACGGCGGGCGAGCTCCTGCTCGCTCGGCAGGCGCTCGCCCGCCGTGAGGACGCCGAGGATGATGGCATCGGTGAGGCGGCGGGCAACCTGCTCGGCGCGGCCGGCCTCGATGAGCTGGGCGAAGATCGCCTCCCGGGCGCCGGGTCGCAGCTGTGCCTCCATAGACTTCAATGTAGCCGACGGTGGCATGCTGGGAACGGTCGGACGGGTGCCGGAATCGAAAACATTCGGTATAGGATCACAACTGAGTCCCGTCGGTATTGCCGGCCGGACGCGTCGATGGGGACCGAGGTGAGCTGATGCCGCACGAACCGTCCGCCCGCGCACCCCGGCTGAGGGTCGCCGATTTCTCGCGCGTCCTCGCCGGGCCGTATGCCACGATGATGCTCGCCGACTTCGGCGCCGACGTGATCAAGATCGAGAGCCCGGCCGGGGACGATACCCGCCAGTGGCTGCCGCCCACGGATGCCCAGGGCGCGTCCACCTACTTCGGTGCGGTCAACCGCAACAAGCGTTCGGTCGTCTGCGACCTCGGCACAGACGAGGGACGGGCGGCGGCCTGGCGCCTCGCGACCACGGCGGATGTCGTGGTGGAGAACTTCCGGCCCGGAGTGATGGAACGGTTCGGCATCGGCTACGAGGCCGTGCGCGCCGCGAACCCGGGCGTCGTCTACTGCTCGATCACGGGCTTCGGTGCAGGGGCCGGCGCCCGGCTGCCCGGATACGACCTCCTCGTGCAGGCCGTCGGCGGGCTGATGAGTGTGACCGGCCCGGTCGAGGGGGAGCCGAGTAAGGTCGGCGTCGCACTCGTGGACGTGCTCGCCGGACTCAACGCGCTCAGCGGCATCCTGCTCGCGCTCCGCGAACGCGATTCCCGGGGCGATGCCGGCGCGGACGAGGCCACCGGCCCGGGCAGGTCGTCCGGAGGGCGCGTCGAAGTCGACCTCCTGACGACCCTGCTCTCGGCGCTCACGAACCAGGCGGCCGGAACCCTCGCAACCGGGCACTCTCCGGCCCGCCTCGGCAACGCCCACCCGAGCATCGCCCCGTACGAGCTCTTCGCGGCATCCGACCGCGACCTCGTGATCGCTGTCGGCACCGATTCACAGTTCCGCACGCTCGTGCGCCTCCTCGGCGCGCCCGGCCTCGCGACCGACCCGCGATTCCTCGGCAACGCCGACCGGGTGCGGCACCGCGCCGACCTCCGGCCCGCCCTCGAGGACCTCCTCTGTGCCCATCCCGCGGCGCACTGGGTCGACACGCTCACGGATGCCGGGGTGCCCGCCGGACTCGTCAACTCGATCAGCGAGGCCTTCGCCTTCGCCGAGAGTCTCGGAACCGCGTCCGTCGTCGAGCTCGTCTCGGGTTCGGACCCGCGGCGCCTCAGCCGCCAGGTCGCCAATCCGATCCACCTCGGCGAGCGTCCGGCCGGCTACCGGCTGCCTCCGCCCCGGCTCGGCGAGCACGCCGGGGCCGACTGGCTCGAGCCGGACGCTCGCAGCGCCCCCGGCGCGGCCGCTTCGGCGGAGCCGGCACCGGCATCCGCCCCCGGACCCGCATTCAGGCCCACTCCCGCACCCCCCACCGCGCTCCGCCGAACCGAACAGGACCTCTCGTGACCGCATCAGGCCGCCCTACCCCACTCGTCGCCAGTCCCCTCATCGACTCGGTCTTCGATCTCGACGACCTCCTCGCTCCCGAGGAGGTCGTCTGGTCGCGCAAGGCCCGCGCGTTCGCGACCAACCGCATCCTGCCCACGATCGAGCAGGACTTCGAGGACCGGTTCTTCCGCGCCGAACTCGTCCCCGAACTCGGCGCCGCCGGCTTCCTCGGGATGCACCTCGAGGGCTACGGCTGCGCGGGCGCGAGCGCCGTGAGCTACGGCCTCGTCTGCCTCGAACTCGAGGCTGCCGACAGCGGCTGGCGCACCCTCGTGTCGGTGCAGGGCTCGCTCGCCATGTCGGCGATCCACAAGTACGGGACTGAGGATCAGAAGCAGCGCTGGCTGCCCGGCATGGCCGCCGGATCCCTCATCGGCTGCTTCGCCCTCACCGAACCGACCGGCGGCAGCGACCCCGCCGCGATGCGCACGACCGCCAGGCGCGACGGCGACGACTGGGTGCTCACGGGCACCAAGCGCTGGATCGGCCTCGCAAGCGTCGCCGACGTCGCGGTGGTGTGGGCGCAGACGGATGCCGGGGTGCGCGGGTTCCTCGTTCCCACCGGGACAGCGGGGTTCACCGCGACACCGATCGCCGGCAAGCTCTCGATGCGCGCGTCCATCCAGTGCGACGTCACCCTCGACGGGGTGCGCCTGCCCGCCGATGCCGTCCTGCCCGGCGCCACGGGGCTCTCCGGTCCGTTCGGTTGCCTGAACGAGGCGAGATTCGGCATCGTCTGGGGCGCGATGGGGGCCGCCAGGAGCTGCCTCGACGCTGCGATCGCCCGGTCGCGCAGTCGTGAGGTGTTCGGCCACCCGATCGGGGCCATGCAGCTCACCCAGGCCAAATTGGCCGACATGCTCGTCGAGTACGAGAAGGGCGTCCTCCTCGCCCTGTACCTCGGCCGGCTGAAGGAACGCGGCACCCTCTCCCCGGCGCAGATCAGCGTCGGCAAGCTCAACAGCGTGCGCGAGGCCATCCGGATCGCCGGCCTCGCCCGGTCGATCCTCGGCGGCGACGGGGTGACGAACGAATTCCCGGTGATGCGTCACCTCGCCAACCTCGAGTCCGTCCGCACCTACGAGGGCACGGACGAGATCCACCAGCTCGTGATTGGTCGCGCTCTCACGGGGATGTCGGCGTTCTGACCCGGCCAGGGCAGGGCAGGTCGTTTCCGGCCGTACCCCCACTTCGCGGCGGCCCGGCCCGCCCGGCCCTCCGCGCCGTCTTCGCCGGAACGCCGTGTGTAATAGTTGAAAGACGCGCACGTGGCGACGAGGACATCGGGTGGAAATAGTGTCGGTAACAGGCGGACAGGCCGCATTCGCATACCTTCGCGGCCGTATCCTCTCCGGTGAGATCCCGGGTAACGCCACCCTGCGCGAGCAGGCGCTCGCCGAGGAAATCGGCGTCAGCCGCACCCCGATCCGCGAAGCGCTGTGGAGGCTCGACGAGACCGGCCTTGTCGAGTTCGTGCCGAACAAGGGCGCGACGGTCATCGCATGGACGACCGAGCAGATGCGCGAGACCTACTATTTGCGGGCCATGCTCGAGAGCCGCGCGGCAGGCCTCGCCGCGGTGCGGATCTCCGACGGCGACGTCGACCGTCTGGCCGAACTGATCACCCTGATGGACGACGTCGTGCTCGCGGAGGACGACGCCGGCATCTCCCGTCTCGGCGAACTCAACGCCGAGTTCCACCGCATCATCGTCACCGCCGCCGCGAACGCCCAGCTCACCCGCCTGACCGTCTCCGTCGGCCGGGTGCCGCTGATGGCAAAGGCCTTCCGGCGCGACAGCGGATCCTTCCGCGCGGTGAGCAATCACCATCACCGCGACATCCTGGCCGCCCTCCGCTCGCACGACGCGCTCTGGGCCTCGACGTCCATGCGGTCGCACATCCTGGCCGCACGCAATTCGGTGCAGAGCTGGGACCAGGGCGACGATTCCGCCGTCACGCAGGGCGCCGATCAGCCCGCTGACGCCAATCCCCTTGACGCGGAGGCGATCGACGCGTCCGACCTGGCCGACCTGGCCGACTTCACTCCGTAACGCGCATTCCGGATCGACGACACCGACCAGGTCGAGCAGGTCGACGATGTGCCGTTTCGCCACGTCCGGGGTGACGCCGATGCGTTTTCGGAGCGCGCCGGCGAGCTGGTTCCTCACCGAGCGTGTGCGGTCGAAACTGCTGAGCGGATCGGCGGGAAGGCAACCGATCATGGTACCGAGCAGACGTGCCGCCGGGCGGCGACCGAGTCCGACCAGTTCCACGCCCTCCACGGGCATCGAGCCCGCAGCGATCGTGGCGCTCTCCGGGAGTTCTCCCGCGATGGCGAGCGCCACCGAGATCGCGCCGGTGGCCACGGTTCCGACGAGACCCAGGGACTCGCCGTGGGAGACCGACAGGGTGATCGCATTCACAGGGGCCAGTGTCGTTGTCGTCGACGAGACGCCGAGCCCGCGCACGTCGAGCACGGAACTCGCCCGTAAGGCGTTCGAAGGTACGGGATCCTCGTCCGGGCGATCGGCGGCGGCCGTGGCAGGGGCAGGTTTCCTGGCTCCGGTAGCCGCGACGGCGAGCTCGGGATCGGGGAAAGGGGTCACGGACGGGCCAATCATCACATCTCCCACTGCTGTATGCAATCTTGACTACATCTCCCGCCAGATTCCCGAGAATGTCGAATGAGCTCCCCGAAATTTCGTCACTTTGCATACATAATCAACGGCCGGTGTGGCGAAACAATCCCGCAACATGAGGCGACTACGCTCCGACCATGGTTGACCTGTTCACCGGCTACGGTGCCACTACGAAGAGTCGGAAACGGACGGGGTCAGGGAGCGCCTGGGACGAGATGTTCCCGGATCCGTCCTCGCTCACTCCGACTGAAACGCGTGCCGCGTACAAGGACGTCTACGGCGCCCTGGCCAGAATGACCCAGGAGGAGCTGCGGGGCCGTACGGCGGCGCTCGCGAGTTCATACCTCGCCCAGGGCGTCACGTTCGACTTCGCCGGGGAAGAGCGTCCGTTCCCGCTCGACGCCGTTCCGCGGGTGATCGAGCAGCCGGAGTGGGTCACCGTCGAGGCCGGCATCAAGCAGCGCGTGCTCGCCCTCGAGGCGTTCCTCGCCGATATCTACGGGCCCCAGGCCGCCGTGCACGACGGCGTCATCCCGGCGAGCCTGATCAGTTCGTCGAACCATTTCCACCGGCAGGCCGCCGGCATCGTCTCGGCCAACAATGTGCGCATCCAGGTCTCCGGCATCGACCTGATCCGCGATGAAAAGGGCGCGTGGCGGGTACTCGAGGACAACGTCCGGGTGCCCAGCGGCGTGAGCTATGTCATCTCCAACCGTCGCGTGATGGCGCAGACGCTCCCCGAACTCTTCGTCTCGATGCGGGTGCGCCCGGTCGGCGACTACCCGAACAAGCTTCTCCAGGCGCTCCGGGCATCCGCCCCCGCCGGGGTCGAGGACCCCAACGTCGTCGTGCTCACCCCGGGCGTGTTCAACTCCGCTTACTTCGAGCACACCCTGCTCGCCCGGCTGATGGGTGTCGAGCTCGTCGAGGGCCGCGACCTGTTCTGCTCGGGCGGGCGCGTCTGGATGCGCACGACCGCCGGCCCCACTCGGGTCGACGTGATCTATCGCCGGGTCGATGACGAGTTCCTCGACCCGCTCCAGTTCCGGGCGGACTCGCAGCTCGGGTCGCCCGGCATGCTGATGGCGGCCAGGCTCGGGAACGTCACGATCGCCAACGCGGTCGGGAACGGTGTTGCAGACGACAAGCTCGTCTACACCTACCTGCCCGATCTCATCCGCTACTACCTCGGCGAAGACGCGATCATCCCGAACGTCGACACCTGGCGGCTCGAGGATCCCCTCGCGCTCGAAGAGGTGCTCGACCGGCTCGACGAGCTCGTGGTCAAGCCCGTCGACGGGTCGGGGGGCAAAGGCCTCGTGGTGGGGCCCGCCGCGTCGAAGGCGGAGCTCGCGACACTGCGGAAGCAGCTGCTGCGGGACCCGCGCGGCTGGATCGCGCAGCCCGTGGTGCAGCTTTCGACCATCCCGACCCTCGTCGAGGACGGCATGAGGCCGCGCCATGCCGACCTGCGCCCCTTCGCCGTGAACGACGGAACGGATGTCTGGGTGCTGCCGGGCGGGCTGACCCGCGTTGCGCTCCCAGAGGGCGAGCTCGTCGTCAACTCGAGCCAGGGCGGCGGGTCGAAGGACACCTGGGTGATCGGGCTCGAACCCGATTTCTACCACGAGTCCTCCGCGCGCAATATCCAGGGTCTCGTGGCCGACCAGGCCGCGAACACCCAGGCGACGGCCGCGGGCACGCACCACGTCGACCACTCGCCACAGGACAAACCGCTGGGCAACAGCGACCAACAGGAGCAACAACAGCAGCAGCAGGGGAGGCAACCGGTGTCCGCAGGGGCGCCGGCGGCATCGAAGTCATCGGCGCAGGAGGACCGGGAATGTTGAGTCGCATTGCAGAAAGCCTGTTCTGGATCGGACGGTACATCGAGCGCAGCGACGGCACCGCCCGCATCCTCGACGTGCACCTCCAGCTTCTGCTCGAGGATCCGTGGATCGAGGAGAACCTCGCCTGCCGGTCGCTCCTCCAGCTGATGGGCAGCCCCGTCCCCGATGAGGGAGAGCTGACCCGCAAGGACGTTCTCGCCACCCTCGCCATGGACCGCACGCATCCGGCTTCGATTGCGTACTCGATCACCTCCGCACGCGAGAACGCCCGTCGTGCGCGTGAGATCGTGCCGACCGAACTCTGGGAGTGCCTCAACACGACGAGCGCGCGGATGCCGCGCAAGGTCGCGAGTGAGAAGACCCACGACTACTTCGCCTGGGTACGGGAACGCGCCGCGCTCGCCGTCGGGATCGTCGAGGCCGGTGCGAGCCGGGACGACGCCTGGCATTTCTTCACCCTCGGGCGCAGCCTCGAGCAGGCCGACATGACGGCACGCCTCCTCGCGACCCGGTCGCTGACCGAAACGAGCGGGCCGTCCTGGACGACGATCCTGCGTTCCTGCGGCGCGTACGAGTCCTACCTGCGCACCTACCGCGGGGTTCCTTCTGCCCGCAACGCCGCCGAATACCTGTTGATGGACCGCTTGTTCCCCCGGTCCATCGTCTTCTCCGTTTCGCGCGCCGAACAGTGCCTGCGCGACCTCGAGCCGCGCACAGACCGGGCCGGCGTCACCGGCCAGGCCCAGCGGGTGCTCGGCCAGATCCGCAGCCAACTGGAGTACCGACCGATCATGGACATCCTGAACGACCTGCCGCTGCAGATGATGCGCGTCCAGGACGCGACGAGCACCGCCTCCGAAGCCATCGGCAACCGGTACTTTCCTAAGGGGAACGTTCCGACCTGGACAGGGGAAGCCTCGTGAACCGCCTCCGGATCCGGCACACGACCGGGTACCGCTACAAGGGCGAAGTTGCCGCTTCCTACAATGAGGCACGGATGCTGCCGGTCAGCTCGGTCGACCAGTTCGTGCTGTTCTCGAACCTCGAGATCAGCCCGGCAGCGGGCAACCACTATTACGCCGACTATTGGGGCACCCGGGTCTCCTCGTTCGAGGTGCTGACGCCGCATTCCGAGCTGATCCTCACCGCCAACAGCCTCGTCGAGGTGCGGCCGCGCGAGCACGAGACCCACGAACACAGCTGGGTTGACCTCGCGGCGGACGCCCTGCGCACCTCGACGCTCTTCGAACACTCCCGGCAGACCCGCCTGACGAAACCGCCGATGGACGTCGAGGCGCTCGCCGCCGAGATCGCCGCGCGCCACACGAGCTCCTGCTCGGCCGCTTACGAGATCTGTGCCGCGATCGGCGACCAGATGCAGTACGTCCAGGGTGTCACGGGCGTGCACTCGACCGCCGAGGAGGCCTGGAACGACCGGCGCGGGGTCTGCCAGGACATCACGCACATCGCCCTCGGCGCCCTGCGCTCGGTCGGGATCCCGGCCCGGTACGTCTCCGGCTACTTGCACCCGAAGCCGAGCGCCGAGGTCGGCGAGACCGTCACGGGCGAATCCCACGCCTGGGTAGAGTGGTTCTGCGGCGAGTGGCGCGGATTCGACCCGACGAACCTCATCGAGATCGGTGACAGGCACGTGTCCGTCGGCCGCGGCCGCGACTACAACGATGTGCCGCCGCTCCGCGGCGTCTACGCAGGCTCCGCGGGCTCCCAGCTCTTCGTGACGGTCGAGATTACCAAAGAGGCCTGACCCCGAACCAATTCGACGGAGTTTTTGGGTTTCACGCACGTGGGAACGCGGTTTAAGGGTTTACCCGGCAGAATCTCCGTCGAATCGGTTCGGGCGTTCCCCTCGCCCGCGACAGCCGCTGTGGGGGGTCAGGTCAGGGGGTGGGGGAGTGGGATTCCAGGAACTGGTAGACCTCGGTCTGGTCGACGCCGGGGAAGGTGCCGGTCGGGAGTGCGGCGAGCAGGCTCGTCGGGGTGCGCGCGGCCGGCCAGGCCTGGCCTGCCCAGCGCTCTGCGAGTTCGCCTGGGGCGCTGCGGCAGCAGCTCTCGTCCGGGCAACGGGAGACGGCCCGGTTGTTCGTCTCGCGGCCGAGGAACCACTTCGTCTCCGAGAATGGCACGCCAACGCTCACCGAATACTCGCCCTCCTTCGCCTTCGCGATGCGGGAGGTGCACCAGAAGGTGCCGGACGGAGTGTCGGTGTACTGGTACCAGGGGCTGAACCGGTCGGCGACGTCGAAGACCGTGCGGGCAGTCCAGCTGCGGCAGACCGTCGTCCCTTCAACGGCGCCGAGGGCGTCGCTCGGGAACCGCACCGAGTCATTCTCGTAGGCCTTGATGATCGTGCCGGATTCGTGCACCTTCATGAAGTGCACCGGGATGCCGAGCCGGGCCGTCGCGAGGTTCGTGAACCGGTGCGCGGCCGTCTCGTAGGACACCGCGAAGGCGTCGCGGAGATCCTCCATCGAGATGTTGCGCTGCGCCTTGGCCTCGGTCAGAAGTTTCACGGCGTCGTCCTCCGGCAGCAGGATCGCCGCCGTCAGGTAGTTGGTCTCGACCCGCTGCCGTAGAAATTCTGCATAACTTGTCGGCTCCTCGTGCCCGCAGAGTGCGCTCGCGAAGGCCTGCAGGATCGGCGAGCGAGTGTCCCGGGATGCGCTCTGCTCTATCGGCAGGTAGATACGGCCGTTGCGCTTGTCGGTGACCGATCGCGTCGAGTGCGGCAGGTCCGCGACGTAGTGCAAGGAATAGCCGAGGTGCGCGGCCATGTCGGCGACGACCCGCTGCGGCACCGGCCCGCCCCGGTGGCCGACCGCGCCCAGCAGCCCGGCCGCCTGAGCCTCGAGCTCGGGGAAATAGTTGTCCCGCGCGCGCATGATGCCGCGCAGTTCGGCGTTGGCGCGCCGCGCCTCCTCTGGCGTCGCCGCCCGCTCCCGGTGCAGGCGCTCGATCTCGTGGTGCAGGGTGAGGATCGTGTGCAGCGCCTCATCGCTCGTTGACCGGCCAATCCGGATGTGCGGCAGCCCGAGGGCCGTGAAGACCGGCCCCCGCTGGGCCCGTTCCACGGCGATCTCGAGGGCGGCCCGCTCCGACGGCGCCTCCGTCTTGAGCAGCTCGTCGACGGTCGTGCCGAGCGCGGTCGCGATCGTGCGCAGCATCGACAGGCGCGGCTCGCGTTTGCCGTTCTCGATCATCGACACCTGCGACGGCGCCCGCCCGATCGCAGCGGCGAGGGTGTCGAGGGTCATCCTGCGGGAACCCCGCAGTTCACGGATGCGTCGGCCGAGAGTCAGGGCGTCGATCCCGTGCTCGTCGGGTACCGGCTGGGACAGGGCGGTGCGCAGGGAGGGATCGGCGGTGATCATCGCACCATGCTCACACGGTGCAGAACTTCACGCAAGCAGAAGAACTTCATTTCTTCTGTGATTCCAGGAGGGGTTCGGGTCGCGCAACCACCGCAGAGTAGGTGTCACAGGCAAGCAATGACGCAAACCCAAGGAGACAGCATGACCGAGAACGCAGCCCGCCCCGGCGACCAGACCCAGACCGCCGCCGAACTCGCCCTCGAGTGGGCGGCCGACGCACGCTGGAACGGCATCCGCCGCGACTACACCGCGGAGGATGTCATCAGCCTCCGCGGCTCGGTCCGTGAGGACCGCACTCTCGCCCGCCGCGGCGCCGAGAACCTCTGGAAGCTCATTCACCAGAACGGCACGGCGCAGAACCCCGAGTGGGTGCGCGCCCTCGGCGCCCTAACCGGCAACCAGGCCGTGCAGCAGGTGCGCGCAGGCCTCAAGGCGATCTACCTCTCCGGATGGCAGGTCGCCGCCGACGCCAACCTCTCCGGCCAGACCTACCCCGACCAGTCGCTCTACCCCGCGAACTCCGTCCCCTCGGTCGTGCGCCGCATCAACAACGCGCTGCTCCGTGCCGACCAGATCGAGTCGAGCGAAGCAGCCGCGAACGGCGGAACCGGCACCGGCATCGACTGGCTCGCGCCGATCGTCGCCGACGCCGAGGCCGGCTTCGGCGGCCCGCTCAACGCCTACGAGCTCATGCAGTCGATGATCGAGGCCGGAGCGGCCGGCGTGCACTGGGAAGACCAGCTCGCGAGCGAGAAGAAGTGCGGCCACATGGGCGGTAAGGTCCTCGTCCCCACCGGCCAGCACATTCGCACCCTGAACGCCGCCCGTCTCGCAGCGGATGTCGCTGGCGTGCCCACGATCATCATCGCGCGCACCGACTCCCTTGCCGCCACGCTCATCACGAGCGACATCGACGAGCGCGATCAGGAGTTCCTCACCGGCGGGCGCACCGCGGAGGGCTTCTACGACACCCAGAACGGCATCGACGTCGTCATCGCCCGCGGCCTCGCGTACGCGCCGTACGCCGACCTGCTCTGGGTCGAGAGCTCGGAACCCGACCTCGAGCTCGCGCAGCGATTCGCCGCCGAGATCCACGCGCAGTTCCCCGGCAAGAAGCTCGCCTACAACTGCTCGCCCTCGTTCAACTGGAAGTCACACCTCGACGACGCTCAGATCGAGGCGTTCCAGCGCGAGCTCGCGAAGGCCGGCTACGCCTTCCAGTTCATCACCCTCGCCGGCTTCCACGCCCTCAACCACTCGATGTTCACCCTCGCAAAGGACTACTCCGAACGCCAGATGAGCGCATACGTCGAACTCCAGGAGGCCGAATTCGCCTCCGAGGCAGACGGCTACACCGCCACCCGCCACCAGCGGGAGGTCGGCACCGGCTACTTCGACAAGATCGCCACCGCGCTCAACCCCAACAGCGCGACGCTCGCCCTCGTCGGTTCCACAGAGGCCGAGCAGTTCTAACCCGATCCACGCCCTGACCCGTCTCACCCCGAGCGGATGCGGCCACCCGGCCGGCCGCATCCGCTCACCGCCCCGAACACCTTGACCTCACCCTCCAGAAGGAGAACCCCATGAATTCCCCCCTGGCGACGACCGACACGGTCGCCCCGACCACGAACACCGGCAGCTTCGCCATGATCCAGCCGCACCTCGAGGTCACCGGCGACCTCGGTGCCCGCTACGACGAGATCCTCACTCCCGCTGCGCTCGACTTCGTCTCAGAGCTGCACGACCGCTTCGCGGGTACCCGCCACGACCTGCTCGCGACCAGGCTGCGGAAGCGCGTGGACGCCGCCAACGGGCGCGACCCCGGCTTCCTCACCGAGACGGCGCACATCCGTCGCGACCCGAGCTGGCGCGTCGCCGGCGCGGGCCCCGGCCTCGAAGACCGCCGTGTCGAGATCACCGGCCCGACCGACCGGAAAATGGCCATCAACGCGCTCAACTCCGGTGCCAAGGTCTGGCTCGCCGACCAGGAGGACGCCACGAGCCCCACCTGGGCCAACGTCATCGAGGGCCAGATCACCCTGTTCGACACCGTCCGCGGGCAGCTCGACTTCACGAGCGCAGAGGGCAAGGAGTACACCGTCACGGGAGACGCGACCGGCGCGACCCCGACGATCGTGATGCGCCCGCGCGGCTGGCACCTCGTCGAGAAGAACATCAGCTTCGTCGACCGGGCGAACCGCACGATGAGCGCCTCCGGCAGCCTCGTCGACTTCGGACTGTACTTCTTCCACAACGCCCAGCGCCTGATCGAGGGCGGCAGTGGACCGTACTTCTACCTGCCGAAGCTCGAGAGCCACCTCGAGGCCCGGCTCTGGGACGACATCTTCAGCCACTCCGAGGACGCGCTCGGCGTGCCGTACGGCACGATCCGCGCGACCGTGCTGATCGAGACGATCCAGGCCGCCTTCGAGATGGAGGAGATCCTCTACGAGCTCCGCGACCACTGCGCCGGCCTCAACGCCGGCCGCTGGGACTACATCTTCAGCATCATCAAGACCTTCCGCGCCCGCGGGCGCCGGTTCGTCTTCCCCGACCGCAAGCAGATCACGATGACCGTGCCGTTCATGCGGGCTTACACCGAGCTGCTCGTCTCGACCTGCCACGGCCGCGGCGCGTATGCCATCGGCGGCATGAGCGCCTTCATCCCGAACCGGCGCGACCCGCTCGTCACGGAACGGGCGCTCGAGCAGGTCGCTGCGGACAAGAAGCGCGAAGCCGGCGACGGCTTCGACGGCACCTGGGTCGCCCACCCCGACCTGATCCCGACCGCCCAGGCCGAGTTCGATGCGGTGCTCGGCGACCGGTCGAACCAGCTCGACCGCACCCGCGACGACGTCAGCGTGACTGCCGCGGAACTGCTCGACGTCGCATCCGTCGGCGGGCAGATCACGACCGCCGGCGTGCGCGACAACATCACGATCGGGCTGCGCTACATCGAGTCCTGGCTGCGCGGCGTGGGAGCCGCGGCGATCGACAACCTGATGGAGGATGCCGCGACCGCGGAGATCTCCCGCTCGCAGGTGTGGCAATGGATCCACGACAACTCGGTCACCGCCGAAGGCGTGCGGATCGACGGACCCTGGGTCGAGGAGCAGGTCGCCGACGTGTTCGCGGGCTTGCCCCGCACGCCCGGCGACCGGTTCGACGACGCCCTGTCGGTCTTCCGCACCTCAGCGCTCGAACCCGAGTTCCCGACCTTCCTCACCGTCGGCGCCTACGCCCGCTACCTCTAATCCACCTCGCCCTACCTCGCCCCGCCGTCGCGAAAGCGGGTGAATCGTCGTTCTGACCACAGGTTAGCGACGTTTCACCCGCTTTCGCGGGCCGACGGGGTCGGTAGGGTGGGGACGTGATATCGATACGTACGGCGGCGGCGGCGGATGCCGCGGTGCTCGCCGAACTCGCGGCGGCGACCTTCGTGCTTGCGTGTCCTCCGCACACGACTCGCGAGGCGATCGCGGCCTTCGTGCAGGACGTTCTCTCAGAGTCGAACTTCGACGCCTACCTCGCCGACCCCGGGCGGATGCTGTTCCTCGCCGAAGACTCGGAGACCGGGCTTTCCCTCGGCTACACCATGCTGATCTTCGGCCAACCCGGTGACCCGGAGGTGCTCGCGGCCATCGGCATCCGCCCGACCGTCGAGCTCAGCAAGTGTTACCTGCGCGCCGAAAGCCACGGGCGCGGAGTGGCCGCAGTGCTCATGAGGGCAACACTCGACGCGGCGCGGGATCGCGGCGCGCGTGGCGCCTGGCTCGGGGTGAACCAGGAGAATGCCCGGGCCATCCGTTTCTACGGGAAACACGGCTTCGCGCGGGTCGGCACCAAGCACTTCCTCGTCGGCGACCGCTACGAGGACGACTACGTGCTCGAACGCGCGCTCTGAACCGGCGGCTCAGGGCGCGGGAACCGCGGCGGGGGGCGACTTCGCGGCCTTGACGAACTCGTAGGCGGCGAGAGCCGCGCGCCGGGTCTCGCCGAGGTCGACGAGCGGAGCGGGGTAGGCATCCGTGCCGATTTCGGGCACGTACTCGCGGGTGTACTCCCCGTGCGGGTCGAACCGCGCCGCCTGCAGTTCGGGGTTGAAGACCCGGAAATAGGGTGCCGCGTCCGCGCCCGATCCGGCGACCCACTGCCAGCCGAACGGGTTGCTCGCGCCGTCGGCGTCGACGAGTGTGTCCCAGAACCAGCGCTCGCCCACGCGCCAGTCCACCAGTAGATTCTTGGTGAGGAATGAAGCGGTGACCATGCGTACCCGGTTGTGCATACTCCCGGTCTGCCAGAGTTCCCGCATTCCGGCATCGACGAGGGGAATGCCGGTGAGGCCCTGCTGCCACGCCTCGAGCACCCGGCCGTCGAGCGGCGGCCACGGGAAACGGTCGAACTCGCGCTTGAGATTCGAGGTGGCGAGATCGGGCGCGTGGAAGAGCACGTGGTAGCTGAACTCACGCCAGCCGAGCTCGGTGAGGAACCGATGAGCGCTCGACGCGGTGGCGGCATCCGCCCCGCGCAGCACCCGCTGGGTCGCGTGCCAGACCTGGAACGGGCTCACTTCGCCCCAGCGGAGCCGGGGCGACAATCGGCTCGTCGCGGCCTGGGCCGGGGCGTCCCGATCGTCGGCATAGCGCGCGAGCGACTCGTGCAGGAAGGTCTCGAGGGCCTCGACGGCGAAGGCCTCGCCCGGCTGCCAGGCCGCACGGAGGCCGGAGGCCCAGTCCGGATGGGTCGGCAGGAGACTCCAGTCGTCGAGGTCATCCGAGGACATCGTCCCCGGCCAGCCGTCGATCGCGGCGGGCGCCGGATACGGCTCGCGCGGTGGAGGGCCGGCAACACAGGCGCGCCAGAACGGAGTGAACACCGAGTACGGGGTGCCCTGGCCGGTACGGATCGTCCACGGCTCGAAGAGCAGCGAACCGGCGAAGCTCTGGGCCTCGACCCCGTCGGCGTGCAGCCCCGCCTTGATAGCGGTGTCGACCTCGCGCTCCGCGGCGCCGTAACGGCGGTTCCAGAACACGGCACCGGCGCCGGCGGATGCCGCGAGCGCGCCGACGACGTCGGCCGCCGGTCCGCGCAGCAGCAGCAGCTTCCCGCCGAGTGCCGCCAGGGAGTCGCCAAGCGCGCGGAGGCTGCCGTGCAGCCACCAGCGTGACGCCCCGCCGAGCGGCCGGACACCCGGGGATTCCTCGTCGAGTACGTAGACGGCGAGGACCGGGAGTCCGCGTTCCGCGGCCGCGTGCAGTGCCGGGTTGTCGGCGAGCCGGAGGTCGTCGCGGAACCAGACGATCGTCGGCCCGGCGCCCGAGGCCGGGCTCACGCGCCCGTTCCCGAGACTCCGACATCGGAGATGCGGAGCACGATCTTGCCGCGGGTGTGTCCCGCCTCGATCAGGCGGTGGGCGGCCGGGCCCTCCGCGAGTTCGAAGACGTGGTCGATGTGGGGGCGCACCGCACCGTCGTCGATCATCTTCGTGATCCAGTCCAGCGCGTCCGCGTCGGCGGCGACCTTGAATCCGGTGGCCCGCACGCCGGCTGCCTCGGCGTCCGCCTGCAGGGTCGGCCAGCTTCCGCTCGGCGCGTTGACGAGCACCCCGTCTGGCCGGAGGATGCGGAGCGACCGCGTGCCAGTGTCGTCGTGCACATTACCGATCAGGTCGATCACCGAGTCGACGTCGGCGAGCACCTCATCGAAGCGGATGCTTGTGTAGTCGATGACCTCGTCGGCACCGAGCTGGCGCAGGAACTCGGCGTTGCGGGGCGAACCCGTCGTGATCACGTATGCCCCGAAGGCCTTGGCGATCTGGACCGCGAAGTGGCCGACGCCGCCGCTGCCGGCGTGGATCAGCATCCGTTCACCGGGTGTGACTTCGGCGATCTCGACGACCATTTCCCACGCGGTGAGGGCCGCGACGGGCACGGCCGCCGCTTCGATGTGGCTCAGGGTGGATGGTTTGAGGGCGACGCTCATGCTCGAGACGGCGACGTACTCGGCGTAGCTGCCCGTTGTGCGCGGGAAGCGGGTCATGCCGTAGACCTCGTCGCCGGGCTGCAGCGGGAAGGCCTCGTACGGCGAGCTGACCACGATTCCGCTGAAGTCGAAGCCGAGCACGGCGGGGAATGCCGGGATCGCCGCGGCGGCGCCCGAGCCGGCCCGGGTCTTCGCGTCGATCGGGTTGACCCCCGCGGCGACGACCCGCACGATGAGCTCATCGAGCACGGGAATCGGCGTCGGCACGGTGTCCAGATGTAACTCCTCGGCCGCGCCGGTGCGGTCGATCACGAGGGCGCGCATGGTCGGGGGCACGTTCGTTGCATTTCCCATGAGTCCATTGTCTCTCGGCGGGAACCGGGGGGACAGCCTCAAAAACCGTCGGCAACCGGCCGGATTCGGTTAGCGTCGTGACTCGATCTGGGGGTGCCGAAACGGTGGATGTGCCTCACCTTGGGGGCTTGGAACTCTGGATATGGCGTAGCACGCCGTCGTAGTCTGTCCACATAAAGGGGGACCGAAGTCCTCATTTAGGGGGACCGTTCGAGTCGAGCTCCACCGGGTGACTGGCGTGGCTTTGGCCTGTATTCGGCGACCCGTCGCCCGTGTTGGAATTTCGCGCCGCACCCGAAGTGGCGCGATCCTTCCGACCCGGGCAACGAATGAATTGTCCTTCCCGCTTTGGTCGGCCGAATCTCGGCCTGCACTTACCCTGATGCCCTCCGCGGCGTCGAAAAGGATCCATCATGAACAAGCTTCTCAAAGGCTCCATCGCTGGCGCGGTCGGCGTGGCGCTTCTCCTCGGCGGTGCGGGCACCTTCGCCTCGTGGAACTCGACGGCGACCGCTGGTGGCGCCGCGACAATCGCGGCCGGCACCTTGTCCGTTACCGAGCCGTCGCCCGCCGCGCCCGGAACATGGACGAGTACGGTCGGCGCGGCCTTGCCTGTCCCGATCACGAATATCGCGGCGTACAAGGCTGTTCCGGGCGACGTCCTCACGTACACAAAGGTGCTCAACATTTCAGCCACCGGCGACAACCTCAAGGCGACCCTGTCCCTGAGCGGGGCCGCGATCACTGTGCCCGCCAACGCGACTACCGCCGACAAGGCACTTTTGACGACTTTGAGCGCTAGTGCAGTTCTCACCGCCAATCTCGCCGCCGCAACGGGTGGTGGGTACACAGTCGACAAGACGGCAAGCACCGTGACCGTCACCGCAAAGATCACCTGGCCGTTCGGAAGCGGCATCGACAACTCCGCTCAGGGCGGTTCGGTAAGCCTCGCAAACTTCTCCGTCCTCCTGACCCAGATCTAGTCGGTCCCGCCGGTGCGTCCGGTCTCGGCCAGACGCACCGGCTTCCTAGCCTCAGAAACACTGTTGGTCGATGAATTGGGGGTGCACATGTTTCCCCTCCAAACGCCTTCCCGTATGGTTCGGGTCCAGTCAATCCTTCGAAAAGGCCTGCGCGCCGCGACGCGGGTGCCCTCTCTTCGGACAATCGTCTCAACCGCGGTCTCTGTGACGGCCGCGATCTGCCTTGCGGTCTTCGGCGCCGGTGGCTCTTACGCCTACCTCAATGCGAGTGCCCCTGTGTCTGCGGCGACGACCATCAAGTCCGGTACCGCGACCCTCACCGTGTCGACTCTCACCTTGCCGACGAGCGTGCTCTACCCGGGCGTCACGGTCAGCGCCCCGGTCACCGTCACCAACCTTGGCGATGTTCCTCTCGCACTCCGGATCGCCGGATTCACTCCCCCGGCTCCGGCGACGACGCTTTCGGCGTCCCTGAGCATCGGCCTCTACGTCGGGGCCTGCCCGGTTGTGCCCGCCCCGACCTGGTCCGCAGTCCTCAACACCACCCCGGTCGTCACGAGTCTGGGCAAGACCCTCCCGGTCGGCGGGTCCACCATTCTCTGCGTTTCCGTCACCCTGCCGCTTTCCGCCCCGGCCACGACCCAGGGCCTCTCCGCCGCGAACTTCGGCATCGTCATCGATGGAATCCAGGCCTGAGCCATGTCCTCCGTGCAACGCCGCGCTCCACTCATCCGTTCGCCCAAACGGATGCTGACGCTCGCGTTCGCCCTCTCTCTCACCCTGGCGGGCACGAGCGTCGCCCAGGCGAGCTGGACCGCGCCGGGTGTGACCGCAACCGCGTCCGTGACCGCCGGCAGCCTGGCCGTCACGCAGACCGGCTTCGACACGCTCGCCGTCCTGTACGACTCGAGCACACTGTCGATCACCAAGGTCGTGACTGTTACGAACAGGGGGAACATCCCGGCGCCGTACACACTCACGCTCACTGCTCCCGCGACGACACTTTCGACCGGCGTCGACCTGCAGACCTGGCCCGTCGCGACCGCGGCGGCCTGCTCGACGACGGCGACCTCGACCGAACCCACCGGCCAGCACTGGACCTCGGCCCTGACCTTCGCAGGCAGCGGCGCGGCGGCACTCGCCGTGGGAACGTCCGCATACTTCTGTGTGCGCAGCACGATCACGCAGGCGCAACGCTTTGCACTCGTCGGTATCTCCGCCGTGCCGACAGTAACCCTCACCTCGACCATCGGCACCTGGTCGATCGCCGCCAGCGCCGTCTACGCGACCCAGACGGTTGCCAACACCCTCACTCCGGGCGCGCCCGTCGCCTCCGCGACGACCGACCACGGCACGACCCTGACCTGGGCCAAACCGGCCGATTCCGCGGCGATCGCCACCTACCAGGTCTTCCGCAACGGGACCCTGATCGGCACGACGTCGGCGACCACGACCACCTATACCGACACGGGGCTCAACGTTCTCACGAAGTACACCTACACGGTCAAGGCCTTCGACGCTGCAGGGGATGCCTCGCCCGTCTCCGACGGGACGGATGTCACGACCCTCGGAATCAACCCGTCTGCCTGGTACAAGGTCAAGATCGCCGGAACCGAAACGTGCATCGACGGTGAGAAGGAACAGACTGCGAGCGGGACCTTACTGATCTTCTTCGGCTGCAAGACAACGTCCTTCGACAACCAGGCCTGGCAGATTGCCGTCGCTTCCGGGACGACCTATACGGTCCGCGCAAAATATGTGGCCAACCGCTACTGGGACCTCAGCGGGACGGGCAATGTCAACGCGGATATCCGGACCTTTGATGGCTCCGGGAGCCAGACCTGGTCGGTTGTGCCGATCACGGGCGGCAACGGCACCTTCACCATCAAGAACGTCCAGACAAACAAGTGCCTGGACAACGTCAACGCCCTCACCCCGCAAGGCGACATCCAAGTCGTCGCGAAGACCTGTGTTGTCGGCAGCGCCACCCAGGCCTTCACTCTCACGAACGTGGGCTGATGATGAGGATGCGCCTGTTCACCACTCCGTCGCCGGCGTCCGGACCTGGCCGAGTGACGGCAGCCATCCGGATCGCCGTCAGCATCGCCGCGCTGGCCGCCGTATTCGGGCTCGGCGCCGTCGCGACCCCGGCACAAGCGAGCACCGCGACCCCGACCCCGTCCGCGACCCTGACACCGGCCTCGATCTCGTCCCCGTCCCCGACCGTCCCCGTCGACCTGCTTCTGAGCGCCGACGGCGTGCACTTCAGCACCACCCTCAGCGCCGGACTCTTCGACGGGCTCCATCTGCTCATCCCGCGCGGCTCAACCCAGTCGGCCCTGTGGGTGCGCAACCCGACAGCTGCGCCGGCCGAGGTGCGGGTGAGTGCGCACGACGTGCTGCTGCCGGCCGGCGGGTACGCCGACGACGTCACCCTGTCCGCCTGGAACTCCGGTACCGGTGACACCCTCTCCCGCACCCTCCGCGGGCTCGACCGCTGCGGAATCGTGGTGTCGTCGCAGCCGATCGCGGCCGGCGGCACGATGAAACTCGTCGTCACGTTCACCATGGCGGATGTCTCTGGCACTGTCGACCAGGGAGCGAGCGCGAGTCTCGGGCTGCTCATTGCGATGCGGGATGCCGATGGCGGGCCGTTCGCCGCATCCGCGTGCGACGACCCGGGAACAATCGTCCCCGTGCTTCCGGCGACGCCGGCGACAAGCGCTCCGACGAGGTCCGCCGCCGCCGCGAGCGCAGGCATCCTCGCCCACACCGGGGTCGAGCCGCCCGCGCCCGTACTCCTCGTGGGCGGACTACTGCTCGGGGTCGGCATCTTCCTGCTGCTTGCCCGCCGCCGCCGCAGTGAGGAGGACCCCGAATGACCAGCACCCAACTTCAGCCGGCACCGGAACACGGGCCGGCACCCGCGGCATCCGTGCCCGGTGCGGCTGTGAACGAGGCCCAGGCACGCGTCGACCCGCCAGAGAAGAGCCTGCTGCACTACCTCGGGCTCGCGGTCAGCGGAGCGATCCTGCTCCTCGTGGTCGCCCTCGCGCTGCTGCTGATCGTGGTTCCCAAGGTCACGGGGTCGACCCCGCTCATCGTGCTGACCAGTTCGATGGAACCCACCCTGCCACCCGGAACGCTCATCATCGTGCGCCCGGTCACCCCGGACGAGATCCGGATCGGCGACGTCGTCACCTACCAGATCCGCTCGGGGGAGCCGGGCGTGATCACCCACCGGGTCACCGCGATCAGCTCGAGCTCCGAAGGCGGACGCACCTTCACTTTTAAGGGCGACAACAACAGCGTCGCGGACGCCGACCAGGTGCTCCCGGTGCAGATCCAGGGTCGACTCTGGTACTCCGTGCCGTGGGTCGGCTGGGTGAACAACGCTGTCAACGGTCAGAGCCGCAGCTGGATCGTGCCCATCATCGCCGGGCTGCTGTTCGCATACATGGCGGCCTTACGATTTCGGTGAGATGACCAAATCTGAATTGCCCCTGAACCCAAGCCGTTCGGCCATGATCGAACGATTCCTATCTCACTGGAATCGTAAGGGCGATACATGGGGTACATGTTCGCGAGCGGCGCCGTGTCCGCGCTCCGCAAGCGCCGCCGTGCCAGGTCAGCTGCACGGACCGCCGCCGTGCCGATCGAGGCCATTACGCCCGACGAGGCCGTCGCCACAACACCCGTCGCGACGCCCGTCTCGCCGACTGCCTTGTCGACGGCAGCCGCGTCTACGCCCGAGCCTGCTGCGCCCGGGTCGCCATGGCGTTGAGCACATCGATCAGCTGGTTCGCGTAGCCGACCAGGATTGCGATCTGGTCCTCGTCGCGTTCGATCCAGCGGCATTCCGGCTGTGACCGGATCGGCACGAAGTCCCGGTGCTGCTCCCAGACCAGCAGCGTGCGATCAGCGCCGAGCACATACTGCTGCCACCAGACCTGCCGCATATAGGATCGCGGGATGCTGCGCCACGCTTTGTTCGTCGTCTTGATTTCCGAGAGTTCGAGCGTCCGGGCGTCCGTGCCCACGCCGTCGGGCGTCGCGAGGTGGCGGCGGTGGCCGGCGGCATGGAACAGGGTCGTGCTCGGTTCGATACCGTAGTTGTCGAGCACCCAGGCCGCGATCACGGGCTCGCGGACGCGACCGTGGTCGGTGTAGGTGTTGCCGCCGAAGTTGCTGCCGTTCATCTTGTCATTGGCCGCGTTCTGCACCGATTTGGGAGTGGCGAGCTTGGCGACATCCGTAGCCGTGATGCCCTGGTTGCGGGCGCGCATCCAGGCCGCCCAGTCCGTTGAGTCGGCGACGACGCGCAGCAGGTGCGGGGCGATCGCCGGCGCAGGCACGGCGACGGCGGCGGATACTACAGATGCGGCTGCCGCGGAGACCGTGAGTGACCGTGCCGGCTCAAAAAGCGGGAGCAGGGTATCGGTCACCCTCCCCATTGTGCCAGCCGCGACCGCCGTTCCCGCCCAACGGATCCGTCGAATTGGTTGGGGCGCAGGGTGGGAACGATGGGGCGGCAGGGGAGGGGCAGTGCGGGCGTGAACCCCATTCACAGGAGCGCCAAGGCCCCCGCATAGGCTTTTCATAGAAAGCTCGCGATACTGAGATCTATGAGCACACGTGAAACTGACCACTCGACCCGCGGGCCGCGTCTCCACAAAGCCGACGGAAGCCCCATTCGAGTGCTCGTCGTCGACGACGAACCCACGCTCACAGATTTACTCTCGATGGCCCTCCGTTACGAGGGTTGGGAGGTGCGCACCGCCGGCGAGGGACGCCAGGCGCTGACCGTCGCGCGCGAGTTCCGGCCGGATGCGATCGTGCTCGACATCATGCTTCCCGACATCGACGGCCTCCAGGTGCTGCAGCGCGTGCGCGCCGACGGCTATGAGACTCCCGTGCTCTTCCTGACCGCGAAGGATTCCCTCGACGACCGCATCGCCGGCCTCACCGCGGGCGGCGACGACTATGTCACCAAGCCGTTCAGCCTCGAAGAGGTCGTCGCCCGGCTGCGCGGCCTGATCCGCCGCTCGACACTGGCCGTGTCCGACTCCGTCGACCCGCGCATCTCCGTCGGTGACCTCACCCTCGACGAGGACAGTTACGAGGTCTCCCGGGCCGGCGACGCCATCGAGCTCACCGCGACCGAATTCGAACTGCTCCGTTTCCTGATGCGCAACCCTCGCCGCGTGCTGAGCAAGGCCCAGATCCTCGACCGGGTCTGGAGCTATGACTTCGGCGGCAAGTCCTCCGTCGTCGAGATCTACATTTCCTACCTGCGGAAGAAGATCGATGCGGGACGCGAGCCGATGATCCACACCGTGCGCGGTGCGGGGTACATGCTGAAAACCGCGTGATGACGCCGACCAACCGGCCGGATGCGCTCGACCCGGCTGACGCGGTTGACGCGGCTGACCCGGCTGACACGGCTGACTCGGCTGACCCGGCTGACCCGGCTGACACGGCTGACTCGGCCGACCGGACTGATCCGCACGACCCGGCCGGCTCGGCCGCACGACCCGGCCGGCAGCATCCGTCACGTCGACCGCAGTGGCTCCGCCGCCCGCGGTGGCTGCGGCGCCCGCTCTGGCTGCGATCCGGACGTGCCCCCTGGACCCTCCGCCGCCGGCTCGTACTCGCCGTCGTCGGGTTTCTCGCCCTCGTGAGCATCTCGATCGGTGTCGTGAGTGTCACGGTGCTGCGCGCCAACCTGCTCGCGGGCCTCGACCAGCAGGTGAGCTCCGCCGCCGAACGGTCGCACTCGATGCTCGAGGGCCGCCGCGACAACGACCTCGGCACCGGTGCCGCGCTTCCGTTGTTCACGCCCTCCGCGAGCGTCATCCTCAACGGCCCTGGCCAGCCGGGCACGCTCGCCCTCGTCTTCTACGACTCCACGCTCACGGCCGGCTACACCGACGACACCGGCACGATCGTCGCACTCACGGCCCACCAGGTCGACCTCCTCGTGCAGAAGGCCGACATCCTCGCGAGCCAGACCCGAACCGCGCTGCCCGTCACCGTCGACCTCGGCGGCGATGTCGGCAACTACCGGATCCTCGCAAGTTCGAGCCGCAGCGGCACCCTCTCGATCGTCGGCCTCCCGCTCACCACGGTCGACGGCACCGCGACACAGCTCGCCATGATCATCGGTGTCGTCTCCCTCGTCGGCATCATCGTCGTCGCGATCCTCGCGATGTGGATCGTGCGCCTCGCCCTCCGCCCGCTGCAGCGCGTCACGGCAACGGCCGCCCGCGTCTCCGAGCTCCCGCTCGACCGCGGCGAGGTCAGCCTCGTCGACCGGGTCCCCGCCGCAGACACCGACCCCCGTACCGAGGTCGGCCAGGTCGGCTCCGCGCTCAACCGCATGCTCGACCACGTCGACCTCGCCCTCGAGACCCGTCAGGCAAGCGAGAACAAGGTGCGGCAGTTCGTCGCGGATGCGAGCCACGAGCTCCGCACGCCCCTCGCCTCGATCCGAGGTTACTCCGAGCTCACCCGGCGCTCCGGCCAGGAGCTGCCGCCGGATGCCCTGCATGCCCTCAGCCGGATCGAATCCGAGTCCGTACGGATGACCGGGCTCGTCGAGGACCTGCTGCTGCTCGCCCGCCTCGACGAGGGCCGCGAACTGGAACACGGCACCGTCGACCTCACGAGCCTGCTCGTCGACGTCGTCAGCGATGCGCACGCGGCCGGCCGAGACCGGGTGCTCAACCTCGAGCTTCCCGATGAGCCGATCCAGGCCATCGGCGACACGCCCCGGTTGCACCAGGTCTTCACCAACCTGCTCGCGAACGCGCGCATCCACACCCCGCCGGAGACGACCGTCGAGGTCGCGCTGTCCGAGCAGGACGGCCGTGCGATCGTGACCGTGACGGATGACGGCCCCGGAATCCCAGCGAACCTGCAGACGACCCTCTTCGAGCGTTTCGCCCGCGGCGACAGTTCGCGGTTCCGCGGAACCGGAAGCACCGGACTCGGCCTCGCCATCGTCCAGGCTGTCGTGACCGCGCACCAGGGCGAGGTCACGGTGTCGAGCCGGCCGGGCCGCACCGAGTTCCGGGTGTCGCTTCCGCTCGCCTGACCCGCGGCATCCGCCCGCCCGGCAACTGTTGCCGTGACGGACAACTTGTGCCGGGAGACCGGCCACAGTCGTCCGTACGGGCCACAGTTGACTCACGGCGGCCGCGGCGTGGCGCGGGCTACGGGGTGTTGAGCTGGGCGAGGAGCGTGGCGAGCTGGTGCAGGTCGTCCGTCGGCCAGTCGCTCAGGCGCTTGTGCACGATCGCGGTCTCACCGTTCCGTACCGCGTCGAGTTTGGCCCGTGCCAGGTCGGTGACGGCGAGGAACCGGGCGCGGCCGTCGTCCGGGTCGACTTCGGTGCGCACGAGACCGAGCTCGCAGAGCTGCTTCGCCTGGCGGCTGATCACGCTCTTGTCCACATAGAGCGCCGCGGCGACCGCGCTCGAGTGCGTCGGCCCGTAGCGCTCGATGTGGCGCAGGAGCTTGAACGCGAACGGCTGCAGCGACGCGTCGATGAAGAGCGCGGCATCCCGCATGCTCGCCCGGATCAACCCGGCGAGCACGCTCAGCTGCTCCTCGACTTCGGCGATCGCCGTCGCAGACTCCGCGCCCGGTGCGTCATCCCGCTCGTCGGTGTTTGTGGACGCTGTCGGAGTCCCGTGGATCATGGTCACAGACTACTGACTCTGTGCGCGCCGGGCTGGTCGTCCTTCGGCAGGTGAATGACCCCGGTCGGGTTGTTGAGCCCGGCCGGGGCGAGGCCGGCGGATGCCGCGCTCACCTCGATCAGGATGTCTTCCATCTCCTCGACCTCGGTTTCGCGCTCGGCAGCGCGCTCGGCCTTGTCCTCTGCGGCGCGCTTCGCGGCAGTCACGCCGGTGTGCCCGGCCGAAGTGCCGGCCCCGGAACCTTCACGGGCCCTGGAGATGCCTGTCTTCCTCCCCAGGGACGCATTCGGCAGCAGGGTGACCATCACGAGGGTGATAACGGCGAGCGGGATGCCGAGCAGGAAGACCGTGCCGACGCCGGATCCGTACGCGGATTCGACGAGGGTGCGCACCGCGGCCGGGAGGTCCGCGATGCGCGGGATGGCGCCGGAGCCGAGTGCGCTCGCCGCGGCCATCTTGTCGGGGGCGCTGAGCGTGCCGACGCCGTCGGTGATGTGCTGCGCGACCGCCGTTCCGAGCACAGAGCCGAGGACCGAGACGCCGATCGTTCCGCCGAGGCTGCGGAAGAAGGTGACGCTGCTCGTGGCGACGCCGAGGTGTCTGACCTCGATCGAGTTCTGCACGACGAGCACGAGGTTCTGCATCAGCATGCCGAGGCCGGAGCCGAGCACGAACATGTAGACGCCGACGAGCACGAGATCGGTCCGGTAGTCGAGGGTGCCGAGGAGCAGCAGGCCGACGATCACGAGCGCTCCGCCAGAGACCATGATCGCCTTCCACTTGCCCGTGCGGCTGATCAGGGTGCCGAAGGTGACCGAGCAGATCAGGTAGCCGCCCATCATCGGGATGGTCAGCAGGCCGGACTGGGTCGGCGTGGCTCCCCGGGCGAGCTGCATGTACTGGCTGAGGAAGACGGAGGTGCCGAACATGGACACGCCGACCGAGATGCTGGCGATCACCGCGAGGGTGAAGGTGCGGTTGCGGAACAGGGTGAGCGGGATGATCGGCTCGCTGACTTTGAACTCCACGAACACCGCGGCGACGAGCAGGACGACAGCGCCGCCGACCATCAGGAACGAGGGCACGGATGCCCACTCGAACTGGGTGCCGGCGATGGTTACCCAGATCATCAGGAGCGACATGCCCGCAGTGATCAGGATCGCGCCGAGGTAGTCGATCGTGACGACCCGCTTGACCCTGGCCGGGAGGTGCAGGGTGCGCTGCAGCAGGATGATCGCGAGGATCGCGACGGGCAGGGCGATGAAGAAGTTCCAGCGCCAGCCGAAGGCATCCGTCACGACACCGCCGAGGAGCGGACCGCCCACGGTGCCGAGGGCGAGGACAGCGCCGAACAGCCCGGCGTACCGCCCGCGGTCGCGGGGGCTGATGATGTCGGCCATGATGATCTGGCTGAGCGCGGCGAGGCCGCCGGCGCCGAGGCCCTGCAGCACCCGGAAGCTGATCAGGGTGCCGGTGTTCTGCGAGAAGCCGGCGAGTGCGGAACCGAGGACGAACACCACGAGGGAGAGCTGGATGAGCAGCTTGCGGTCGAAGAGGTCGGCGAATTTGCCCCAGATCGGCGTGCTCACGGTCGTCGCGAGCAGGGTCGCCGTGACGACCCAGGTGTATGCGGACTGGTCACCGTGCAGGTCGGAGAGGATGAGCGGCAGCGACGTGCTGACGACGGTGCCGGCGAGGATCGAGACGAACATGCCCATCAGCAGGCCGGAGAGGGCCTCGAGCACCTGCCGCTTCGACATCGGCGTGTCCGAGTCGCGGTGGGGGAGGGGCTGTCGGTCCTGCGAGTTCTGCGGTGGAGCGGTACGAACGGATGAAACGCGAGACATGAAACTCCTGGGCCGTGTAATTGATAAGCGTCAACTATATCTCGATAGTGGACTCAGGTCAACTACTTATGCCGTTCTGCTCACCGGCTGAGGGGCGGATGCCGCGATTTGCGCCGGCCAGCGGCATCCGTTACAGTAAACGAAGCCAAAGACCGCCGGTTGTCGCTGTCCAGTAATGGACGGTGACCGAAGGTTCACTCATGTGAACGGCCCGCGCAGGAATCGAAGTTCAGTTTCAGTTCGCAAGAACTGCTCAGCTCCGGCGCTTGCGCTGGGGCTTTTTTCATGTCTGCGCCCCGGGCTACCGGCACATGAAACCAAGAGGAGCGCCATGGCGAACAAGGAAGCAACGGTCGCCGAGCTGACGGAGAAATTCCAGAGCTCGACCGCCGTTCTGCTCACCGAGTACCGCGGTCTCACTGTTGCGCAGCTCAAGACGCTGCGCGTTTCCATCAGTGCGGACGCCACGTACGCCGTGGTAAAGAACACGCTCACCAAGATTGCGGCCAACAACGCCGGCATCACGTCGTTTGACGACGAACTCGCCGGCCCGTCCGCCATCGCCTTCGTGCACGGAGACCCCGTCGCCGTCGCGAAGACCCTGCGTGCCTTTACCAAGGCAAACCCTCTCCTGGTAGTGAAGGGTGGTTACTTCGACGGTAGCCCGCTCACTGCCGAAGAGGTAGGCAAGCTCGCCGACCTCGAGTCCCGTGAAGTGCTGCTGGCCAAGCTGGCCGGCGCGTTCAAGGCCTCGCTGTTCGGAGCCGCATATCTGTTCAACGCACCGCTTTCGAAGGCTGTTCGCACCATCGAAGCGCTGCGTGAGAAGCAGGAGTCCGCGAACCAGGCATAGGCCTGCTAGCGGTGAGTAACTAAGAAACTATAGGGAGAATAATCATGGCAAAGCTTTCCACCGAAGAATTGCTCGAACAGTTCAAGGGCCTGACCCTCATCGAGCTTTCCGAGTTCGTCAAGGCGTTCGAGGAGACCTTCGAGGTCACCGCAGCAGCCCCCGTCGCCGTCGCCGGTGCCGCTGGCCCCGCCGCCGCCGTTGAAGAGGTCGAAGAGCAGAGCGCCTTCGACGTCATCCTCGAGTCCGTTGGCGACAAGAAGATCCAGGTCATCAAGGTTGTGCGCGAGCTCACCAGCCTGGGCCTCGGCGAGGCCAAGGCCGTTGTCGATGGCGCGCCGAAGGCCGTTCTCGAGGGCGTCACGAAGGAAGCTGCCGAAAAGGGCAAGGCTTCCCTCGAGGCCGCCGGCGCCACCGTCACCCTCAAGTAGTCGGGCCCCCCAGGGGGTTCACTCGAGGTCGACAGGCGTCAGTCGTTCGATTCGCAACACGCAGGGCGTCGCATCCACTGGATGCGGCGCCTTCTGCTGTTTAACCCGACCGGACCCGGGCGCGGGCGGAGGTACATAGCCGGGCTATGGACATAGATAGCCAAGCTATGTACAGTGGAGGAATGCCTTCTGACCTTCCCGCTCTCCTCGGTGACCTGATCACCGTGAACCACCGGCTCACCCGGGTCGCCGCCCACGCCGCGGACAGCCGGGAGTCGCCGGCCGTCTGGCGCACCCTGAGTGTGCTCCGCCAGCTCGGTCCGATCCGCCTCGGCGAGATCGCCGCCCGCAGCCGCATCTCGCAGCCGACCGCCACCAAGCTCGTCGCCCACCTCGTCGAACGCGGCTGGGCCGCCCGCCTCGCCGACCCGCTCGACGCCCGCGTCACGAGCACCGTGATCACTGCTGCCGGCGACGCCGCGCTGTCCGCCTGGCGCAGCGAACTCGCCGAAGCCCTGCTGCCGATGTTCGACGGGCTGGCGGATGCCGAGCTCGCCACGATCCGCAACGCCGTCGACATCCTGCGCGAACGCCTCGACGGCAGCGAGGTTCCCGTGGAGCGGGTACCGGCCGGCGCTCAGCCAGCCATGCCTGCGTCTGCGCCTGCGCCTGGCCGTCCGGCCGGCACTCCGGCCGGAGCCCGCGCGTGAGCCGCGTAACCGCGATGGCGGAACACGGAACCCCCACCGCGACCGACGTGCACGGCCGCCGGGAAGGCGCCGGCAGCATCCTGCACCAGCCGACGGCGGTCTGGGCCGTCGCCTTCGCGTGCGTGATCGCGTTCATGGGCATCGGCCTCGTCGACCCGATCCTGCCTGCGATCGCCCGCGACCTCGCCGCGAGCCCGACCCAGACCGAGATGCTCTTCACGAGCTACCTCGTGATCACCGGGATCGCGATGTTCTTCACGAGCTGGCTGTCGAGCCGGATCGGCGCCAAGCGCACCCTGCTGATCGGCCTCGCGCTCATTGTCGTGTTCGCGCTCGCTGCCGGCCTGTCGCAGAACGTCGAGACCATCATCGGCTTCCGCGCCGGCTGGGGCCTCGGCAACGCCCTCTTCATCTCGACCGCGCTCGCGACCATCGTCGGTGCGGCATCCGGAGGCACCTCCTCGGCGATCATCCTGTACGAGGCGGCCCTCGGGCTCGGCATCGCGATCGGCCCGCTCATCGGCGGGCTGCTCGGCAGCATCAGCTGGCGTGGGCCGTTCTTCGGCAGCGCGGCGCTGATGGCGATCGGTTTCGTCGCGATCATCGTGATGCTGAAGAAGGAGCCGCAGAAGCCGGCGCCGATCCGGCTGTCCGCACCCTTCCGGGCGCTCGCCCGGCCGGGGCTCGGCATCCTCGCGAGCGCGGCCCTGTTCTACAACATCGGCTTCTTCGTGCTGCTCGCGTACACGCCGTTCGCGCTCGTTCCGCTCGGCCTGGGCAGTGCGATCACCCTCGGCCTGGTCTTCTTCGGCTGGGGCATCTCGCTCGCCGTCACCTCTGTCTGGGTCGCCCCGGTCCTGACCAGGCGGATGCGCCGCAGCCGGGTACTCTGGCTCGTGCTGCCCGTGCTCGCCCTCGACCTGGCGGCAGCGGGCGTGCTGATCGGCTCGGCCGCCGGTGTCGTCACGTGCGTCATCGTCGGCGGGCTGCTGCTCGGCGTGCTCAACACCGTGCTCACCGAATCCGTGATGGAGGCGACGGACCTGCCGCGTCCGGTGGCGTCCTCGGCCTATTCGGGCGTGCGGTTCCTCGGCGGGGCGATCGCGCCGCCTGCCGCAACCCTGCTCGCGGAGTTCTTCGGGCCGGCGGTCCCGTTCTACGCCGGGGCGGCATCCGTGTTCGTGGCCGTCGCGATTCTCATGCTCGGCCACCGCCATCTCGCCCGTGCTGACGGTGCGATGGAGGACGAGTTCGAAGAGGCAGAGGCGATCGGCGCCGGAGACAGCTAACGGCGTGGCCGGTGCGGGCCGCTCGTGCTCGAACGGATCACGAGGTTGGTCGGCAGCACCGTGAGGTATCCGTCCTCCTCGAGCCGCGCGTCCGCTTCCGTCGGGCGCGCGAGCTCGGCCAGGAGCGCGCTCACGGCGAGGCGCCCCTGCCTGCGTGGATGCTGTTCCAGGGTCGTGAGGCGGAACATGTCCGCGTACGGATGCCCGTCGATGCCGATCACGGACAACTCGGCCGGCACCTGGATGCCGAGTTCCCGCGCCGCGACGATGACGCCGATGGCGATTTCGTCGCTCGCGGCGAAGACCGCGGTCGGACGGGTACGCGGGTCGCCGAGCACGGACAACCCCACCTCGTAGCCGCCGGGCAAGCTGAATTCACAGGGGTAGAAGCATCGGTCCGTCGATCGGCCAGCGTCGCGCATTGCGGAGTAGAAGCCGCTGAGGCGTTGACTGTGCACCCGGAAGTCCATCTCGTCGATCGGATCTCCGCCGACGTGCACGACGTCGACGTGGCCGAGGCCGAGCAGGTGTTCGGTCGCGAGCCGCGCTGTCGCGACATCGTCGATCGCGATCGTGTGCACGTCCCTGATCGGCCCGCCGATGCCGATCAACGGCCTGCCGAGGCGGTGAAGTCGATCGACCTCCGCCTCGCTCAGGGCGACGCCGACCGAGATGACCCCGTCGAACCGTTTGCGAGCGAGGAAGTACTCGAAGACGCTGTCGCGTTCGGCAGACGCCGCCGGGAGGTTGTAGAGAGTCATGTCGTAGCCCTCTGCAAGCAGGGCCTGTTCGAGGCTCTCGAGCACCTCGGAGAAGAACCACCGGCTGATGAACGGGATGATCACGCCGACGTTCTTCGTGCGCCCGGTCACGAGGCTCGCGGCATTCGGTGAGGCGACGTAGCCGATCTCCCTCGCGGCCGCGACGACCCGGAGCCGGGTCGCCTCCGAAACGTAACCGCGACCGCTGAGCGCGCGGGATGCCGTCGCCTTTGCCACCCCTGCGAGGCGTGCCACGTCGGCGATTGCGCTCACGACTCGTCCTCCTTTGGATCGGTAACGAAAGAGTAGCGCTCCTTTCGCCGTTACTGGAACCGGTTCCAGCAGAAAGGGCTGAACTGTGACACATTTAATGCCAGCGTGTGCGTGGTCGCGCGATCATCGGCGGAATCTTTGCGATTTCGTGACAAAGATTGTCTTGCCAATCCCGCCGACCTCCCGTAGTTTGTGATGTGGAACCGGTTCCTTACGTACGAAGGCAGGGGAATCGGATACCGGCACGATCCCGTATTGCAGTTCATGATTCCCGCAGTACAGTCCCGCACCACAGTCCCGCATCACATTTCGGTACGTGAACCGCATAGCTTGCGTACCCGCATCACTCAATGAGGAGAAACGCATGAGCGTGAAGCAGCACCGCCGGTTCTACCTGCCGCTGGCCACCGCGGCCGTCGTCGGACTCGCCCTGACCGGATGCACGGGCGACATCGCCGCATCCAGTTCGTCGTCGTCCAACTGTGCCGACTACGCGTCCTACGGGACGTTCAAGGACAGCCCCGAGGTCAAGATCGGCGGCACCATTCAGGACGTCGAGGCCGATCGCCTCGTCAACTCGTGGGCCGACTTCCAGTCCTGCACGGGCATCAAGGTCACCTACCAGGGCACCAAGGAATTCGAAGCCCAGATCGCGGTGCTCGCCGAGGGTGGCAACGCCCCCGACATCGGCATCATCCCGCAGCCGGGCCTCTTCAACAAGCTCGCCGCTGCCGGCTTCCTCAAGAAGGCGCCGGCCGCCGTCGAGGCGAACGTCGACAAGTGGTGGTCGAAGGACTGGAAGGGCTATGGCACCGCGGCGGATGGCACCTTCTACGCCGCCCCGCTGATGGCGAGCGTCAAGGGCTACGTCTGGTACTCGCCCGCGGAATTCAAGGCAAAGGGCTACGAAATCCCGAAGACCCTCGATGAGCTGACCGCCCTCACCGCCAAGATCGCGGCGGACGGCGACCACAAGCCGTGGTGTGCCGGTGTCGGTTCCGGTGACGCAACCGGCTGGCCGGGAACGGACTGGGTCGAGGACTACGTGCTGCGCCAGGCCGGCGCGGACACCTACGACAAGTGGGTCACGCACAAGATCCCGTTCAACGACCCCGCCATCGTGAAGGCGTTCGACTCCGTCGGCGCGATCCTCAAGAACCCGGACGACGTCAACGGCGGTCTCGGCGATGTCTCGTCGATCATCTCCACGCAGTTCGGCGACGCGGGCCTCCCGATCCTGGACGGCAAGTGCTCCCTGCACCACCAGGCCTCGTTCTACGAGGGCTTCTGGAAGAAGGCGGACGGCTCCGCAGTGACGGTTTCCCCCACGGGCGATGTCTACGCGTTCCTGCTTCCGCCGGTCAAGGCCGGCGGCGACCAGGCGGTCACCGGTGGCGGCGAGCTCGTCGGAGCCTTCAAGACGAGCGACTCGATCACTGCAGTGCTCAGCTACCTGTCCAGTGACACCTGGGCGAACAACCGGGTCAAGGAGGGCGGCGTGATCAGCGCCAACACCGGCCTCGACCCCGCGAACGCCTCGAGCGACCTGCTCAAGCAGAGCATCACCATCCTGCAGGATCCGAAGACGGTGTTCCGTTTCGACGGTTCCGACCTGATGCCGGGTGCCGTCGGCACCGACTCGTTCTGGAAGGGCATCGTGTCCTGGCTGAGCGGCGACAGCAGCCAGAAGGTCACGGACACCATTGAGGCGAGCTGGCCGAAGAGCTAGTTCCCCGGGGCATCCGCTCGCGGATGCCCCAACCGGGGCGGGGCCTGCCGAGAAGTCGGCGGGCCCCGCCACCTGTCTCCCGCACGACCCGCACCACCCACACGACCTCCACGCGACCCCTCGCACGACCGCTTCGCGCACGATTGAAGGGACCGGCCAATGACGACCGCAGACTTACTGGGAAAGATAATCCAGGTAGTGGGGGCACTGGCAGCGTTCGCGCTCGTCATCGGTCTCCTGCTTTTCCTGATCGACAGGGCGCCCAAACGCGGGCGCGACTATTGGCAGCTGACCTTCTTCATCGCACCCGCCCTCCTCCTGCTGCTTGCCGGTTTGATCTACCCGGCCTTCCGTACCTCCCTCCTGGCGTTCACCAACAGTTCGGGTGCCTATGTCGGCGCCGAGAACTTCGTCTGGATGTTCACCCAGCCGGCTGCTCTGATCACCCTGGGCAACACCCTGATCTGGGTTGTCGTCGTGCCGACGATCTCAACGGCCATCGGCCTCGGCTACGCGGTCTTCATCGACAAGTCCCGGGGAGAGAAATACTTCAAGGCCCTCGTCTTCATGCCGATGGCGATCTCCTTCGTCGGCGCCGGAATCATCTGGCGCTTCATCTACGACTACAAATCCGGAGGAAGCGACCAGATCGGCCTCCTGAACCAGATCGTGGTCTGGCTCGGCGGCCAGCCGGTGCAGTGGCTCCAGACGTCGCCGATCAATACCTTCCTCCTGATCATCGTGATGATCTGGATCCAGACCGGATTCGCCATGGTCATCCTCTCTGCAGCGATCAAGGGGGTCCCGACCGAGCAGATCGAGGCCGCCGAACTCGACGGAACCAACGCCTGGCAGCGATTCACCAACGTGACGATCCCCGGCATCCGGGGCTCGCTCGTCGTCGTGATCACGACTATCTCGATCGCCACCCTCAAAGTCTTTGACATCGTGCGCACGATGACCGCCGGCAACTTCAACACGAGCGTCATCGCAAACGAGATGTACACGCAGGCATTCCGAGCCGGTGAGCAGGGTCGCGGCGCTGCGCTCGCGATCGTGCTGTTCCTGATGGTGCTGCCGATTGTCATCTACAACGTACGAATCATACGCAAGCAGAGGGAGATCCGATGAGCGACAACGTAGTCGACCTGCCCATCGTCGGCACCAAGAAGAATGCCCTCGAGGTCGTCACCGTCGGCACCAAGTCGGCCAGGGTGAAACGGCGCCTCACGTCGCGCATGGCGACGGTCGTGTCGCTCGTCATCGCGATCCTCTGGACGCTGCCGACCTTCGGCCTGTTCGTGTCCTCCTTCCGGCCCGCCGGGCTGATCACCACGACGGGGTGGTGGACCATCCTGCAGAACCCGGGCTTCACGCTCGACAACTACAAAGAGGTACTGCTCTCCACCTCGCAGTCCTCCCCGCAGCTCGGCGCGTACTTCGTGAACTCCCTCGCGATCGCGATCCCCGCCACGATCTTCCCCCTCGTGATCGCCTCGATGGCCGCGTACGCCTTCGCCTGGATCAAGTTCAAGGGAAGTGGCGCACTCTTCGTGCTCGTGTTCGCGCTGCAGATCGTACCCCTGCAGCTCGCGCTGATCCCGCTGCTCCAGATGTTCACCGCGATCCTGAAGCCGGGGCAGGAGGCGCTCCACCAGCTGATCCCGATGATCCCGGCGCAGAACTACCTGCCGGTCTGGATCGCGCACACGATCTTCGCACTGCCGTTGGCGATCTTCCTGCTGCACAACTTCATCTCCGAGATCCCGAGCGAGGTCATCGAAGCGGCCAGGGTCGACGGCGCCAGCCACGGGCAGGTCTTCTTCCGGATCGTGCTGCCTCTCGCGGTGCCCGCGCTCGCGTCCTTCGCGATCTTCCAGTTCCTCTGGGTCTGGAACGACTTGCTCGTCGCCCTGATCTTCTCGGGTGGCACGCCGGATGTCGCACCGCTCACGCAGCGCCTGGCCGAACTCACCGGTACCCGTGGGCAGGACTGGCAGCGCCTCACGGCCGCGGCTTTCGTGTCGCTGATCGTGCCTCTGATCGTGTTCTTCAGCCTGCAGCGGTACTTCGTGCGCGGGCTGCTGGCCGGCTCGACGAAGGGCTGACCAGGCCCGGGCATCCGCTCGGACAACAACTGTGCCCTTATCGGACACCTGTGCCCCGCGCAACGGGAACAGTTGTCCGGAGCGGGCACAGTTGCGTGCCCTGCAGGCGAGCGGATACCGCAGCGGCGACGCTTAGGCTGGCTTCATGAGTGCAATGCACGGCCACGGTGGCGGGTCAGCCCCCTCCGGCCGGCCTGGACAGTACGGACGCCCGCGCGGGCGGATCAGCGGCGGTGATCCCGTCGCCCAGCGCGCCGAGAACGCCGAAGCACCGCGGATACCGAACCTGCTCGGCAGGATTGCCGCGCTGTTCACGCCGCACCGCACCGCGCTCACTGTCACCGTTGTGCTCGTGATCATCAGCGCCGCGCTCTCGGTGGTCCCGCCGCTGCTCGTGCAGCGCGCCTTCGACGAGGGCCTGTTCCCGCCGGGGGGAGAGCCCAACCTGCCCCGCCTCGCGACCCTCGTCGGGCTCATGATCGCGATCTACCTCGGTTCCCAGCTGCTCGGGGTGTGGCAGACCTGGCTCACCGCGAGCGTCGGCAACACCGTGATGGGCGCCCTGCGCGTGCGGCTGTTCACCCACCTGCAGGCCATGGAGCTGAACTTCTTCACCCGCACCAAGACCGGGATCATCCAGTCGCGGCTGCAGAACGACGTCGGCGGCGTCGCGAGTGTGCTCACGAACACCATCTCGAGCCTGCTCGGGAACGCCGTCACCGTGATCGCCGCGTTCGTCGCGATGCTCCTGCTCGACTGGCAGCTCACGATCGTCGCCCTGATCCTGATGCCGATCCTTGTGATCGCCCAGCGCCGCGTCGGCCAGGTCCGCGCCCGGATCGCGGCGAAGACCCAGGAATCGCTCTCCGACATGACCGCGATCACGCAGGAGACCCTGAGCGTCTCCGGGATACTGCTCTCCAAGAGCTTCACCCGGCAGCAGGCCGAGATCGGCCGCTACTCGGACGAGAACGACAACCAGGTGCGCCTGCAGGTCAGCCAGCAGATGAGCGGCCAGTGGTTCTTCGCCATGGTCAGCATTTTCCTCTCGAGCATCCCCGCGATCGTGTACCTGGTCGCCGGCCTGTTGATGAGCAACGGTTCCGCCGACATCACCGCCGGCACGATCGTCGCGTTCACGACGGTGCAGTCCCGGCTGCTGTTCCCCCTGCTCGGCCTGATGCGGGTCGCACTCGACCTGCAGACCTCGAGCGCCCTCTTCGCGCGGATCTTCCAGTACCTCGACCTCGTCCCGGCGATCCAGGATTCCCCGGACGCGCCCGCGGTGCCCGAGACCGGCCCCGCCACCGGTCGCGTCGAATTCGACGCCGTCACGTTCGCCTATCCGGATGCCGCCGGTGAGTCCCGGCCCACCCTCGATCAGGTCTCGTTCACGATCGAGCCCGGCCAGTTCGCCGCGTTCGTCGGGCCGTCCGGCGCCGGGAAGACGACCGTCTCCTACCTGATTCCCCGCTTCTACGAGGCGAAGGAAGGGCGGGTCCTGTTCGGCGGCATCGACGTGCGCGATCTCGCCCAGCAGTCCCTCGTCTCCCACATCGGCATCGTGAGCCAGGAGACCTATCTTTTCCACGCGACCATCGCCGAGAACCTCCGCTACGCGAAACCGGATGCCACGCCGGACGAACTCGAGGCCGCCGCCCGGTCCGCGAGCATCCACGACACGATCGCGTCCTTCCCCGCCGGCTACGACACGGTCGTCGGCGAGCGCGGGTACCGGCTCTCCGGCGGCGAAAAGCAACGCATCGCCATCGCCAGGGTGCTCCTGAAGAACCCGGAAGTGCTCATCCTCGACGAGGCGACGAGCGCCCTCGACGCCATTTCAGAGCGCGTCGTGCAGGCGGCACTCGACACCGCGTCCCGTGGCCGCACCACGATCGCGATCGCTCACCGGCTCTCGACGATCGTCGCGGCCGACGTGATCTTCGTCGTCGACGGCGGCCGGATCGTCGAGAGCGGGACCCACGGCGGCCTGCTCGCCGCGAACGGCGTCTATGCGCGGCTCTACTCCGAGCAGGTTACGAGCCCGGGCGCCGTCCCGGCCGTGGCCCCGAGCGCCCGCCCGATTCCGCCCCGCCCGCTCTCCGACGAGCGGTACTAGAGTTGAAGGGTGCTCGTCCGTCTGAAGTGTCCGTGCTGTCCGGGTCGCTGACCGACCCTGACGTCCGACCCCGATCACTCCTCGCCCGTCCCGTGCGTGAGCCCCAGGCCGCGCGGTGACATTCACGACACCTCGACGAAGGATCTTCCATGAAGATTGCAGACACCATCCTCGACCTCATCGGCAACACGCCGCTGGTCAAACTGAACAAGGTCACCGAGGGGATCAGCGCGACCGTGCTGGTCAAGCTCGAGTACTTCAACCCGGGCGGCTCCGCGAAAGACCGGATCGCGACCCGCATCATCGACGCTGCCGAGCGTGACGGCCTGCTGTTGCCCGGCGGGACCATCGTCGAGCCCACGTCCGGCAACACCGGCGTCGGCCTCGCCCTGGTCGCGCAGCAGCGCGGCTACCGGTGCGTGTTCGTGCTTCCGGACAAGGTCGGCGAAGACAAGCGCAACGTTCTCACCGCGTACGGCGCCGAGGTCGTCGTGACCCCGACATCCGTCGCCCCCGACGCCCCCGAGTCGTACTACAGCGTCTCCGACCGGCTCGCCCGGGAGATCCCCGGCGCCTTCAAGCCCAACCAGTACGCCAACCCGAACGGGCCGCTCAGCCACTACGAGTCGACCGGGCCGGAGATCTGGCGCGACACCGAGGGCACCGTCACCCACTTCGTCGCGGGCGTCGGCACCGGCGGCACGATCACCGGAACCGGGCGCTACCTGCGGGAGGTTTCCGGCGACACGGTCCGGATCATCGGCGCGGACCCGGAAGGCTCGGTCTACTCCGGCGGCACCGGCAGGCCCTACCTCGTCGAAGGCGTCGGCGAGGACTTCTGGCCGGCGGCATACGACCCCGCCGTCGTGCATGAGGTCATCGCCGTCTCTGACGCCGACTCCTTCGCCATGACCAGGCGCCTCGCGCTCGAAGAGGGCATCCTCGTCGGCGGTTCGAGCGGCATGGCCGTCGTCGCGGCCCTTCGCGCCGCCGCGACCCTCCCGGCCGACGCCGTCGTCGTCGTGCTGCTGCCCGACGGCGGTCGCGGCTACCTCGGCAAGATCTTCAACGACAAGTGGATGCGCAGCTACGGCTTCAGCAACGCCCCGGCCGGGCACACCGTGGCAGACCTCCTCGAGAGCAAGACCGGCACCCTGCCTGCCTTCGTCTACGTGCACCCGATCGACACCGTGCGCGACGCGATCGAGGCCATGACCGTTTCGAGCGTCTCCCAGCTGCTCGTGTTGACCGCCAAGCCGCCGGTCGTGATGGGCGAGGTGCTCGGCGCGATCGACGAGCGCCACCTGATGGAGCTCGTCTTCTCCGGTGAGGCGAAACTCACCGACAAGGTCAGCGCCTATGTCGGTGATTCCCTGCCGATGATCGGCGTCAACGAACCCGTCGCGGCCGCCCGTGCCGCCTTCGCCCACGACGATGCCCTCCTCGTCACCGCCGATGGCAAGCCCCTCGGCGTCATCACCCGCCACGACCTCCTCACCTACCTCAGCGCCTGAGCGCCAACCACCAAAGGACCCACGGATGCCCAGCACCCCGAACTTCGACACCCTCGCCATCCACGCCGGACAGGAATTCGACCCGACGACCGGAGCCGTCATCCCGCCGGTCTACCTGACCTCGACCTATGTCCAGGAGAGCATCGGCCACCTGCGCGGCGGCTACGAATACAGCCGCGGCGGGAACCCGACGCGCACCGTTCTCGAGACCTTGCTCGCCGCCCTGGAGGGTGGCGCGCACGGCCTGTCGTTCGCGAGCGGCCTCGCCGCGGAGGACACCATCCTGCGTGCCCTGCTCGCGCCCGGCGATCACATCGTGCTCGGCAACGACGTCTACGGCGGAACGCACCGTCTGATCAACACGGTTCACGGCGCGGTCGGCATCCGCAACACGACCGTGGACCTGTCCGATCTCGCCGCCGTCGAGGCCGCGATCATTCCCGGTGAAACGAAGATCCTCTGGGTCGAGACGCCGAGCAACCCCCTCATGAAGATCAGCGACATCGGCGCGCTGGCCGCGATCGGGCATCGTTTCGGCGTCACCGTGATCGTCGACAACACGTTTGCGAGCCCCGCCCTGCAGCATCCGCTGGCGTTCGGCGCCGACGTCGTCGTGCACTCGACCACCAAGTACCTCGGCGGTCACTCCGACGTCCTCGGCGGGGCCCTCGTGATCAATGACGATGCGCTCTACCAGAAGGCGCAGTTCCTGCAGTTCGCCACCGGACCCGTCTCCGCGCCCCTCGACGCCTGGCTCACCGTGCGCGGCATCAAGACCCTCTCGGTGCGGATGGACCGACACTGCTCCAACGCGCAGGCGATCGCCGAACACCTCGACGGCCATCCAGCCCTCGAAGCCGTCTACTACCCCGGCCTGCCGAACCACCCCGGCCACGAGCTCGCCAAACGCCAGATGAGCGGCTTCGGCGGCATGCTCTCGATCGCGTTCGCCGGCGGGGCCGCCGCGGCCCGCGCCTTCGCCGAGTCCACGAAGCTCTTCCAGCTCGCCGAGTCCCTCGGCGGCGTCGAGTCCCTCGTGAACTACCCCGCCGAGATGACGCACGCCTCGGTGCGCGGAACCGAACTCGAGGTCGCCGACAACATCATCCGCCTCTCCGTCGGCATCGAGGACAAGGCCGACCTGATCGCCGACCTCGACGCTGCCCTCGCCGCGGTCTCCCGCTTCGCTCGTCCCTAACGAATTCGACGGACTTTTTGGGTTTTGAGTACCCGAGAGGCGTGTTGAACCGGTTCAGAATCGAAAAACTCCGTCGAATCGGTTAGGGCGACGGTGAGACGAGAGTTGGCAGGAATTCGACGGAGTGTGTCACGTCTGCCATTTCGCCGGGGCATGCTCGTCCGGCAGCATAGGACCATGACCCCGCCGACGGATGCCCCCGCGAGCCCCGTTCCCACAGGCTCCGGGAGTCTGGGCCTGCTGCAGGGCACCGCGTTGTACATCGCCGCTGTCCTCGGCACCGGGATCCTGGTGCTGCCCGGACTCGCCGCCGCTGCTGCAGGGCCGGCCTCCCTGCTCGCGGTCCTGATCGTCTTCGTGCTGTCCATCCCGCTCGCGGGCACGTTCGCGGCCCTTGCCGCCCGATACCCGGACCCCGGCGGCGTGGCTAGCTACGTCCGAACGGCCCTCGGCCAGACGTGGGCGCGGATGACCGGCTACTGGTTCTTCTTCGGCGTCGGCTTCGGCGCCCCGGTCGTCGCGATGCTCGGCGCGGAATACGTCGTCGCGATCCTCGGGGTGGACCCGGCCGCCGTACCGGTCATCGCCCTGCTGATCCTCGTTCCACCGTTCGTGTCCAACTACCTCGGCGTGCGGGTCTCCGGAGCCGCGCAGCTCATCCTCACCGGAGCGCTGCTCGTCATCGTCATCGGGGTCGTCACCGTCGCCTTCCCCGCCGCAAAACCGGGAAACTTCCAGCCGTTCCTGACCCACGGCTGGACCGGGGTCGGCGCCGCCGTCAGCCTATTCGTCTGGGCCTTCGCCGGATGGGAGGTCGGCACCCACATCGCGGGGGAGTTCCGCAATCCCCGCCGCGTCATCCCGGCGGCGACGGCGATCGCGCTCGTGGTCGTCGGCGCGGCCTACCTCGCGCTGCAGTACGTGACGGTAGCCGTCCTCGGCGGTGCTGCGGGAACGGGCGCTGTCCCCCTCCTCGCCCTCGTCGCCCAGGCGCCCGGCGGCGTCGGCCCGGTCTCCGTCGCGGTGATCGCAGCGATCGTCGCCCTCGGGGTGCTCAACGTGTACCTGGGCGCGTTCGCCAAGCTCGGCGCCTCGCTCGGTCGCGACGGCGACCTCCCGCTCTGGCTCGCCCGCGGTGTCGAATCCGGCGGCGTCCCGCGCCGCAGCCTCACCGTGGTTGCCGTACTCACCGGTGGGTACTTCACGATCATGGTGACGCAACACCTGCCCCTGTCGGTCTTCATCCTGATCCACACGAGCTCCATGGTCGCGATCTACACCCTCGGCATGATCGCCGCCGTGCGCCTCCTGGACCGCTACAGCCTTGGCTGGTGGCTCGCAGCGGTGAGCGTGGCCCTCACCGGCGCGCTGCTCGTGCTCGCGGGTCCGAACCTCCTCGTTCCCGCCGTGCTCGCCCTCGTCGCCGTCGTCATCGACCGGGTCAAGAAGCGCCGAACGAACCCCCTGCGCTCGCGCACACCCGAACATTCGCGCGGAAGTGCCCGCTCAACACGTCCCCGCCCAGCCCGAACCGCCCAGGAGAACACATGAGCGTTGCCCGTGCCCGCCTGATCGATCTCAGCCACACCATCCGGGCGGGCCTCGTTACGTACCCGGGGCTGCCGGCTCCCGTGATCGAGCCCTTCCTCACCCGTGCGGCCTCGCGCTCGGCCTACGCGCCAGGCACCGAATTCACCATGGACGTGATCACCCTGATCGGCAACACGGGCACCTACCTCGACAGTCCGTACCACCGCTACGAGGGTGGAACGGATCTCGCCGGCCTCGACCTCATTACCCTCGTCGACCTCCCCGCCGAGGTATTCCATCTGACTGATGCTGCGACCCGTGGCATTCCCGCAGCGGCATTCGCCGAGCGCGGCTCAGACTTGGCCGGTTCGGCCGTGCTCATCCACACCGGCTGGGACCGCCACTTCGGCACCCCGGAGTACACGGCGGGCGCTCCCTTCCTGACCGACGTTGCCGTCAAGTTCCTCGTCGGTGCCGGGGTGGCCCTCGTCGGGATCGACTCGCTCAACATCGACGACACCGAGGGGAGTGGGGAGCGGCCCGCCCATTCGGCCCTGTTCGCTGCCGGCATCCACGTCGTCGAGCACCTCACCGGGCTGGGGGACGTACCGGCCTCCGGCGGGACGTTCTCGGCGGTGCCTCCGAAGATCGAGGGCTTCGGCACCTTTCCGGTGCGGGCATTCGCGCGGGTGCCCTGCCCCGCCAGCTGAGGCCGCATTCCGGCCATGTGACGGTCACATCGCGACTCCCCGGCGGTGCATACTGGGGGTGCAAGTTTTTTTTGTGACCGTGCTCATAGACGAGGCCCCGATGACTGCCGAACTGCCCACTGGCCGGGCTCCCAGCATCCGGGACGTCGCACGCCTCGCCGGAGTCTCGCATCAGACCGTGTCGCGAGTCCTCAACAATCACCCGAGCATCCGGGACTCGACCAGGGCCCGCGTGCTGCAGGTGATCGAGGAGCTCCAATACCGGCCCAACCGGGCGGCCAGGGCGCTGTCGAGGGGGCGATCGCGCACCATTGGCGTGCTGTCGGCTTCTGGGGCTCAGTACGGCCCCGCGAGCAGCATCGCCGCGATCCAGGATGCGGCGCGGGAGGCGGGCTATTACGTCAACACCGCGAACCTGACCTCGGTCGACACTGTCTCGATCGAAGCGGCACTCGACCACCTGATGTACCAGTCGGTCGAGGGGATCGTGGTCATCGCACCCCAGGTCCGCGTCTTCGACGTCCTCGAACAGCTCTCGATCGAGGTGCCGTATGTCACACTCCAGTCGACGGGGCGGCCCAATGACCACGCGCTCTCCGTCGACCAGATCCACGGTGCACGACTGGCCACACGGCACCTCATCGACCTCGGGCACCGGCGCATCTTCCACCTCGCGGGGCCGCAGGACTGGATCGAGGCCGAGGCGCGGATGCGCGGATTCCTGGAGGAAATGGGGGCGATGGACGTGCCGACGACCGCCCCGATCCTCGGGGACTGGACGGCGGACTTCGGCTATCACGCCGGGCGCGAACTCTTGCGGCAACGCGACTTCACCGCGATCTTCTCCTCGAACGACCAGATGGCGCTCGGGATCATGCACGCGGTCAGGGACGCGGGGCTCGACATCCCGCGGGACGTGAGCATCGTCGGGTTCGACGACATTCCGGAGGCAGCACACTTCTGGCCGCCGCTCACGACCGTGCGCCAGGATTTCGCGGAACTGGGCCGCCGGTGCATCGCCCTCCTGCTCGGCACCATCGCCGGAGAGGACCCGGACAAGTTCCCTGCAGCGATCATTCCCGAGCTCATCGTCCGGGGCTCCACAGGGCCCCCCGCCTTCTGAATCCGGCGCGTTTCGGGAGGTTACCAAAACGCAACCAGCCACTTTTCGCCCTGACTTGACAAGGACGCCCACTGCGGGCGTAATGTGAGCACAGCGATTGTGACCGTTCACATTTCGTGACAAAGTAATTACGCACGTGAGTACGCAGACGGCCACGGCCTCAGCACCGCATGACAAAGGAGTCGAATTTCGTGATCGAGAACGCACAGGCCGCGCCCGCAGCCGACGCATCCGCCGAGATCTCTGTCATCGGAGGCGATCGCCGACCGAACTCCCTCACGCGCGATGCGGGCATCTCCACCGGTGCGGTGGCGTTCGCATGAGCACCTACGGACCCCAGATCGAGGTCGCGATCGCCCGTATCCGCTCCGATGTCGCCGACCTCCACGCCGAACTCACCCGCAACGGCCTGGTGGTCTGGACCGGCGGCAACGTCTCCGGCCGCGTTCCGGGCGCAGACCTTTTCGTGATCAAGCCGAGCGGCGTCGACTACGCCGACCTCGCCCCGGAGAACATGATCCTGTGCGACCTCGACGGCGCCGTGATCCCCGGCACCCCCGGCTCGGACCGTTCCCCGTCGAGCGACACCGCCGCCCACGCCTACGTCTACCGCAACATGCCCGAGATCGGCGGTGTCGTGCACACGCACTCCACCTACGCGACCGCCTGGGCCGCCCGCGGTGAGGAAATCCCCTGCGTGATCACGGCGATGGCCGACGAGTTCGGCGGCCCGATCCCGATCGGCACCTTCGCGATCATCGGTGACGACACGATCGGCCGCGGCATCGTCGCGGCGCTCACAGGACACCGGTCCCGGGCCGTCCTGATGCAGAACCACGGCCCGTTCACGATCGGCAAGGACGCCAGGGACGCGGTCAAGGCCGCGGTCATGGTCGAAGACGTCGCCCGCACCGTGCACATCGCCCGCCAGGGCGGCGAGCTCATCCCGATCCCGCAGGCCGCGATCGACTCCCTCTACAACCGCTATCAGAACGTCTACGGACAAGCGCCGCAAGGAGCACTGGAGTAATGCCCGCGTTTTCGACCACTCTCGAGCGCTTCGAAGTCTCCACCTCCGCCGCAGCCTGCCTCACCGCAGGCGCCGCCCACCACACCGTGATGTCGACAGCCGTCGGCATCGAGGTGTTCCACGATTTCGCCGAGATTGCTCGCACCGAGCTTCTCGTGATCGATAAGACCACCACCCTGCGGGATTTCACCCGCGAGGTGCGTTGGAACCAGGCCTACTACCCACTGGCACAAGGCCTGTAATCACATAGCAGCACCAATACAACTGCCATCAGAGTTGATAACAGATCCACGAAAGGTAATTCAGTGAAGACAAGTAAGGTCCTCGCAGGCATCGCTGCCATTGGACTCGCACTCTCCCTCGCTGCCTGCTCAGGCGGACGTGGCGACACAGCCACCACCACCGCTGCGGCGGGCGCCAACGCCGGCGCACTTGTCGGCGTCGCAATGCCCACCAAGTCCAGCGAGCGCTGGATCAAGGACGGCGACGCTGTCAAGGCCTCCCTCGAGAAGCTCGGCTACAAGGTCGACCTCGAATACGGCGAAGACAAGATCCCCACCCAGGTCCAGCAGATCAGCAACATGCTGACGAAGGGCGCGAAGATCCTCATCATCGCGTCGATCGACGGCACCGCGCTCAGCGACCAGCTTGACCAGGCCGCAGCGGCCGGCGTCAAGGTCATCGCGTACGACCGCCTGATCAACGGCAACAAGAACGTCGACTACTACACCACCTTCGACAACAACGAGGTCGGCGTGCTGCAGGCCACGAGCCTGCTCACCGGACTCGGCGTGGTGGACAAGGACGGCAAGGACACCGGCAAGACCGGCCCGTTCAACGTCGAGCTCTTCGGTGGCAGCCCCGACGACAACAACGCCACGTTCTTCTTCAACGGCGCCATGTCGATCCTGCAGCCGTACATCGACAAGGGCGTCATCGTGGTCAAGAGCGGCCAGGTCAGCTTCACCCAGGTGGCCACCCTGCGTTGGGACCCGGCGACCGCCCAGAAGCGGATGCAGAACCTCATCGCGAGCACCTACTCCGACGGCTCCAAGGTCGACGGCGTGCTCTCCCCGTATGACGGTCTCTCCATCGGCATCATCTCGGCTCTGACGAGCTCGGGCTACGCGACCGACAAGCTCCCGATCATCACCGGTCAGGACTCCGAGGCCGCTTCGGTCAAGTCGATCATCGCCAGCCAGCAGTACTCCTCCATTTACAAGGACACGCGCCAGCTCGGCGACGAGGCCGTGAAGATGGCTGACGACCTGCTCAACGGCAAGACCCCCGAGGTCAACGACACGAAGAGCTACAACAACAAGGTCAAGGTCGTCCCGACCTTCCTGTTCGCTCCTCAGGTCGTTACCAAGGACAACTACAAGGCCCTGCTCGTCGACACCGGTTACTACACCGAGGCCGACCTCAAGTAGGTTCTTCTCTCCACCGGCAGTGGCGGCGGGTCACCCCGCCGCCACTGCCAGCACTGCCAGCACTGCCAGCACTGCCAGCACTGCCAGCACTGCCAGCACTGCCAGCACTGCCAGCACTGCCAGCACCGAAAGCACCGAAAGCACCAGCACCACAACCACCACCCACCCTCTCTCCACCGGAAGAAGAAGTAACGGTGACAACGAATATTCTCGAGATGCGCAGCATCACGAAAACCTTTCCCGGAGTGAAAGCCCTCCAGGACGTTTCCCTCGCGGTGAAGCGAGGCCACATCCACGCGATTTGCGGTGAAAACGGTGCAGGAAAGTCCACCTTGATGAAGGTGCTCTCCGGCGTCTACCCGCACGGCACCTACGAGGGCGAGATCGTCTTCGAAAATGAGCCGGTCGCCTTTAAATCCATCAATGACTCCGAGGCCTCAGGCATCGTGATCATCCACCAGGAGCTGGCGCTGAGCCCGTTCCTCTCCATTGCCGAGAACATCTTCCTCGGCAACGAGCAGCAGAACAACGGCTGGATCGACTGGAACAAGACCAATATGGAGGCGGCCAAGCTGCTCGCCAGGGTCGGTCTCAAGGACAACCCGATCACTAAGATCCGCGACATCGGCGTCGGCAAGCAGCAGCTCGTGGAAATCGCGAAGGCCCTGTCCAAGGAGGTCAAACTCCTGATCCTGGACGAGCCGACCGCAGCACTCAATGACGAGGACTCCGCGCACCTGCTCGACCTGATGAAGCACCTGAAGGGCCAGGGCGTCACCTCGATCATGATCAGCCACAAGCTGAACGAGATCAAGGCCATCGCCGATGAGGTCACCATCATCCGTGACGGCAAGCTCATCGAGACGCTCGACATGCACACCGATGACATCTCCGAGGAGCGCATCATCAAGGGCATGGTCGGCCGGGACCTCGGCAGCCGCTACCCCGACCACACGCCGAACATCGGCGAGGAACTCCTCCGGGTCGAAGACTGGAACGTCTACCACCCGCTCGACCACCAGCGCCGGGTCGTCAAGGACGCGAACATCACCGTCAGGGCCGGCGAGATCGTCGGCATCGCCGGGCTGATGGGCGCGGGCCGGACCGAGCTCGCGATGAGCGTGTTCGGCCACAGCTATGGGCACAACATCTCGGGCACCGTCTACAAGAACGGCGTCAAGATCAACACGAGCACGGTAGCGAACGCCATCGAGCACGGCCTCGCATACGCAACCGAGGATCGCAAGCGGTATGGCCTCAACCTGATCGAGGACATCAAGCGCAACATCTCCACGGTGGGCATGCACAAGATCGCCAAGCGCGGCTGGGTGGACTCCAACCAGGAGATCGTCGTCGCAGAGGGCTACCGCAAGAGCATGAACATCAAGGCTCCGACCGTAGAGGCCCTCGCCGGGAAGCTCTCCGGCGGAAACCAGCAGAAGGTCGTGCTGTCCAAGTGGATGTTCTCCGACCCGGATGTCCTCATCCTCGACGAACCCACCCGCGGCATCGACGTTGGCGCCAAGTATGAGATCTACGGGATCATCAACCGCCTCGCCGACGCAGGCAAGGGCGTCATCGTGATCTCCTCCGAACTGCCGGAACTGATCGGCATCTGCGACCGGATCTACACCATCTTCGAAGGCCGGATCACGGCGGACGTCGCCCGCGGGCAGACGACGGCTGAATTCCTTATGCAAAACATGACCCAGGAAAGGGACAAGGACAAGCGATGAGCGTGTTCAGATCTTCACTTAATTACCTCGCCGGCCAGCTGCGGCAAATCGGCCTGTTCATCGCCCTGATCGCGATCGTGATCTTCTTCCAGGTGGCCACCAACGGCATCACCCTGAAGCCGATCAACGTCACCAACCTGATCGTGCAGAACAGCTACATCCTGATTCTCGCCGTCGGCATGGTCATGGTCATCATCGCCGGCCACATCGACCTCTCGGTCGGTTCGGTCGTCGCCTTCGTCGGTGCCATGTCCGGCGTGATGATCACGCAGTGGAATGTGCCGTGGTGGCTCGCGATCATTCTCTGTCTCGGCGTCGGTGCCCTTGTGGGAATGTGGCAGGGCTTCTGGATCGCCTACTTCGGGATACCGGCCTTCATCGTCACGCTGGCGGGAATGCTCACCTTCCGTGGGCTCACCCAGATCGCCCTGCAGAACAAGCAGATCTCGCCGTTCCCCGACGAATTCCGTGCCCTCGGCAGCGGGTTCCTCCCCGACCTCGGCGGCGGAACCAGCGCTGTCGAACCGCTGACCCTCGGTATCGGCATCATTGCGACGCTCTTCCTCGTGCTCCAGGGCATCCGCCAGCGCCGTGCCCGCGCGAAGTACGACGTCGAGGACGAGCCGTTCGCGTGGTTCCTCACCAAGCTGGTGTTCACGGCGGCCATGATCATCGGGATCACGTACCTGCTCGCGAGCTACCGCGGCACGCCTATCGTGCTCATCGTCCTCGGCGTCCTGATCGTCGTCTACGCATCCGTGATGTCGAACAGCGTCTTCGGCCGCCACATCTACGCCATCGGCGGCAACCTGAACGCCGCGGCACTGTCGGGCATCAAGACCAAGCGCGTCACCTTCATGCTCTTCGTGAACATGGGCGTCATCTCGGCACTCGCTGGGCTCGTCTTCACCGCCCAGCTCAACCTCGCCAACCCGAAGGCCGGTGACGGCTTCGAACTCGACGCCATCGCCGCCGTCTTCATCGGAGGAGCCGCGGTCACCGGTGGTATCGGTACCGTCACCGGCGCCATCATCGGTGGTTTCATCATCGGGCTGCTGAACAACGGCATGTCGATCCTCGGTGTCGGAACGGAGTACCAGCAGCTCATCAAGGGCCTGGTGCTGCTCGGTGCCGTCGCGTTCGACGTCTACAACAAGCGTCGCTCCGGCGGTCGCTGACCCGCACCAGTACGCGAGAGCGGGCCGGTCGTCTTCGGACGACCGGCCCGCTTTTTTTTGCGCCTGCGATCTGCCTTTTGTGTATCCGACCGGCCGTTACCCAAGCGTGACACGGACGTGCGGCAGGGAGCCTGTTGCTCGCGGCCACTGCCGGTTACTATCTGTGGCATCTGGCGCAAGGAGCACAATGATGTCCACCCAGCACGTCATGAACGACGAACCCGTCCGGACGGACGGCCCGGTCATTCTGGAAATGCGATCGATCACGAAGGAGTTCCCCGGGGTCAAGGCCCTGTCCGACGTGTCCCTCACCGTGAAGGCCGGGGAGATCCACGCCATCTGCGGTGAGAACGGCGCGGGCAAGTCCACCCTCATGAAAGTGCTTTCCGGGGTGTACCCGTACGGGACATATGACGGCGACATCGTCTACCAGGGCAGGACCGTGCATTTCCGGGACATCCGCTCGAGCGAGGAAGCCGGGATCGCGATCATCCACCAGGAACTCGCGCTCATCCCCGAGCTGTCCATCACCGAGAACATCTTCCTCGGCAACGAGCCGACCCGGTGGGGCGCGATCGACTGGATCACGGCCAAGAAGACCGCCCTCGAACTGCTCGCGCGGGTCGGGCTCCGCGAGGATCCGGACACCCTGATCAAGAACATCGGCGTCGGCAAGCAGCAACTCGTGGAGATCGCCAAGGCGCTCAGCAAGTCGGTCAAGCTCCTGATCCTCGACGAGCCGACCGCGGCGCTCAACGAAGCGGACTCGCAACACCTGCTCGACTTGATCCGGGGCCTCAAGGGCAAGGGAATCACGTCGATCATGATCTCCCACAAGCTCAACGAGATCGAACAGGTCGCAGACTCCATCACGATCATCCGTGACGGGAAGACGATCGAGACCCTCGACGTGGTGCGGGACGGGGTCAACGAGGACCGCATCATCCGCGGCATGGTCGGCAGGAGCCTCGAGAGCCGCTTCCCTGACCATGTCCCGAGAATCGGAGAGGTGTTCTTCGAGGTCAGGGACTGGAACGTGCAGCATCCGCAGGTCACGGAACGGATGGTGGTCAAGAACTCGAGCCTCACCGTGCGCCGCGGGGAGATCGTCGGCATCGCCGGACTCATGGGAGCCGGCCGCACCGAGCTCGCGATGAGCATTTTCGGCCGGTCCTACGGTACCTTCCTCTCCGGGCGGATGTTCAAGGACGGCACGGAGATCGAACTGAGGAACGTCGCAGAGGCCATCGACCACGGGCTCGCCTATGTGAGTGAAGACCGCAAGGCACTCGGCCTCAACCTGCTCGACGACGTGAAGCGCTCGATCGTGTCCGCGAAGCTCGCCAAGATCTCGGCCGGTCCCGTCGTCAACGACGGCAAGGAGTACTCGATCGCGGAGGGCTATCGCACGAGCCTCCGCATCAAGACGCCGACTGTCGATTCCGGGGTCAGCAAGCTCTCCGGCGGCAACCAGCAGAAGGTCGTCCTCGCCAAGTGGATGTTCACGGACCCCGACCTGCTCATCCTCGACGAACCCACCCGGGGCATCGACGTCGGCGCCAAGTACGAGATCTACGGCATCATCCAGAACCTCGCGGCGCAAGGGAAGGGCGTCATCCTGATCTCCTCGGAACTCCCTGAGCTCCTGGGGCTCGCCGACCGCATCTACACGGTCTTCGAGGGTGCGATCACGGACTGCATCCCCGCTGCGGATGCCGACCCGGAGACCCTGATGAAGAGCATGACGAGTGCCAGAAAGAAGGTTCGCAGCTGATGACTACCGAGACCACGACCACGAGCGAGGCGCGCAGCGCGCGGAAGCTGTTCGGCGGGGGGAACCTGCGTCAGTTCGGCATCCTGTTCAGCCTGATCGCGATCATCCTGCTCTTCCAGTACCTCACCAACGGCCTGACCCTGTCCTCTGGCAACCTGATCAACCTCGTCAGCCAGTACTCGTACATCCTGATCCTCGCCATCGGGATGGTGATCGTGATCATCGCCGGGCACATCGACCTGTCCGTCGGGTCGGTCGCCGCCTTTGTGGGCATCGTCGTCGCGACGTCGATGCACGACTGGAACCTGCCCTGGCCGCTCGCTATCCTCCTCGGTCTCCTCGTCGGGATGCTGATCGGGGCCTGGCAGGGCTGGTGGGTCGCCTTCGTCGGCGTGCCGGCCTTCATCGTCACCCTCGCCGGCATGCTCATCTTCCGCGGCGGCAACCAGCTGATCGGCAACGCGAACACGGTTCCGGTTCCCGCCGGCTTCACCACCATCGGTTCCGGGTATCTTCCGGAGGTGGGGCCGTACACCGGGTACAACAACCTCACCCTCCTGCTCGGGCTCATCATCGTGATCGCCGTGGTCTGGCGGGAGATCCGGGCGCGCCGCGTGCAGCGGATCATGGGTTCGACGCCGTCCCCGCTCTGGGCGAGCGTCGTCAAGGTCGTGCTGCTCAACGCGGTCGTGGTCTACGCGACCTTCCTCTTCGCGGGCGGCCGCACCGGAACGAGCTTCCCGGTCTCCGGCATCATCCTCGGGGTGCTCGTGCTCGTGTACTCGTTCATCACCCGGAACACGATCTTCGGCCGTCACGTCTACGCGGTCGGTGGTAACAAGCTCGCCGCCGAACTCTCCGGCGTCAAGTCCCGCCGGATCAACTTCCTCGTGATGATGAACATGTCGATCCTGGCCGCCCTCGCCGGCATGATCTTCGTCGCCCGCTCGGTCGCTTCCGGACCGCAGGACGGGCTGAGCTGGGAGCTCGACGCCATCGCGGCCGTCTTCATCGGCGGCGCGGCGGTCTCCGGCGGAATCGGAACGGTCACGGGCTCCATCATCGGCGGTCTCGTGATGGCCGTGCTCAACAACGGGCTCCAGCTCCTCGGCGTCGGAAGCGACCGGGTGCAGATCATCAAGGGTCTCGTGCTTCTCCTCGCCGTGGGGGTGGATGTCTGGAACAAGAAACAGGGCCGGCCGTCGATCCTCGGGTTCATGACCCGGAACCGGAAGACCACCCCGGCTCCGGATGAACCGCCGATGGTCGTCCCCGACTCGGGAACGCCGGACACGGCCTGGCCGCCGGCGAGCATGCCCTCCTGAGCCGCGGTATCCGCATGACCTCTCCCGATCTCGCTCCACACCCTGCACATCACAATCCCTGCTCCACCACATTGAGTAGAAAGCGATCGAACATGCGAAAACTCCTCGCGACTACAGCGCTCGCAGCCGTAGCCCTGATGGCACTCTCCGGGTGTTCCACCCGCACCGACACCACGGGCGGTTCCACAGCGGCCGCCGGATTCCCGGCGGACTCGGTGATCGGCGTCGCGCTTCCCTCGAAGACCTCGGAGAACTGGGTCCTCGCCGGAGGCCTCTTCGAAGACGGCCTCAAGACGGCCGGGTTCAAAGGCGACGTGCAGTACGCCGGCGCCTCGACGACGGTCAAAGACCAGCAGGACCAGATCTCGGCGATGGTCACCAACGGCGCCAAGGTCATCATCATCGGCGCGGCAGACGGCGGCCAGCTCGGCACCCAGGTGAAGGCGGCGAAGGACGCGGGTGCGACGGTCATCGCCTACGACCGGCTGATCCTCAACACGCCGGACGTGGACTACTACGTGGCGTACGACAACTTCAAGGTCGGTGAGCTCCAGGGCCAGGCCCTCCTCGATGGGCTCGCCTCCCGGAAGGCGGCCGGGCCGTACAACATCGAGCTCTTCTCCGGTTCCTCCGACGATGCCAACTCCGCGGTCTTCTTCAACGGCGCGATGAGCATCCTCCAGCCGAAGATCGACGACGGCACCCTCGTCGTCGCTTCAGGCCAGACCGACATCAAGCAGACGGCGACCGCCGGCTGGAAGGCCGAGAACGCGCAGAGCCGGATGGACTCGCTCCTGACCAGCACCTACGGGGACAAGGCCCTCGACGGCGTGCTTTCCCCGAACGACACCCTCGCGCGGGCGATCATCACGTCGGTGAAGGCAGCAGGCAAGCCCATCCCGATCGTGACCGGCCAGGACTCCGAGGTCGAGTCGGTCAAGTCGATCATGGCCGGTGAGCAGTACTCGACGATCAACAAGGACACCCGCCTGCTCGTCGCCCAGGCGATCAAGATGGCCCAGGCGTTGCAGAAGGGGGAGACCGTCGACGTGAACGACACCAAGTCCTACGACAACGGCGTCAAGATCGTTCCCGCCTACCTGTTGCCTCCGGTTATCGTGACGAAGGCGAACGCGGCAGAGGCCTACGCGAACGATCCCAAGCTCGCGCCCCTCACCCAGTAACAGATATCGCATCATCCGGCGGAGCCGGCCCCTGCCAGGGGTCGGCTCTGCCTGCGTGAGAGGCCTGGTTATGAGCGTTCACAATCGTTGCGCGGATGCCGGTGATCCCCACTGCAAAAGAGATCGAAAAGATATCGGGAGGGCTTGTCAACGTGCGCTTGTGAGCGCTAACATTTCGACATCGACCAGAACGACCTGGTCGCCCGGCACCGAGACACGCAGCAGAATGTTCCGCCGGGACGCTAAACAAGGAGGTTTAGTCACATGATCAGGAAGATGATCGGAGCGGTCGCCGTCGGCGCCTTTCTCCTGGCCCTCACGGGATGTTCCACTGCCGCAGACACCAGCTCGACGGGCCCTGCGAAGGCGCCGGGCGACATCGTCGTCGGCTTCGCCCAGGTCGGCGCGGAGAGCGGCTGGCGGACCGCGAACACCAAGGACATCCAGGGTGCGTTCGCCGCGTCGGGAATGCAGCTCAAGTTCTCGGACGCGCAACAGAAGCAGGAGAACCAGATCAAGGCCATCCGCTCATACATCACCCAGGGCGTCGACGTCATCGCGTTCTCTCCCGTCGTCGAGACCGGCTGGGACGCGGTCCTGAAGGAGGCGAAGGACGCCGGGATTCCCGTCGTCCTCACGGACCGTGCCGTCGACTCGAAGGACGACAGCCTCTACGTGAGCTTCCTCGGTTCCGACTTCATCAAGGAAGGCGAGAAGGCCGGCCAATGGGTCGTCGACGAGTACAAGAACCAGACCGATCCCGTCAAGATCATCCAACTCGAGGGCACGACGGGCGCGGCTCCCGCCATCGACCGTGCGGAGGGCTTCGCCGACGTCATCAAGGCCGATCCGAAGTTCCAGATCGTCGCATCGCAGACCGGCGACTTCACGAGGGCGGGCGGAAAGCAGGTCACCGAGGCGCTCCTGAAGTCCAACCCGGACGCCACCCTGATCTTCGCCCACAACGACGACATGGGCCTCGGCGCGATAGAGGCCGTCGAAGCCGCAGGGAAGGTGCCGGGGAAGGACATCAAGATCGTCACCATCGACGCGGTGAAGGACGGCATGCAGGCTCTCTCCGACGGCAAGATCAACTTCATCGTCGAGTGCTCACCGCTCCTCGGCAAGCAGCTGGTCGACATCGTCAAGAAGGTCGTCGCGGGGGAGAGCGTCGAGAAGCGCATCCTGACGGAGGAGACGACCTTCACCCAGGAGCAGGCGACTGCCGCACTTCCCACCCGTCAGTACTGAGCGAATCCGGTACCGCTTCGCCGGTCTCCGGCGGCAGCGCTCGGCAGGCCATGCGGCCGGCCGATCCCTGCCGCCGGGAACCGGCATCCGCGTGCACACGACGATGAAGAGAGAACGTGAATGAACGCACAGGCCCCCGTCGTCGAGATGACGAACATCTCGATCTCCTTCCCCGGCGTCAAGGCCCTCGACGGTGTGAACTTCCGGATGTTCCCCGGCGAGGTGCACTCGCTGCTCGGGGAGAATGGTGCAGGCAAGTCGACCCTGATCAAGGCGCTGACCGGTGTCTATGCGATCGACAGCGGCCCGGCCGACAGCGGCGAGATCCTGCTCGCCGGCAACCGAGTCTCGTTCGCGGGCCCCGCCCAGGCCCAGAACGCCGGGATCAGCACCGTCTATCAGGAGGTGAACCTGCTCGGAAACCTGAGCGTCGCTGAGAACATCATGCTCGGCCGGGAACCGCGCCGGTTCGGCGGCATCGATTGGCGGGCCACCCGGCGTCGGGCTGTGGAACACCTCCGCGGCCTGCACCTCGACATCGATCCCGGTTCACTGCTCGGTTCGCACTCGCTCGCTGTCCAGCAGCTCGTCGCGATCGCCAGGGCCATCGACGTCAACGCGAAGGTTCTGATCCTCGACGAGCCGACGTCGAGCCTCGACGCCGACGAGGTCGCCGAACTCTTCCGGGTGATCCGCGAGCTCAAAGCCGAGGGCGTCGCGATTCTCTTCGTGTCCCACTTCCTCGACCAGGTCTATGAGATCTCCGATCGCCTCACGGTTCTTCGAAACGGCAAACTCGTCGGCGAATACCGCACGGCAGAGATCCTGCGCCTCGACCTCGTGCAGAAGATGATCGGGAAGGAACTCGCGATCCTCGACGCCCTCGAGCGGCGGATCGTCGAACCGGGCGGAGGGGAAGACGACGAAGTGCCCCTTCTGGCCGCGACGGCGCTCGGGCGCAAGGGGTCCATCGCGCCGGTCGACCTCCGGATCTACACCGGCGAGGTTGTCGGGCTCGCCGGTCTCCTCGGCTCCGGGCGCACCGAGCTCGCCAGGATCCTCTCCGGCATCGACCGACCGGACTCCGGGGAACTGGTGATCGACGGCACGCCGCACCGGTTCCGAACGCCACGTTCGGCGCTCGCGCGGGGAGTCGCGTACTCCTCGGAGAACCGGCGCTCAGAGGGTATCGTCGAAGACCTCACCGTGCGGGACAACATCGTGCTCGCTCTGCAGGCCGACCGCGGCTGGTTCCATCCGATCTCGCGGAAGCGCCGCGACGAGCTCGCGGGCAGTTACATCCAGGCTCTGAACATCCGGCCGGCCAACCCGGACGCCATCGTCAGGAACCTCTCTGGAGGCAACCAGCAGAAGGTATTGCTGGCCAGGTGGCTCGCCGTCGCGCCGCGGCTGCTGATCCTCGACGAACCCACCAGGGGCATCGATGTGGGCGCGAAGGCCGAGATCCAGAAACTCGTGGTCAACCTCGCCGAAAACGGGATGTCGGTGCTGTTCATTTCGGCTGAACTCGAGGAGGTGCTGCGCCTCAGCAGCAGGATCGCGATCATGAGGGATCGCAGGCTCGTCGCCGACATCGTCAATGACGACCTGACCGTTGACAGCCTCCTGGCCATCATCGCCGACGGCGAACTGACGGCGGTGGCGCGATGAACCTGAACCGGATGTTCTCGAGCCGGTTGTTCTGGCCGGTGGTGATGCTGCTCGTACTGTTCACCATCAACCTTGTGGCCTTCCCCGGGTTCTTCAGCCTCGAGGTCAAGAACGGGCACCTCTTCGGCAGCCTCGTGGACATCGCCCGCAACGGCGCACCGACCCTCATCATCGCGGTCGGGATGACCCTCGTCATCGCGACGCGGGGTATCGACCTCTCCGTGGGCGCCGTGTGCGCGATCGCGGGCGCCGTCGCCTGCTCGATCATCCTCGGTTCCCCGGAACCGGGCAGCATCGGCACGGTCGCGGTCGCCGTCATCGCCGCGCTCCTGATCGCCCTCGTCCTCGGCCTGTGGAACGGGTTCCTGGTCGCCGTGCTCGGGATCCAGCCCATCATCGCGACCCTGATCCTGATGACCGCCGGGCGCGGCGCGGCGATGCTCATCACGGAGGGCCAGATCCTCACCGTGAACAGCCCTCCATTCAAGGTGATCGGGTCCGGTTTCGTGCTCGGCATCCCGGTTTCCGTCGTCATCGCGGCCGTCATCTTTGCCGCAGCCGCCCTGCTCACCCGGCGCACGGCCCTCGGGCTCCTGATCGAATCGGTCGGAATCAATCCGGAGGCGAGCAGGCAGGCCGGCGTTCGGTCGCGGGGCCTCTTGATCACCGTGTACACCTTCTCGGCATTCGCGGCCGCCATCGCCGGCCTCATCCTGACCTCGAACCAGACGGCGGCCGATGCCAACAACACCGGCCTCTTCATCGAACTGGATGCGATCCTCGCGGTGGTGATCGGAGGAACCTCCCTTGCAGGCGGCCGGTACTCACTCCTCGGCACCCTCGTCGGCGCCCTCGTCATCCAGACCCTCGTCACAACGGTGTACACGGTCGGTATCCCTCCCATCGCGACTATGGTCTTCAAAGCCGCGGTCGTGACGGCCGTCTGCCTGCTGCAGTCGCCCACGACGAACGCCACGTTCGGCCGCTGGCGCCGGTCACTCGGCCGGGGACGTCCGGGCACCCGAATCGCCGAAAGGGCGTCCGTCTCATGAGCATCGACACCTCCTCCGCGCCCGTCGACGCGGGCCGCCGGCTGCTCGGCCGGGTCTCGTCAGCGTTCACGAGCCCGAAGTACGGCCCCGTCCTCGTGACCCTCGTGCTGCTCATCGCCATCTTTGCGATCGGCGGCAGCCGCTATCGCGGCTTCGTTTCCGGGCCCGTGATCCTCAACCTGTTCGTCGACAACGCCTACCTGATCGTGCTGGCGGTCGGGATGACGTTCGTGATCCTGACCGGGGGCATCGACCTGTCGGTCGGGGCCGTCCTCGCCCTGTCGACCATGATCGCCGCGAGCCTGCTCCAGTCCGGCTGGTCGGCCGCGGTCGTGATCCCGCTCATCCTCGTGCTGACATCGGTGCTCGGACTCCTGGTCGGGCTCATGGTCCACGTCTTCAAGATCCAGCCGTTCATCGCGACCCTCGCCGCGATGTTCCTCGCCAGAGGGCTCTGCTACGTGATCAGCAAGGACTCGATCTCCATCACCGATCCGGTCTTCGTCAGCCTCGCGCAGACCAGGATCTCGTTCGGCGCTCGCATGAGCATCACGGCGAGCGTCGTGATCGCCCTTCTTGTGGTCCTGGTCGCGTTCCTCGTGCTGCACTACTCCCGCCTGGGGCGCACCGTCTACGCGATCGGCGGCGGGGAACAGTCCGGCATGCTGATGGGACTGCCGGTGGCCAGGACCAAGGTGCTCGTCTACGTGATCAGCGGATTCTGCTCCGGCCTTGCCGGGGTGCTCTTCACCTTCTATACGCTTTCGGGATACAGCCTCACAGCGGTCGGAACCGAACTCGACGCGATCGCCGCGGTCGTGATCGGCGGGACCCTGCTCACGGGTGGTTACGGCTTCGTGCTCGGCTCTGTGCTCGGCGTGCTCGTGCTCGGGACGATCCAGACGATCATCACCTTCGAAGGCACCCTCAGCTCGTGGTGGACCCGGATCTTCATCGGTGGGCTCCTCCTCGTCTTCATCGTCCTTCAGAAGGTCCTGACGGCACGCCGTCGATAACGCGTCCGGCGTGAGCGTGTCGGCCACGGCACCCGCGCGTGAGCCAGAATAAGGGGACAGAGAGACGATGCGTTGAACACGCATCGGTGGGAGCCGATGAGCCTGGTGAGCAAGGACGATGAGAAGGCGCGCGTCGCCAACATCTTCGACGTCGCGAGGCTGGCCGGCGTCTCGCACCAGACGGTCTCCCGGGTGCTCAACGACCTTCCCAATGTGCGCCCCGCGACGCGGGAACGGGTCGAGAATGCGATCAAGCAGCTCCGCTACCGGCCGTCACCCGCCGCGCGCGCCCTCGTCACCCGCCGCTCCCGGACGATCGGCCTGATCACAACAGGAGGACCGGACTACGGACCCTCGAGCACCGTCCTGCGGTTCAACGAAGCGGCGAGGGACGCCAGGTACGCGGTGAGCATGGCGAGCATGCTCGAGTCGGACCCGGAGTCGTTGCGTTCCGCCGTTGAGCTCCTCCTGCGGCAGAACGTCGAGGCGATCGTGCTGATCGCGGCGCACCGCAGCGCCCTCGAGGCCGTCAGGGGCATCGAACTCGGGGTGCCCCTCATCGCGGTGGAGTCGAGCGGCCGCGGCGGATTCCACCGGGTCGGCGTCGACAACTACCGCGGTGCGCGGATCGCTGTCACGCACCTCGCCGAACTCGGCCACGCCAATATCGTGCACCTCGCCGGACCGGCCGACTCCGTCGACGCCATCGAACGAGCCAGGGGCTGGCGTGACGAACTGGGCGACCGCGGCCTCATCGCGAGAGAACCGCTGATCGGCGACTGGTCGCCGGCGAGCGGGTTCCGCCTCGGTATCGACCTGATCGAATCCGGCTCCTATGGCGACTTCACGGCCGTGTTCGCCGGCAACGACCAGATGGCACTCGGACTGATCCACGCCCTCGTCCGCAACGGACTCGCCGTGCCGGACCGCGTGAGCGTCATCGGGTTCGACGATATCCCCGAGGCCGCGTTCTTCTCCCCGACACTGACGACCATGCGCCAGGACTTCGACGAACTCGGCCGCAACATCCTGAACACCCTCCTCGCCGTGCTCGAGGACGAGGAAGCGCTCGACCTGCCGAGCTCGGTCCCTGAGCTCGTCGTCCGCGAGTCGACCGCCCCGCGCGCCTAGCCGCTCCCGGTGGCGACACGGGTCCTCAATGGGGCGGATGCGGAAGCGAATGTCCACCGGAGTCGCAACAGCCGAGAGGTCCCGGGCCATACCGCCGACACTCGCGGGACGACAACTCGACTCGACACCCTCGCTGCTCGTGACGGTGAGCTGATTCCTACCGGGCCCTCAATGCCCAAGGCCTCAATTCCACGGCGATCGATGCGTTACTCAGAGACGGCACGCTGGTGCGGATCCGACGGGGGATATTCGTCTGGGGAACACTCTGGCGGGAGTCTGACCCGGACGACCGATACCCGTGGTTCGTTCGGGCTTCTGCCGCGAGCGCGGTAGGGCCCGTTGTCCTGTCGCACATCTCGGCAGCCGCGCTGCACGGTCTTCCGTACATCGGCCTGTGGCCGCGCGAGGTGCATTCCCTCAATCCGGAAGCCACGGGTGGGAGCCACACCCGGCTCCTGACGGCGCATCGCGGAGCGCCTGCGCCTGGGGGCGTTGAGGTGGCCGGTTGCACCGCGACATCGCTCGTCCGCACCCTCGTCGACGTCGCCGCAGGAACGAATCTTCTGACGGCTGTGGTCATGATCGACCACGCGCTCCGGGTGGAACAAGCGCGGGCCGCTGATGACGTGCGTCTCGGACGCGGTGGGGCTGGAGCGATCACAAAAGACGACCTGCTCACCGAGTTCGCGCTCGTGAATCCCCGGCGGGGCTATCGGCAGGCTGAGGCGGCGATCGCCTTCGCCAACCCGCTCTCGGCGAACGGGGGAGAGTCGCTCAGCCGGGTGCGTTCGTTCGAGCTGGGCTTCGTCGTGCCTGAGTTGCAGGTGTGTTTTCCGAACGTCCGTGGGCACGACTACTGGGTCGACTTCTACTGGAGGGCCGTGCGGATGATCGGCGAATTCGACGGGCATCAGAAATACACCAGGGGACGAATCCTGGCGGGACGTGATCTGCCGAGGTCATCGTGCAGGAGAAGAAGCGCGAGGACGCACTTCGGGACCGCTCAGACAGCTTCATGCGCTGGGACTGGGAACTGGTCGAGTCTTCCCGGCGGTTCTGCGAATGCCTGACCGAACACGAGGTGCCACGGGTGGCGACACGCCCGCGGTGAGTTATCCACAGAGGTGCGAATGCTGTTTCTGCAGGATGTGGATAACCCGGCGATTTCCGCGGGAAAGCGGGCCTCCGAATGCGCCGGCCTGTTGACAACATCACGAATGTCGGTGGATAACTACATAATTGTAATTACCGCATGTAGTGGCCATTCCCATTGGGAGGCACTACATGTAGTATTGATCTCCAGCACAGCAACGCCGTAACACCTGACATCCCGCGTTTCGCAGGACCGCATCGCACTCGAACAGTCGTACTGGCGCACTCACTTCTGAACCATTACTCTTCTGAACCACGAGAAAGGCCTTCCACATGGCAATCACGGTTTACACCAAGCCCTCCTGCGTGCAGTGCACAGCCACCTACCGGGCCCTCGACAACAAGGGCATCGAGTACGAAGTACTCGACCTCTCTGTCGACGAGAACGCCCTCGAGGCCGTCAAAGCTCTCGGCTACCTGCAGGCGCCCGTCGTCATTACAGACGAGGACCACTGGTCCGGCTTCCGCCCGGACAAGATCAACGAACTCGCCGCACGTCTCGCCTGAGCGGTCTGCGCTACGGGACTGAAGCACGCGGTTCGAGAGTGAGGCCGGCATCCAATGGCTGAGATCGTTTATTTCTCCAGCACCTCGGGGAACACCCAGAGGTTCGTGGAGAAACTCGGCCGGCCTGCCGTGCGCATCCCGTTGTACGCGCGCGACGAGCCGCTCCGGGCGACAGAGCCCTATGTGCTCGTCGTGCCGACCTATGGCGGCGGCGAGGCCAGGGGAGCTGTGCCGAAGCAGGTCATCCGCTTCCTGAACGACGAGCACAACCGTTCGCTCATCCGCGGCGTGATCGGCGCGGGCAACATGAACTTCGGCACGGCATTCTGCATCGCGGGGGACATCATCGCGGCCAAGTGCAACGTGCCGCATATGTATCGATTTGAAGTATTGGGAACTCCGGATGATGTGCGCATCGTTCACGACGGATTGGAATCATTTTGGAAGCAACAGCCGTGAAAGTAGCCCCGCACGCGCAGGTCGCGCTGGCAATGGACTATCACTCCCTCAATGCCATGCTCAACCTCTATGGGCCGAACGGGGAAATCCAGTTCGATAAGGACAGGGAGGCGGCCACGGAGTTCTTCCTGCAGCACGTCAACCAGAACACGGTGTTCTTCCACTCCCTCAGGGAACGCCTCGACTACCTGGTCGAGAAGGAATACTACGAGCAGGCTGTGCTCGACCAGTACTCCTTCGAATTCATCACGAGGCTCAATGACCTCGCGTACTCGAAGAAGTTCCGCTTCCAGACCTTCCTCGGTGCCTTCAAGTACTACACGTCGTACACGCTCAAGACCTTCGACGGCAACCGGTACCTCGAGCGTTTCGAGGATCGCGTCGTCATGACCGCACTCGGCCTCGCCCAGGGCGACGAGAAGCTCGCGACCGGCCTCGTCGAGGAGATCATCGCCGGCCGTTTCCAGCCCGCAACGCCGACGTTCCTGAACTCGGGCAAGGCGCAGCGCGGCGAACTCGTCTCCTGCTTCCTGCTCCGCATCGAAGACAACATGGAGTCGATCGCCCGCGGCATCAACTCCTCGCTCCAGCTCTCCAAGCGCGGCGGCGGCGTCGCCCTGCTGCTCAGCAACATCCGTGAGTCTGGCGCCCCGATCAAGCAGATCGAGAACCAGTCGAGCGGAATCATCCCCGTGATGAAGCTCCTCGAAGACTCCTTCAGCTACGCGAACCAGCTCGGTGCCCGCCAGGGTGCCGGCGCCGTGTACCTGCACGCGCACCACCCCGACATCATGCGCTTCCTCGACACCAAGCGTGAGAACGCCGACGAGAAGGTGCGGATCAAGACCCTGTCGCTCGGCGTCGTCATCCCCGATATCACCTTCGAGCTCGCCAAGAAGGACGAGGACATGTACCTGTTCTCGCCATACGACGTCGAGCGCGTCTACGGCGTGCCCTTCGCCGACATCTCCGTGAGCGAGAAATACCACGAGATGGTCGACGACCCGCGGATCAAGAAGTCCAAGATGAAGGCGCGTGACTTCTTCCAGACCCTCGCGGAGATCCAGTTCGAGTCCGGCTACCCGTACATCATGTTCGAGGACACCGTCAACGCGGCGAACCCGATCAAAGGCCGTATCAACATGTCGAACCTGTGCTCGGAGATCCTCCAGGTCAACACCCCGACCACGTACAACGAAGACCTGTCCTACGACACCATCGGCAAGGACATTTCCTGCAACCTCGGGTCGATGAACATCGCCCTGTCGATGGACTCTCCTGACTTCGGCAAGACCGTCGAAACTGCCATCCGTGGCCTCAACTCGGTCTCCGAGCAGAGTCACATCGCCTCGGTGCGCTCGATCGAAGACGGCAACGACAAGTCGCACGCGATCGGCCTCGGCCAGATGAACCTGCACGGCTACCTCGCCCGCGAGCGGGTGTACTACGGCAGCGAAGAAGCGATCGACTTCACGAACATCTACTTCTACACGGTGCTGTTCCACGCCCTCCGCGCCTCGAACACCCTCGCCATCGAACGCGGCCACGCGTTCGCCGGCTTCGAGGACTCGACGTATGCCTCCGGCGCGTTCTTCGACAAGTACACCGACCACGCGTGGGTCCCGTCGACCGCCCGCGGCGCCGAGCTGTTCGAGAAGGCCGGGGTGCGCATCCCGACCCAGGCCGACTGGGCCGAGCTGAAGGCATCCGTCATCGAACACGGCATCTACAACCAGAACCTGCAGGCCGTGCCGCCGACCGGGTCGATCTCCTACATCAACAACTCGACCTCGTCGATCCACCCGATCGCCTCGAAGATCGAGATCCGCAAGGAAGGCAAGCTCGGCCGCGTCTACTACCCCGCCCCGTTCATGACGAACGACAACCTGGACTTCTACCAGGACGCCTATGAGATCGGCGCGGAGAAGATCATCGACACCTACGCCGCGGCAACGCAGCACGTCGACCAGGGTCTCTCGCTCACGCTCTTCTTCAAGGACACCGCGACGACCCGCGACATCAACAAGGCGCAGATCTACGCGTGGCGCAAGGGCATCAAGACCATCTACTACATCCGTCTCCGCCAGCTCGCGCTGGAAGGGACCGAGGTTGACGGTTGCGTCAGCTGTATGCTGTGAGTTTGCTGGATGTTTTCTGTGCACTGCCCGCGACTGCTCTGGGACTAAGGACTATCAATGATTGACAAGCTCAAGCTCATCTCGCATGTCGATGCGATCAACTGGAACAAGATCGAAGACGAGAAAGACGTCGACGTCTGGAACCGGCTGACCAACAACTTCTGGCTGCCGGAGAAGATCCCGCTGTCGAACGACGTGCAGTCCTGGAACCAGCTCACTCCCGTCGAGCAGCAGCTCACCCTGCGCGTGTTCACCGGCCTGACCCTGCTCGACACGATCCAGGGCACCGTCGGCGCTGTGTCGCTGATCCCCGACTCGATCACCCCGCACGAAGAGGCCGTCTACACGAACATCGCGTTCATGGAGTCCGTGCACGCCAAGAGCTACTCCTCGATCTTCTCCACCCTGAGCAACACCAAGGACATCGACGAGGCGTTCCGCTGGTCGACGGAGAACGTCAACCTGCAGCGCAAGGCCTCGATCGTGATGGACTACTACCAGGGCGACGACCCGCTCAAGCGCAAGGTCGCCTCCGTGCTGCTCGAGTCGTTCCTGTTCTACTCGGGCTTCTACCTGCCGATGTGGTTCTCCAGCCGGGCCCGCCTCACCAACACGGCCGACCTCATCCGCTTGATCATTCGTGACGAAGCGGTGCACGGCTACTACATCGGCTACAAGTTCCAGAAGGGCCTCGAGGCGGCGACGCAGGAGCGTCGCGACGAGATCAAGGACTACGCGTTCAACCTCGTCTTCGAGCTCTACGAGAATGAGGTGCAGTACACGCAGGACCTCTACGACACCGTCGGGCTGACCGAGGACGTCAAGAAGTTCCTGCACTACAACGCCAACAAGGCCCTGATGAACCTCGGCTATGAGGCCATCTTCCCCAAGGAGGTGTGCGACGTGAACCCGGCGATTCTGTCCGCGCTCTCGCCGAACGCCGACGAGAACCACGACTTCTTCTCCGGGTCGGGCTCCTCGTACGTGATCGGCAAGGCCGTCAACACGGAAGACGCCGACTGGGACTTCTAACCCTGGACCGGTAGGGCGGCGGAAGGCCGGGAGCGCACTGCGCCCCCGGCCTTCCTCGTTCGTTCCGGCCGGCTAGTGTGCGGCCGTGGCGTCGGCGTGCCCCGAAGCGTCGTGCCCCGTGTCCTGTGCTGCGCCGTGTGCCAGGTGTTCGGCGATCTTCTGAATCTCCGGGCCGTATGTCCCGGTCCCGGCGTCGCTGGCGATCTGCTGCGCCGCGGCATCCTGCTGCTCGGCCGGCAATGCCTTGAGCGCGGTCAGGGCGCTCTGCAGTTCGACCGGGAGCTTGCTGAACAGGGCAGGGTTGTCGACAAGGCTCAGGGCGAGCTTGGTGACGGCGGGACCCGCGTCCGTGGTGTCCGTCGCGGTGTGGCCGCCTGCGCCGGGGGTACCGACGTCGAGGCTGCCCTCGAGCGCTGCGTGCAGGGCGGCGCGCAGCGGATGCTCCGGGTCGGCCTGGATCGCAACGGCGAGCGCCTGCGCCTGCTCGCCATAGTTCCCGGCGAGAGCCGACGTGGCGATGAATTCGGCGGCGGCGGTGCGGTCGCCGTCCGAGGCCTGCGTGAGGGTGGTCAGGTCGGCCTGCAGATTCGCAGGAAGGCTCGCGAAGAGCTCGGCGTGATCTGAGATCGTCGCGGCGACCTTCTGGGCCTTCTCGCCGAAGTCCTGTCCGTGCGCGAGGTCCCCGCGCAGCTCGTGCGCGACGGAGCTGAAGAACGAGGCGCCCGGGGTGGCGGGGGCGGATGCCGATGGGGCCGACGGGCTGCCCGGTTCGGCGGTGCCGCCCAGCGGGCTGGCCGTTGCTCCCTGCATGCCGGTGCCGAGCAGGGCGCCCGCGGCGAGCACGGAGGCTGCGCCGATCGTGAGGCGCTTCTTTCGAGAGGTGGCGGTAGCCGAGGAGTTCTTGTTCTGGGTCACAGTTGTTCCTTTCGATTGCGTGCGGCCAGCGGTGGGTGCAATCCAGGGCGGGGCCCGGATGGCGAACCGATGCCGGCAGCACGTGGCGAGTCTAGGCAGCCGGGTCGGCCAGACCCTCCGTGTCTGCTGGGTGCCCGGCCGGGGAGACGGAGGAATGTTGCCCCGACTTCCCGCGCGATGTCGGCCGTCGTCCGGCAGGCATCCATGGTCTGGTTGTCGCTCTCACCGGGCGTTTCCGGAGCCCGTCCAAGCGCGCGACTCTCCGTGGATGGCGACACCGGGGTCGGGGTCGGCGGTGCAGGAATTACGCTCTCGGCTGAGTACGCGGCCCAGCGTGTCCCCCGTTGGGGGACTGGTGCTTAATGTGAGGATGTGTCACCATAGACAGATTATCTCGCTACCTGGTTCCACCCGTTGAGTCTGACGAACAGTCAGCTCCGGCGACGTACGCGCGACACTGAAGTGATTTGACACTGGAGTTGCCGGGTTCAGCACCACCATCTGGTACTTCGGAGTCCCCTTAAATGAACAAGAACCACCTGGCGGCAGCGTTTGCGCTGGCTATACTCGGCCTCATCGCTCCCACGAACGTCACGTCCGCGCAGGCGGCGACACCGTCGTCCGTCAAGGTCGTCGACTCCGCGAACATCATCACGGACCCGGCGTGGTTCACGCAGGCCTACAACGAGGGTATCCGTCTCTACGTGATGCACTCCACCGCGTGGGGCAGCTGCGCTCCCTGGGAGCACACCCAGGCCCAGCTGAAGATGGCGCTCGACGCCGGCCTCAAGATCGCCGTCTACACCCGGGATGCGACGTGCTGGCAGGGCGGGATCGCCGCGGCCGGCCCCTACCAGTCGCAACTGCAGTTCTTCGCACTCGACGTCGAGACCGGCAGCCCGCCGGTGACCCGCGCGATGGTCGACGGGGTGCGCGCAATGGGTGTGCGTCCGGTGATCTACAGCGGCTCGGGGATGTGGCCGAGCATCATGAACAACAGCAGCGCCTTCGCCGACGTGCCGCTCTGGGACACCAACGCCGGGGCGGTGAACTACAGCGGCTGGCTCGCCGACATCGAGGCGCCCGCTGCGGTCGCATACGGAGGCTGGAACACGGCGGCCAACCCACGGATCGGGGTGCAGCAGAAGTTCGAGCACAACCTCAACGGCGTGCTCGTCGACCTGAATTCATTCGACGCGACCTTCCTTGGCCTGACTGCCACGGCACCCGTGGCCGTGCCGGCTGCGCCGACGTCGACGGCCACTCCCGCCCCCACGCCGACTCCCACGCCTGCGCCGGCGAAGGTCCGGATCCAGCACCGGCGCTGACGCGGGCCTCCGCTCGCCCGCCTGGCCGAGCGCGCGAGGGCGCGGCGGGGGTCAGTCCTCGTCGGGGATGACGACGAGGGTCACCGGGATGTTTCCGCGCGTGGCGCGGGAGTATGGGCAGACCTGGTGGGCGGCCGTAAGCAGCTCCTGGGCGACGACGGGGTCGACGCCGGGCAGCTGGGCCTCGATCGTGACCTCGAAGTCGAAGCCGGTGGCCATTCCGCCGACGAGGTGCACGGTCAGGGAGACGGCGGAGTCAGTGACGTTCACCGTGCGCTGGCGGGCGACGCCCTTGAGCGCGTTGTGGAAGCACGCCGCCCAGCCGCTCGCGAAGAGCTGCTCGGGGTTCGTGCCCGCGCCGCCGTCGCCGCCCATTTCGGCCGGAATGGACAGGTCGAGGTCGAGTTTGTTGTCGCTCGTGACGACCTTGCCCGTTCGTCCGCCCCAGGAAGTGGCGGATGCGGTGTAGACGGCGGTACTCATTGTGTCTTCTTTCGTGGTGGGCCGGGGCAGACTGGGGGTGGCCCTTGTGGAAGTGCTTCGTATTCGAAACAACTAGGAGCGAGTCGTGAGTATTCCCCCATCGGGCATTGCGGATCCGGGCGATCCTGAGCGGATCGGCCCCGCCCAGAGTGTGTCGCCCGCGGAGATGCGCGCCTGGGCGGCCATCGTCGAGACCGCGAACATCGTGCAGTTCGCCGCAGACCGCCAGTTGCGGGATGCCGTGGGCCTGACCCTCGCCCAGTTCGAGATCCTGCTCCGGCTCCTCGAAGCGCCAGAGGGGCGGTTGCGGATGACCGACATCGCGGACGCACTGACGGTGTCCCGCAGCGGGCTCACCTACCAGGTCGCCCGGCTCGAGGCCCTCGGGCTCGTCGAGCGGCGCCCGTCACCCGGCGACGAACGTTCCGTCATCGCGCATATCACCGCAGCGGGTCGGGCGGCACTCGCCGCCGGCGGACCGGGCTACGTCACGCTCGTGCGTGAGATGCTCTTCGACCGCATCGGGCCCGAGGAACTCGCGACGGTCACCGAGATCCTTGGAGACGTGCGCGCGCAGTTGCGGTCACGTCCGAAGCGGTCGGCGTTCCGGCGTTCTCGCGGCGCTGCCGCTGCGGGGGACTGACCCCCCGGCGCCACTCAAACCGTCGGGATCAGCTCGGTGCGGGGGCACGGCTGCCCGCCGACGAGATTGAGGCAGGAGGCGAACACGGCGGGGTACGGCTCACTCAGTGAGGATCCGAACCAGGAGTTGTAGAACAGCCAGAAATTCAGGTTTCCGTGCGTCGAGCATCCGCCGCCGCCGTCGCCGTTCGTATCGGCGAGTGCTGCGGCATCCGGCTGGTACGGGGTGTAGTTGTACAGGTTCGCCGTGGCCTGGTTGCGAATCTGAACCGTCGCCGCGCCGCACGCGGCTTCGGGGTTGTATGCGACGCTGACCGCGCCGACCTTGTAGGCGCGTTCGGGCTCCTGGGTGTACTGCCGAAACTGCCACGCGGCCCGGTAGACCTGGTTGAAGAAGCCGAAGTACTCGGCATCGCAGTCGGCGGTATCCGGGCAGCCGTAGCCCGTCGCCCGCAGGTAACCGGATGCGCTGGGCCGGGTCAGCAGGGACTGTTCCTTCTGCAGCAGCACGAGGAGGACCCGCGGGCTGATCGTGCAGGCCTCTGCGACCTTCTCGATGATCGTGCTCGCACGCTCGTTCGGCTCGCCCGCGTATGCAGCGCAGTGGCCGGGGCCCTGCGCGGGTTCGGAGACGGTCGACTCACGGTACTCCCAGAGGCACGGCGAGTCGTCGCTGCGGCGGCAGGTGCGGCCTTCGAGGAAGGACTGAACCTCGTCGGCCGTCATGGCATTGGGGTTGAAGAAGTTGTAGTCACTGATCAGGGCGCCGGCGTCGAAGACGGCGGGATCGGTGGACGCCGTCCGCGGCGCGACGACAGATCGCACGAGGAAGCCGCCGGCCACGATCGCGGCGATCGTCGCGACGGCGATGAGGATTCGTCGCTGGGAGGCGCGGAGAGGCATGAGTCCACCCTAACCGGGCCCGGCAAACGATCGGGGCCGGAGCGGGTCTCGCGCCGGGGCTGACGCAGGGGTTGACGGTGCGGGGGTAGCCGCGACAGTTTTTCTCTCGGTCGGGGGTGTTTTCCGTCGCGCCACCTTTGCCGGGAGTAGCGTGGGATCATGTCAGGCATCGATGCAGACCAGTCTCCAGCTCCCACCGGCAGTATCGTCGTCGGTCACGACGGCTCCGACTATGCGACCCATGCGCTCGCGGTCGCCCTCGACCTCGCCGGGCCGCTCGGCGCATCCGTCGTCGTCGTTCGGGCCTGGTCGATCGACACGGCCCCGCGCCCGGCCGACTGGAAGTTCGGCTACGTTTCGCCCCTCACCGACTACGCCGGTGCGGTACGGGAGAAGCTCGAAGCCGATGCCGGGCCGATAGCGGCGCAGCATCCGGGAGTGCCCGTCGAGTACCGGGCGGCGTACGCGACACCGCTCAGCTGCCTGATCAGCGTTTCCCGCAGGGCGCGGATGCTGGTGGTCGGCTCCCGCGGGCGCGGCGGCCTCGCCGGGATGCTGCTCGGGTCGGTCAGTGAACAGTGTGTGCGACACGCGGACTGCCCGGTGCTCGTGGTGCGGCCCGGCGTATCGGCCTGAGCGGTCCCCTAGCGTCCGGCCGCGGGACTCCTGAGGTCGGCGACCGACGCCCGGGGGATGAGTTCCGTCGGGAGCTGGATGTCTTCGACCGGTTGACCCGGTGACTCGATCTCGGCCACGAGTCGTTCTACCGCGAGCTCTCCGAGTTGCTCGACCGGGCGAGCGACGACAGTGATCCCGGGGACCATGTATGCCGCCCAGGGGCTGTCGTCGACCGTGACGAGGGACACTTCGCGTCCGATCGCGAGCCCCCGCGAACCCGCGACCTTGAGCACGGACAACGCCATGTCGTTGTTGGAGGTGAAGATGACCGTGGGTGGGGAGGCCAGGTCCAGCATCTCTGCGACCGCGGCCTCCGATGACTCGGGTACGTCTTCGCTGAAGTGCCAGACCTGGTCTTCGGGAGGGATGCCCGCGTCGGCCGCTCCGGCGGCGAAACCATCGGCACGGTCCCGCACGCTCGAGATCAGTGCGGGGGGCCGTGCGGTGGTCTGGCCTGCGATGTTCGCGGCAGTGATCAGGAAGCCGAGCCGGGAGTGCCCGAGGCTGACGGCATTGCGGACCGCCTCCCGTGTGCCGGTGAAGTCGTCTGTCGTGACCGTAGTGACGCCGAGGTCGTCCAGGCGACGGTCGGCGAGCACGAGCGGTCGTCCGCCCAGGTTTCCGGCCTCGAGGTGCTCGCTGTGGCCGGTCGCGGAGGGGAACACGATCAGGCCGTCGACCTGCTTCTCGAGCAGGGTCTCGATGGCCCCCCGCTCCACCTCTGGGTCCTCGTCGGTGTTGCTGATCAGGACCTGGTACCCGCGTTTTCGCGCCGCATCGACGATGGACTTGGTGGCGCGGTCGAAGAATGCGTTCGTGAAGTCTGCGATGACCACGAGTCCGATCGTGCCGGTCGACCCGGCGCGCATGGCCCTGGCGAGTTCATTGGGGCGGTAGCCGATCTCGTCTGCTGCGCGACGGACGCGTTCCACGGTGGCTGCGGACGTGCGCCCATACCCGGAGAGGGCCCGAGAGGCAGTGGCTCGGGAGACGCCGGCCTGCTCTGCGACGTCGATGATCGTCGGAGCGTGACTTCGTCGTTCAACCATGAACAATCCTCGTAATCGAAACGTTACCGAACGGGCTTGCGCCGCGGTGCTGTGTGCTGCAATCTTATACAAGTTTGCGAGAACGATCTCGCAAGCAGCGCGTGCAGTTGCGATTGCAATGCACCTATGTGTCAAAGGAGACCTCTATGAAGCGTTCTTACCGAGCGATCACCACCGTCGGCGTCGCTGCCGCATTCGCCATCTCGATGACTGCCTGCTCCACGACGGCGAGCACCGGTTCGGCGACGACGGCCACCGCGAAGAAGGACATCACCATCGCGTTCGTGATGGGCGCTGAGTCCGACCCGTTCTTCCAAGCCATGAAGGTCGGCGCCGAGGACGAAGCCAAGGCCGAGGGCGTCAAGCTCATCTGGCAGGGCGATCCGGCCAAGTACTCCGCCGAAACGCAGATCCCGATCGTCGACGCCGTGCTCGCACAGCAGCCCACCGGCCTCGTGCTCATCCCGACCGACCCGAAGGCCCTGCAGGCCTCGGTGGCCAAGGCCACAGCGGCCGGCATCCCCGTCGTCAACGTCGACACCCACGTCTCCGACCTCAAGGACGTCGTCAGCTTCATCACCGGCGACAACGCCGACGGCGGTTCCAAGGCCGCTGACGCGCTCGCGACCCAGATCGGCTACAAGACCGGCGGCTCATACAAGGTCGTCGTCGGACTCACCAGCGCCACCGCCACGACCAACGTGAGCCGCCTCGACGGCTTCAAGGCCCAGGTCGCCGCGAAGTACCCCGGCGTGGAAATCGTCGACGTCGCCTACTCCGAGTCCAACCCTGAGACGGCTGCCACGAACGTGAGCAACTGGCTGACCAAGTACCCGGACCTGAACGGCATCTTCGCGATCGACGGCACGAACGCTTCCGGCGCGGCTGCCGCGCTCGAGTCGAAGGGCCTCAGCGGCAAGATCGGCCTCGTTGGCTATGACGCATACCCGGACAACGTCGCCAAGATCAAGTCGGGCATCTTCACCGCCCTTGTCGCCCAGGACCCGGCCGCCGAGGCACGCCTGGCCATCAAGACCCTCGTCGAATTCATCAACACCGGCAAGACGGCGACCGAGCACGAGGTCGTCATCCCCAACGTCGTCCTCGACTCCAAGACCTCCGACGCTGACTTCGCCAAGTACACCTACGTCAAGTAACTGACGCTTCCCGTACTTCACGAAAAGAGCCAGGGAGTCATCATGACCAACAGCAATCAAACCACTGCGCGGAAACCGGGCATTCCGGCGGAACAGAAGCCGGTTCCGCTCGCGCTCACGGCGCGGATCAGCACCCTCGCGTCGAACCAGAGCACCATCCTGATCGGCGTGATGGTCCTCCTCGTCGTCGTCTTCTCGGTGCTGGAGCCCAAGTTCTTCTCCGCACTGACCGCCAGCAACATCCTCACAGACTGGGGATCGGTCGTCCTGATTGCAGTTGGCCAGACCTTCGTCGTGATCAGCGGTGGAATCGACCTCTCGGTCGGGGCCATCATCGGCCTCAGCGGAGTCGTGTCGGCCTGGACGATGGCGAACGTCCTCAAGGTCGACCAGACGGTGTCCGGCTCGGACGCGTCGGGCCCGCTCCTCATCGGCGCCCTGGTGTCGGTGGGAGTGGGGCTCCTCGTGGGACTGACCAACGCCTTACTGATCAACAAGCTCCGGATCGTCCCGTTCATCGCGACCCTGTCGACGATGGGGGCAGCCCTCGGGCTCTCGGTGATCATCTCGAGCGGGCAGCCCATCGGCTCGGCCAACAACTTCGACCTCATCGCCGCGATGGACCCGAAGGTGAACCCGTTGTCGTGGGCCTTGATCGTCGTGATCGTCGTGGTGACCATCGCCGGTCTGTTCCTGCACAAGGCGCGGTTCGGCCTCTACACCTACGCGATCGGCTCGAACACCTTCGCTGCCCGCGGCGCGGGCATCAACGTCGAACGACACCTGACGTTGGTCTACGCGCTCTCCGGGGCCCTGGCGGGCCTCGCCGGGATGTACGTCTACCTGCGCCTCGGTGCCGGCTCGCCGTCATCGGGAACCGGGCGTGAGCTCGACGCCATCGCCGCGGTCGTCATCGGCGGCGCATCCCTGATGGGTGGCATCGGCCGGATCTGGGGCACCGTGCTCGGTGCGCTCATCCTCTTCACGGTGCAGTCCGGCTTGATCATGGTCGGCGTCGCACCCGACTGGAAAAAGGTCGTGGTGGCCATCCTGATTGCCGCGGCGGTCGCTGCGCAGACGCTGCAGAGCAAGAACGGAAGAAAATAATGACCGGCGAAGTGATCTACGAAGTCAAGAACGTCTCCAAGCGCTACGGGTCGGTCGTCGCTCTCGACGGTGCGAGCCTCAAGCTGCACGCCGGCGAGGTGCTCGGCCTGGTCGGCGACAACGGCGCTGGCAAGTCGACGCTCGTCAAGGTCCTCTCGGGGGCTCACCAGCCCAACGGCGGGAAGATCTACCTCGACGGCGTCGAGCGCACCTGGGGTTCGCCCCGGGAGGCGCTCGAGGCCGGCGTCGAGACCCTCTACCAGGACTCCGGGCTCGCCCCTCACCTGACGGTGTCGCAGAACGTGTTCCTCGGCCGGGAAAAGACCGTCAAGGGAATCTTCGGCACGATGGGCTTCCTGGCCCGCAAGGAGATGGAGCATGACGCCCACGAGGACCTCGAGCGCGTCGGGATCGCCGTTCCGGCCTCCGACCGCCCGGTGTCCCAGCTTTCTGGCGGTCAGCGCCAGGCCGTGGCGATCGGCCGCGCTGTGGCGTGGGCGCGCCGCGTGATCATTCTCGACGAGCCGACCAACCACCTCGGTGCACGGCAGGCCGGCGAGGTGCTGCATGTCGTCAAGGCCGCGAAGGCGAAGGGGCTCGGCGTGATCTTCATCTCGCACACCCTGCCGCATGTGCTCGAGGTCACCGACCGGGTCGTCGTGCTGCGGCTCGGCAAGATCGTCATGGATGCCCCGACCTCGGAATTCGACGGGGATCGCCTGATCGGTGTGCTCACCGGAACCATTCAGACGGTCAGGGTCGAGGGCGACTGACCCGCCGGTCGGACACTCCGGGAATCAAACGAAGCAGCCCCCGGGCGGCGCACTGCAGACACTCGCAGTGCTCCGCCCGGGGGCCGTCGTCGCCTCCTGAGACCGTTCGCACTGGTCTCAGACGCTCGTACGGAGCAATCCCCCGACGTCCGTTCCTGCCCCGCCCGTCGCGGCGCGATTGGCCTCCAGCCAGCCGATCAGGTCGGCGGCGGCCAGGGGACGCGAATAGCGGTAACCCTGCACCCCACCCGTGCCGAGGGCCTCGAGGAGACGTTGCTGGTCAAGCCGCTCGACGCCCTCTGCGACCGTAGCGACGCCGAGCTGGGCGCACAGCCGCACGATCGCCTCGATGACGGAGCGGTCGAAGGGATTGGACACCGCGCCGGCGACGAAACTCATGTCGATCTTCACGATGTCGACGGGGAGCGCGCGCAATGACGTCAGGGAGGCATATCCCGTGCCGAAGTCGTCGATGGCGATTCCGACGCCGAGCGCCCCGATCGCACGGAGGCGACCGATCGCGGCGGGGGAATCCAGCACGACGGTCTCGGTGAGTTCGATGATGAGATCCTTCGCGAGGGTCCCGGTGTCGGCCAGGCAGCCGATGATCGAGTCGACGAACCCCTCGCGGTCGAGCTCGTGGGCGGAAACGTTCACGTGCACGGCCAACGGGAATCCAGGATTGGCCGTCCGCCACGCCGCGGCGTCGAGGCAGGCGCGACGCATCACGAAAGCGCCGATACCGATGATCGCGCCGGTCCGCTCGGCGATGTCGATGAAGTCACCGGGGAAGAGCAGCCCGCGTTCCGGGTGTTGCCAGCGGACGAGGGCCTCGACGGCGGTGCACTGCAGCCCGGGAAGGTCGAGGATGGGCTGGTAGTGCACGACGAGCTCGTCGGCGGCCGCCGCGGCCGCGAGTTGCCATTCGAAGGTGACCCTGGGATTGTCCACGCGGAGGAGGCCAGGCTCGAAGACCTGGACGCGGTTCTTGCCGTTCGCCTTCGCCGCGTACATCGCGACGTCGGCCTGGTGCACCAGCTCTTCGATCTCGATGCCTGCGGCCGCCGTAGCAATTCCGATGCTGACGCCGACCTGCGCGGTGTTCCCCTCGAGGAGCACAGGTTCGGCGATCGAACGGCCCAGGGCGGTGGCAATCGAGAGGGCGCCGGAGTCCTCGACACCGGCCAGGACGACGGTGAATTCGGCACCGCCGAGCCGGGCGCACACGGCCTTCGGCCCGGTGTTGGCGCGCATCCGCTCGGCGACCTCGATGAGGAGTTCGTTGCCGGCCCGGTGCCCGAGCAGGTCGTTGACGTCCTTGAAGTCGTCGAGGTCGAGGAAGAGGATGTGCACCCCGCCGGCGTCGGTGCTGGAGGACAGGATCGCGGTCAGCTTGGTCATGAAGGATGCCCGGTTGTCGAGCCCGGTGAGCGGATCCGAACTGACCTGGACCGTGAGCTCCTCCTGGACCGTGCTGTTGCGGAGGGCCAGCGAGACCTGGTTGGAGAGCGCCCGGACGGCGACGAGGGCCTCCGCCGGGATCTTCCCGGGGGCGCCAACGAAGATCCAGGCATTCGCCTGCGCGTTCGAGGCGAGGCAGGCCCAGGCCAGGGGAGCGCCGACGGCGGAATCCAGTGCGCTCGGGTCCGCCATGGGCGAGCCCGTGGTGGAGCCGCCGCTGGATGTGTCGATGACCTCGGCCGGGAGTTCCGTGGGCAGGACGGCGAATTCGCCCGACGCGCCGACGACCCGCAGCGCGGGACCGTCGCGCACGACCCGGACGACACGCAGTCCGGGGGTCGCGACGCAGATCTCCTGGGCCGCGGCCCAGCCGATGACCCAGATGTCCGCCTCGTCGACGACGCCGAGCAGCAGGGAGCCGGTCGCCGCGAGTTCGCGGTCGCGGCGCATCGACTGTTCCCTGGATCGCAGAACGATGCTCAGTTGGCGCACGATCACGAAGGTGAGGAAGACGGTCGGAATCGTGCCGAGGGTGGTCGCGGGTGAGATGACGGCGGTCGGCCCATGCACCGGGGCCCACAGCAGGACCGTGGTGACGAGTGCAAGCGAATAGAGGGTGCAGCGAACGAGGGACCTGGTCGTGGAACCGTAGAGTCCGCGCAGCCAGACGGCGCCGAAGACGACCCCGAGTGCGGCAGCGGGATCCGGCAGCGCGAGGGCGAGTGCGACGAAGGCGACGGAATCGATCAGGTCGAGAACGAGCGGAACCCGTCCCATGACGAACCCGTAAGACCAGGAGGCGATCAGGACTGCCCCGGTCGTGAGGGCGATGAGGGTCACTCCCTCGGTGTCGGAGGCCAGGATCGCGGGGATCGTGAGCAGGAGCGTGGCGATCGCGAGCCAGGTGAAGAGCCACCGGGTGCCCTCCGTCATTCCTTCCGGGCGGCGAAATGGATTCCAGAGCCTGGAGAAAAGAGTTTGTGGATGCTGTGTGCCGGTCATGTGAGGCCGAGTCCCGTCAGTGTGTGGGCCGGCGAACCCAAGGGTCCCGTGCCTTTGCGACCCCGCCTTTCGACGGGTGTGCCTGTATGAGACCGCAATAGATGGGAGCGTGTTCACACAGGCCCAGCCTAGCCTCCGCGTTCGAGGGGCCTTGCCGGAAGGAGCACCCATCCGCGTCGGGTAAACTCGAATGTCGGATTTGAGGGGTGTTTCGGTGGTCGACCTGGAGCTTGAACGGGAACAGAACTACGTGGCAACGCTGTACGCGCGTCTGGACGCGCTGCAGCGGGAGGCCGAGGACCAGCTGACGGCGGTACGGCTGCTCGACGTCGGTGGAAATCACCAGACCCGCTCCGAACGGGACACCTTCGCGCGCCTCTACGAGGACCGGATCGTGCAGTTGAGGGAGATCGACGATCGGCTGGCGTTCGGCCGGCTCGAACTGGCCGCGGACGACGCGAGCGGCGACTCCGTGTTCCGTTACATCGGCAGGGTCGGGTTGCGCGACGAAGAACTGCAGCCGATGCTGCTCGACTGGCGGGTACCGCAGGCGAGCGCGTTCTACCAGGCGACGGCCGCGACCCCGCTGGGAGCCAGGGCCAGGCGTCACCTGCAGTCCAAGGGGCGGACCATCGTCCGCATCGAGGACGAGATCCTCGATGCGGAACTCCTCGGCGGCGACCCATCCGAGCACCAGGGCGAGGGTGCCCTGCTCGCCGCGCTGACCGCCCAGCGCACCGGGCACATGCCCGACATCGTCGCGACGATCCAGGCGGAACAGGACCGCATCATCCGCTCTGACCTCGCCGGAGTGCTGGTCGTCCAGGGCGGGCCGGGGACGGGGAAGACCGCCGTCGCGTTGCACCGTGCGGCGTACCTGCTCTACACGCATCGCGATCGCCTGAAGCACAACGGCGTACTCATCGTGGGACCGTCCCGCTCGTTCCTGCAGTACATCGAGGCAGTGCTGCCGTCGCTCGGCGAGACCGGGGTCGTTCTCGCAAGCGTGGGGCAGCTGTACCCGGGCGTCGAGGCGACCCGCGAGGACGTCCCCGCCGTCGCGGCGCTCAAGGGCCAGGCCTTCATGGCCGCGCTCATCGCGCATGCGGTGCGCTCCCGGCAGCGGATCCCGGTGGGCACCCGGCAGCTCGAGGTCAACGGCGACAAAATCACCCTGGCCCCGCAGCTTGTGGCGAACGCGATCGCCAAGGCGCGCGAGGGCGGCAAGCCGCACAACCTTGCGAGGGTCACCTTCGTGAAGACCGCGATCGGCGCGCTCGCGCGCGACTGGCTGCGGCAGTTGCAGCAGGGCGGCGCCTCGATGGACGAGTCCGACCTGCCGATGCTGCGCGAAGACCTGCGGCTCGCCCAGGACGTGCGCGTCGCACTCAACACCGCGTGGCTGCCGCTCACCCCCGAGAAACTCGTGCAGGATCTCTACGCGCGCCCGCAATGGCTCGCCGAGCTCACCCCGGGCTGGAGTGCGGAGCAGCGGGCGCTCCTGCACCGGGCCAGGGACGCCGAGTTCACGATCGCCGATATCCCGCTGCTCGATGAGGCCGCCGAGCACCTCGGCGAGTACAACGTCGTCGACGCCGCCCAGAAGCGCGAACAGAAGGAACAGCGCAAACGCGACATCGAGAATGCCGAACTCGCAATCGCGAACATGGACGTGAAGGGTCTCGTCAACGCGCGCGCCCTTGCAGACAACTTCGCCGAGCTCGGCGACCGGGCCACGACCGCCGAGCGTGCAGCCGTCGACCGCACCTGGACATACGGCCACGTCGTCGTCGACGAGGCGCAGGAACTCTCGCCGATGCAGTGGCGGCTGTTGCTGCGCCGGGGGCCGCGCCGGTCGTTCACGGTCGTCGGCGATATCGCGCAGGCCGCATCCGCCTCGGCCTCCGGCAGTTGGAAGGAGGCCCTCGCGCCCATCCTCGACGCCTCCCTCGAGGCCGGGCGCTGGCGCCTCGAGGAACTGACCGTGAACTATCGCACGCCCCGCCAGATCGCGACCGCGGCCGAGGAGATGGCGATCGCGCACGGACTGCCTGTGACGCCCTCGCGGGCGGTTCGCGCGAGCGAGTGGCCGATAGTCGTCGAAGCGGATGTCGCGGCAGCGGTTCACCGCGAGCGCGCGCTCCGTGCGGGCGGCACCCTCGCCGTGATCGTGGCCGATGCGGCGCTTGAGGCCGTCGGGGCGGAACTCTCGGCGGAGTTCGGGGACCGGGTCGGTCTTGGCGCCCTCGGGCTCGGCAGGGAGATCGCACTCCTCGGGCCTCGCGACGCGAAGGGCCTCGAGTTCGACGCCGTGATCGTCGTGGATCCCGCAGGCATCGTGGCCGCTTCGGAGCGCGGGGCCGGATCGCTGTACGTCGCCATGACCCGCGCGACGCAGCGCCTCTACCTCGTCGCGGACCTGAACTCCGCGCTGCCCGCCGGCCTCACCCGCTGACCCTCGCCCGCTGACCGGGGCAGGGCAGCCCGGTCAGGGGCTGGGGCTGGGCGCCTCGAAGTAGAGGTGGGCGTGCGCCCGGCATCCGTCGTTGAAGGGTGCCGTGCAGTGCGGGCAGCGTGCCGCGGCACTGTATTCGGTGATACTCAGGGTGCGGTGGCAGGCTCCGCAGAGGATCGCCTGCTCCGCCCAGAGCGCGACCGGCCACTGCCGCGCGGCATGATCGGCCGCGGCGGCGTGGCAGAGGTGGCAGGGGTAGAACCGGAGGCAGCAGTAGAACCGGATCGCGACGACATCCGCCGCCGTGTTGTAGTGAACGCACCGCGTCTCGTCGTCGACGGTCTCGCCGAACACCTCGAGGTCGGTCGTGCCCGGCTGTGCCCGGCCCGGCGGCTGCACCAGCTGCCGCCTACTTCGCGGCGGCTGCGGTGACCTGGGCCTGGACGAAGGTGGAGAACACCGTCGCGTCGGTCAGGGATCCGGTGTACGCGACGCCGTTGACGAGCACGGTCGGGGTTCCGGCGACCTTGGTGAGAGTCGTCGAGTTGGGCAGCGGGCCGGCGAGGGCGCGCTTGGTCGCATTGCCGACCCAGGACTTGAAGGCGCCGTCAGTGATGCACTTCGTGATGCCGGCGTCCGTGGCTCCCGCGGTCGTGACCAGGCTCACGAGGTCCTGATCCGTCAGGCCGGCGCTGCTCTCAGCGGGTTGCTGGGCGAACAGTGCGGCGTTGACGGCCGGGAATGCGGAGGGCTGGTCGTTGGCCACGCACACGGCGGCGTTCGCTGCCCGGGTCGAGTACTTCGTTCCGGCCGAGTTGGCGTCGAGGATGGAGATCGGGTGGTACTCGAGAGTCGCGTTGCCCGCGGTGACCCATGAGTTGATCGCGGTGCCGTTGGTCGTCTCGAACTGGCCGCAATAGGGGCACAGGTAATCGGCGTAGACGACGATGTTCGCGGTGCTCGTGAGCTTGGTCTGGTCGGTCGCGATCGGCGTGGCGTCCGCGGCGAGGCCGGCTGTCGGGGTGGCGGTGATGGTCGTTCCGTCGCCGGTGAGCAGGACTCCATCACTGGCCATGTTCAGCGGGCCGGCGGCCGCGGGGCCGTTGCTGTTCACGATGACGAGGGCGACGACAACGGCGATCGCAACCAGTCCGGCACCGATGCCGCCGCGCAGGAACAGCTTGTTTCGCTTGTCCTTCTTCTGCTGGGCTTCACGCATCAAGCGGGCGCTCTCCCGTGCCGCGTCGCGGCGGTCCTTCTTCGGGGGCGTGCCTTTGCCGGGGAGGTTGCTGTTCATGGACCCTGTACACCGTTTCGTCGCGAGTGACTTATCGAATCTAGGTTAGGTCCTCCACCTCCACGCCCCGTGCCATCGAGCTGGGAGCGAGCTGTGAGGAGGGTTGGAACCATGCTGAGATGTGGCGGCTGCCGGGGCCGGACGGGCGTACCCGGTGGCGATCGCGATGCTTGCCTGGTGCGCGGCAGACCGGAGTCAGGTCGCGGCGGTCCCGGATGGTGTTCCGGGCCCTGGGACCAGTGGGACGAGCGCTCGTGCGACAGCGGCGCGGCCGACGGGGGCGAGGGACTCCGGCCCCGCCTCGGAGCCGATCACGCCGCGTGGCACAGTCGCGAAGCCGAGGGAACGCTCGCCGAGCACGATCACCCGGCCGCCGCCGGCCTCGAAGGAGTGCAGCTCCTCCGTGAGCGGAGTGCCGTCCGCGTCATCGGGAGACGGCGGTCCGGCAAGGATCAGGATCCGGGGGCGCTGCCCGCGCAGGGATCGGACGAGTGCGAGTTCACGGTCAGGGTCGCCGGCCGTGACGGTCACCGTGACGGTGAGGCCGGCATCCGCTGCCGCGTCGATCACGCCGGATGCGAGGAATGCGTCGCGCGGGTCCGAGATGTCGGTGACGACGAGGGCGACCGTCCGGGTGCTTCCCGTGGCCACGGCCTGCGCCGAGAGGTTGGGAGTGTAGCCGAGCTGGGCGGCGGCCGTGAAGACCCGGTCGCGGTAGTCCCCGTTTACGGTTCGGGTACTGCCGTTCAGGGCACGCGACGCGGTGGCGAGGGACACGCCAGCCGCGGTGGCCACGTCGAGCAGGGTCGGTAGCCTGGCTGACGGACTCATCGGTCCATCCCCTTCCTGGGGACTGGCGGGCCGGGTCGCGGTTCGGGTTGCGGTTCGGCAGGTGCTTGTCATTGTGGCACGCCGGGCCCGGGGATGGCGTGTGCGGGCCTGAGACTCTCCTGCGGAACCGGAAAATCCCCCCGGCTGCGGGGCTGCCGGGGGGATTTCTGCGTGCAGGCAGAGGCTGCCTGGCGTGCGGAACCTAGTTCAGCGCGAGTGCCGACCAGGAGACGGGCGGCAGGGTCACGGTGAGGACCCCTTCGGTGAGCAGCACGCCGTCGAGGGGCTTCAGGCCGACCCGATTCTGGTCGTCGAGTGTGTTCCTGGCGTAGACATCCGCATCGTGCAGGGTGACCGCTTCGGTGAGGAGCGTCGCGTCGAGGCCGGAGACGTCGATCGACACCTCGATCGACTCCGTCTGGCTGCGGTTCACGAGGAAGACGGCGGATGCGCCCGTCTCGGCATCGAAGGTCGCGACGGCGTCGACGAGGGGCGCGGCACCGTAGAGGGCCGTGTCGTAGGTCCCGGCATCGATCCGGGGCTTCAGTACGACGCCGCGGGCGAGCCTCGAGGTCACCGAGAACGGAAAGAACGTGGTCTGGCGCCAGCTCGCCCCGCCCGGCTCGGTCATGATCGGCGCGATGACGTTGACGAGCTGCGCGAGAGAAGCGGATCCGACCCTGTCGTGGTTCTGCAGGAGCGTGATCAACAGGTTGCCGAGCACGACGGCGTCGGCGACGGAGTAGACGTCCTCGAGCTGCCGCGGCGCGTGGCGCCACTCCTCGTTGACCTCCTCCGAGGCCTGGTGCTCGTCGAGGTACCAGATGTTCCACTCATCGAAGGAGAGCTGGATGGTCTTCTCGCTGCGGAGCTTGTGCTTGACGTGGTCCGCCGTGGTCTTCACCGTCTCGATGAAATAGGTCATCTCGAGGGAGGACGCGAGGTAGGAAGCGAGGTCTCCCTTGCGCTCCTGGTAGTAGGCGTGGCAGGAGATGTAGTCGACGTACTCGTAGCTGTGCTCGAGCACGACCCGCTCCCACTCCCCGAAGGTCGGCATCGCAGAACCGGAGGAGCCGCAGACGACGAGCTCGAGGCTCTTGTCCGCGGTCTTCATGGCGGATGCGGTGCGAGCCGCGATCTTCCCGTAGTCGTCTGCAGACATGTGGCCGATCTGCCAGGGGCCGTCCATCTCGTTGCCGAGGCACCACATCCGGATGTTGTACGGTTCGACCGCGCCGTTCCGGATTCGCTGCTCGCTGAGCGCGGTCCCGTCGGGCTGGTTGGCGTATTCGAGAAGGTCGAGGGCGGCGTCGATGCCGCGGGTGCCGAGGTTGACGGCCATCATCAGCTCGGAGTCCGTCAGGGCGCACCAGCGGGCGAACTCCTCGAGGCCGACCTGGTTGCTCTCGAGCGAGTGCCAGGCGAGGTCCCGGCGCACCGGTCGGTCCGCGCGCGGGCCGACGCCGTCCTCCCACTTGTACCCGGAGACGAAGTTGCCGCCGGGGTAGCGGATGGTCGTCGAGCCGAGCTCCTTGACGAGGTCGACGACGTCGAGCCGGAACCCGTCGGCGTTGGCGGTCGGGTGGCCCGGTTCGTAGATGCCGTCATACACGCACCGGCCGAGGTGTTCGACGAAGGAACCGAAGATCCGGCGGTTGATGGGTGCCACGACGGCTGAGCGGTCGATGACGATTGTTGCCTGTGTCACGCGAGGAAAGTCCTTTGGAATCGAGATGGGTGGAAGAGGTGCGGATGCTTACTTGACGCTGCCGAGGGAGAGCCCGCCCTGCCAGTACTTCTGCAGCGTGAGGAAGGCGATGATGAGCGGGATCACTGAGACCAGTGCTCCGACGATGACGATGGTCCAGAGCGACTGCCCGCCGGTGTTGACGCCGGCCTGGGTCTGCAGGGCGCCGAGCCCGACGGTGACGGGGAACAGGTTCGGGTTGGAGAACATCACGAGCGGCAGGAAATAGTTGTTCCAGGTGCCGACGACGCTGAGCAGCAGCACGGTGACGAGGGCCGGGCGGAGCAGGGGGAGTGCGACGCGGAAGAAGATCCGCAACTCGCCGGCCCCGTCCATCCTGGCGGCGTCGATCATCTCGTCCGGGATCGCATCCTGGGTGTAGACGCGCATCAGGTAGACGCCGAAGGGATTGAGCATGGACGGCAGGATCACCGCCCACATCGTGTTCGTCAGGTGGGTCGCGCTGAACATCACGAACATCGGGATGACGAGGGCCGTCGCGGGGACCATGACCGAACCGAGCACCAGGGCGAAGAACGGGGTGCGCCCGGCGAAGCGGTACTGCGCGAAGCCGTAGCCAGCGAGCACCGAGATGACGGTCGCGCCGATGCCGCCGGTGAGGGCGTAGAGGAACGAGTTGCCGAGCCAGTGCCAGTACAGCCCGTTGGAGTACGTGAACAACAGCTGGATGTTGTCGATCAGGTTGAACTCCCCGAACCAGAGCGGGCTCGTGTCGCCGCTGAAGAGCGTCGCCTGGTCCTTGGTGCTCGCGACGATGAGCCACCAGAACGGAAGCGCGAAATAGAGGATGAGGCCGACGAGGACGAGGTGCGGCAGGACACGGCGCCCGCCGGCCCGGCTGGCCTCGCGGGAGGCATGGGACCGCTGCTTCTCCGGTCGCGGTGAGGTGGTCGAAACGAGCACGGTCATGAGTTCAGTCCGCTCTTTTTACGGGTGAAGTGCAGGAAGATATAGGAGCCCACGAAGACGACGAGCCCGAGGGCGAACGAGATCGCCGAGGCGTAGTTGAATTGCGAATAGGAGAACGCGAGAGTGTATGCGTAGATGTTCGGCGTGTACGAGGCGGTGATCGATCCCGACGCCATGCTCCGCAGGATCTGGGGCTCCGTGAAGAACTGCAGGGTTCCGATCAGGGCGAAGACCAGGATCAGGACGAGCGAGGACGAGATCATCGGGATCTTGATCCGGAGCGCGGTCTGCCAGGCGTTGGCGCCGTCGATCTTGGCCGCTTCATAGATCGAGGTGTCGATGCCCTGGAGCGCCGCGTAGATGATGATCATGTAGTAGCCGGCCCACTGCCAGGTCACGACGTTCACGAGGCTGCCGAAGATGTTGTCCGGCGACAGCAACTGCGGTGCGTTGAGGCCGAACCAGGCGGCGACCTCTGCGGCGGGGCCGAAGCTCGGGCTGTAGAGAAAGCCCCACATCAGGGCGCCGATCACGGCAGGAACCGCGTAGGGAACGAAGATCATCAGCCGGGAGAACTTGGAGAACCGGCTCGTGATCGAGTCGAGCAGCACGGCAGCGCCGAGCGAGACGAGCATCTGGATCGGGATCAGGATGATCGAAAACCGCACGACGAGCCAGACGCCCTCGAGGAAAAGAGGATCGGTGAAGGCCTTGGCGTAGTTGTCGAGGCCGACCCAGTGCGTGCCCGTTGCCACGGTCTTGTTCTGCAGACTGAGGATGAAGGCGTAGACGAGGGGCGTGAGGAGGAAAAGCACCAGGAAGACGGCGAAGGGGGCCACGAAGAGCCACCCCCAGCGTGCACGCCGGGCGCTGACGCCGGACCCGAGCCGGCCGGGTTTTTTCAGGAAAGCACGGTCCGGGGTGACGGAGCGTCTCTCGATGGTTGAGGACAACATTGTTCCTTTCCAGGGGCCGGGTGGTCGGCCGGTGCGTGAGCCCGGCCGACCACCGTGGGTCCGGGTTATTTGACCGTGTACCCCTGTGAGGTCGCGTACTCCGTGACGGCCTTCTGGTACGTCGCGAGGGCATCCGCCGGCGTGGCGGCACCGCTCGAGACCGAGTTGACGGCCTCCGTGAGCTTGTCGTAGGCGAGATTCTGGAACGGGCTGACCTGGAAGCCGCTGTAGTCGTTCGCGGCGGCGAGGAAGACGTCCTTGTTGATCTGCTGGCCGCCGAAGAAGTCGTAGGCGCGATCGGTGAAGTACGAGGAGGTCAGGATCGGCTTCCAGAGCGGGAAGAGTGCGGCCTTTTCAATGCCGAGCTTCCAGGCATCTTCGGTTCCGAAGATGTCCTTCGCGACGGTCGCGGCGGCATCCTTATCCTTGGCCTGGCTCGTCACCGAGAAGGCCGAACCGCCGATGTTGACCTGCTTGGGCGTTTCGCCTGCCCACTGCGGGATCGGGGCGGCCTGCCAGACGGCACCGCTCTCGGCGCCGGTGAACCCGGCGAGGTAGCCGGGCAGCCAGGCCGCCGCGATCGTTGAAGCGTAGGTGCCGTCGACGAGGTGCGTGTTGTAGTCGGTCGTCGACGCGTCCTCTGTGCCGACGAGGCCCTTGGAGACCAGGTCCTGCCAGTAGGCGAGGACCTTGAGGCTCGCGGCGTCGTTCAGGTCGACCGTGACGTTCGTTCCGTCGACGGTATAGGGAATCGAGCCGGCCTGCGCGAAGAGCGCCTGCTGGTAGGCCCGGCCGTTGCCGGCGAAGTCGGTGATCATCGAGGTCGATCCGGCATCCTTGAGGGCCTGCGCGGCGGCCGCGTATTCTTCCCAGGTCGTCGGAACCGCGATGCCGTACTTGTCGAAGATGTCCTTGCGGTAGAGCATGCCGACCGGTCCGCCGTCGACGGGGATGGCGTAGACGCCTGCCCCGCTGGACTCGTCGGCCCAGGCCCCCTCGGAGTAGTTCTGCTTGATGTCGGCCGTGTAACTCGTCAGGTCGGCCAGGGCGTCCCGCGGGATGTAGCTCTGCACGACCTCGGTCTCGAGCATGATGACATCGGGAGCACCCGAGCCGGCCTCGATTGCCGTCGAGAACTTGGTGTATTCGTCATTGCCCGCACCGACGTTGGTCCAGCAGACCTGCACCGAGGCATGCGTGTTGTTGAACAGGTCGACGACCGATTCGAATTCGGGATACCACGCCCAGACGTTGACCACGGTTGCGGCCGAGTTGACGATCTTGTTTTGGCAGCTTGCTTCGGCCGCCCCGTTTGAGCAGCCGCTGAGCGTGGCGGCGAGCATGATGGCGACGCCCCCCATTGCCAGAATCTTTTTCACTTGTGTAGGTCCATTCCCGGTGTGCAGACACCCTTGTCTCGGTATTGGCGACGAGATCCGCTGAGCCGATCACATCTTTTACATCGTTGTAAGTAAACGATGTAACTAGATTTTGTCGAGGCGGACATCGATTTGTCAAGCGGTCTGACCCAGATCGTCACAGGCCGCCGGGATCGCGCCGGATCCCGCCCACCGCCTGCCATACAACGTTGTACTATGCGATGAGACGAACGCTGCTGCGAACGTCGCCCGAATCGGAAGGGTCTCCATGGCGGCAACACTGCACGATGTGGCACAAATCGCCGGAGTGTCGATCAAAACCGTCTCCAACGTGATCAACGATCACCCCCACATCCGCCCCGCCACCAAACAGCGGGTACTCGAGGCCATCGCCGAGCTGGACTACCACCCCAATCTCTCGGCACGCAGCCTGCGTTCCGGACGGACGGGCATGATCGGCCTCGCCGTCCCCGAGCTGTCCCTGAGCTACTTCGCCGAGCTCGCGGATGCCGTGATCCGCTCGGCGGAGAGCCACGGCGTCACCGTCCTGATCGAACAGACCGGGGGAGACCGGGACCGGGAGATCGGCCTGCTCTCGAGCCCCCGGCGGCAGCTCACCGACGGCCTGATCTTCAGCCCTCTCGGCATGGGCAACGACGACGCGGACTTCCTGCGGGTCGGCTACCCGCTCGTGCTGCTCGGCGAGCGGATCTTCAACGGACCGACCGACCACGTCACGATGCGCAACGTCGATGCCGCGAGGGCGGCGACCGAACAACTGATCCGGCGGGGACGCCGCCGGATCGCTGTGGTCGGTGCGCACGAGGGCGAAGTGATCGGCTCGGCCGGCCTGCGCCTGCGCGGGTACCGGGAGGCCCTCGAGGCCGCCGGAATCCCCTTCGACCCCGCCCTGATCGGGTTCACGACCCTGTGGCACCGCTCGAACGGCGCCACAGCGACGCGGGAGCTGCTCGCCTCCGGCGTGGACTTCGACGCCGTGTTCGGGCTCAACGACACCCTGGCCCTCGGCGCCATGCGCGTGCTCCAGCAGGCTGGGCTGCGCATTCCGGAGGACGTGGCGCTGATGGGCTTCGATGATCTCGACGAGACCCGGTACAGCCTTCCGACGCTCTCGACGGTCGATCCCGGGAGGGGCGAGATCGCCGAGACCGCCGTGCGGGTGCTGCTCGAGCGGATCAATGCCACAGCCCCGGAGGCGCCGCGAGAGTTCCTGGCCGACTTCCGGGTGATCGAGCGTGAGTCCTCGGAATCGCGCGACCCGGTGACGGTGCCCGCGGCATCCGAAGAGCGAGGACAGGAATCATGACCAGCGAGACCACGAGGGCGGGACTCAGCCCCGCGCCGAGCGGCGAGCAGTACGAGATCGCGGGGCACGGCTACCGCGCGGTCGTGACCGAGGTCGGCGCGTGCCTGCGCCTGCTGCAGTACGAGGGGCGCGACCTGGTCGTGAGCTTTGACCGGGACGAGGCCATGGTCGGCTTCCGCGGCGCGCTCGCGGCGCCCTGGCCCAACCGGATCGCGGACGGTCGCTACCCGGTCGACGGGGTGGCCGTGCACCTGCCGGTCAACGAGCCGTCGAGGGACTGCGCGCTGCACGGGCTCGTGTTCGACCGGGCCTGGCGGCTGCTCGCGCGGGCGTCCGGCGAGGTCGTGCTCGGACTGAGGCTGCCCGCCGGTCCCGGCTATCCGTTCCAGCTCGACTTCACGGCCCGCTACGCGCTCGCCGCGGATGGGCTGACCTCCACGATCGAGGTGTGCAACTCGGGAGCGGGCACGGCGCCGTATGGCGTCTGCCCGCATCCGTACCTGCGCGCAGGGGATTCCCCGCTGGACAGCTGGACGCTCAGACTTCCGGCCGACCGGTTCCTCGAGGTCACACCGGACCGGCTGCTGCCGGTCGGTGTCGTCGACGTCGCGGCCGGCGACGGGGCCTTCGACTTCCGGGAGCCCCGGGTGCTGGCTGCGACGGAGATCGACCACGCGTTCACGGGCATCATCCAGGACTCCGGCGGGCGGGCGACCCTCGAACTGCGGGAGGCCGACGGACGCGGTGTGGCCATGAGCTTCGGGCCGGAATGCCCGTGGCTGCAGGTGCACACCGCGGACCTGCCGCTCCCCGGGGTCACTCGGCTCGGCCTCGCGGTGGAGCCGATGACGTGCCCTCCGGACGCGTTCAACTCCGGCATCGACCTCGTGCGTCTTGCGCCAGGAGACACCCACGAGGCGAGCTGGCGGATCAGCGCACTCTGACGGGGCAGGCGGGGTGGGTCAGACGCGGTGGGCGGCGTACTGCGAGCGGATGACGGGGCGGAAGTCGATCGCCGGCTCCGCCGCGAGCGAGATGCGCCACTCCGGTCGCGCTCCCGTCAGCGCCCACGCCGCTTGCACGGCCGCGCCGTCCGCGACATACTCACCCGGGGCCGGAACGACGACGGGGTTGTCGAAGAGCTGCGCCGCGATGCCGCGGACGGCCGGGTTCTGCGCTGCGCCGCCGATTAAGAGCACCCGGGAGACGACGACGCCCTGGCCGCGCACGGCCTCGAGGCCGTCGGCGAGCCCGCAGAGCAGGCCCTCGATCGCCGCGCGGGCGAGGTTCGGCCGGGTCGTCGAGGCGAGGGTGAGCCCGAAAAGGGTCGCGGTCGCGTTGGGCAGGTTCGGGGTGCGCTCGCCTTCGAAATAGGGCTGGAGCACGAGGCCGTTCGCGCCGGGCTCCGCCTCGAGGGCGAGTTGGCCGAGCTCGTCGTGGTCCACGCCGAGGAGTCCGCGCACCGCGTCGAGCACGCGCGCGGCGTTGAGCGTCGCGACGAGCGGAAGGAAGAGCCCGCTCGCGTCGGCGAACCCGGCGACCGTGCCCGTGGCATCCGTTGCCGGGGTCGTGGTCACCGCGAAGACGGTGCCGCTCGTGCCGATCGACACGATGACGTCGCCGTCGCCCGCTCCGAGGCCGAGGGCGGCGCCCGCGTTGTCGCCGGCGCCGACGCCGACGACGATGCCCGCAGGTAACCAATTCGACGGAGATCCCAGGTCGGTGAACGATGTACTGGTCGTCTCAGGTGTCGAATCGGCACGATCTCCGTCGAATTCGTCAGGGGAGGCGAGGCCGAGTGCGACCGTCTCGCCGGCGATCTCACCCGGGCCGAGCACGCGCGGCAGCACGGCCGAGTGCCCGAGGGCGCGCTCGAAGATGTCGAGGTCGTACTCGCCCGTGATCGGCGACCAGTAGCCGGTGCCGCTCACGTCGGAGCGGTCGGTGGTCAGCGCCGTCAGGTCGGGGCCGAGAGGGCTTTCGTCGGCCGGTCCGAAGCCGCGCAGCCGCCAGGTGAGCCAGTCATGGGGGAGCGCGACCGCGGCGACGCGCGCGGCGTTGCCCGGTTCGGCGTCGCGCAGCCAGCGCAGCTTCGTCGCTGTGAACGACGCGACCGGCACGAGGCCGGTGCGCTGGGCGTATTCGGGGGCGCCGAACTCGTCGATCAGCTCTGCGGCTGCGGGGGCGCTGCGGGTGTCGTTCCAGAGCAGGGCCGGGCGGATGACGCGGCCGTCACTGGAGAGGACGACCATGCCGTGCTGCTGGGCCGCGATCGAGATCGCGGCGACATCGCCGAGTCCGCCGGCGTCGGCGATGGCGGCCTGCAGGGCCTCCCACCACTTCTGCGGGTCGACCTCGGTTCCCTCCGGATGCACGGCGCGGCCGCTGCGAACGAGCGCACCGGTTTCCGTGTCACGAACGACGACCTTGCAGCTTTGGGTCGAGGAATCGACTCCGGCAACCAGTGACATGACTACATTCTCCGCTTCGAGAGGGGTGAGGTGTGGGTGAGGAAGTGCGGGCGCGGCGTGCGCGAACGCGCCCCGGCCGGTTTGTCGCGCCCCCCAGATGAGCGTGACACGCCGGCCGGGGCGCGCAGGTGATGCGGTGTTAGTTGCGGGCGCCGAGCAGGTGCTCGAGGGCCAGCTGCTGCAGGCGAACGAAGCCGAAGCCCTTGCCGCCGAAGTACGCGTCGGTGTCGAAGTCCTCGTAGGAGGCGCGGTCGGCGAGCAGGTCCTCGTACGTCTCGCCTTCGCCGAGGGTCGGCAGTGCGAGGTCGGGCACCTTGGCCGCGGCGAGCATCTGCTGCACCTCGGGGTCGGCGCGGAAGGACGCGGCGCGTTCCTTGAGCAGCAGGTACGTCTGGATGTTGGCCTTGGCGGAGTCCCAGACGCCCGTGATGTCCTCCGTACGGCTCGGCTTGTAGTCGAAGTGGCGCGGGCCCTCGTAGGCCTGGCCGCCGTTCGGGCCGCCGTTTTCGAGCAGGTCGACGAGCGCGAAGGCGTTGTGCAGGTCGCCGTGGCCGAAGACGAGGTCCTGGTCGTACTTGATGCCGCGCTGGCCGTTGAGGTCGATGTGGAAGAGCTTGCCCTGGTACAGGGCCTGGGCGATGCCGGCGGCGAAGTTGAGCCCGGCCATCTGCTCGTGGCCGACCTCGGGGTTCACGCCGACCAAGTCGGGGCGCTCGAGGGTCGTGATGAACGCCATCGCGTGGCCGATCGTCGGCAGCAGGATGTCGCCGCGGGGTTCGTTCGGCTTGGGCTCGATCGCGAAGCGGATGTCGTAGCCCTTGTCGGTGACGTAATCGCCGAGCAGGTTGACGGCCTCGCGGTATCGGGAGAGGGCCGAGCGGATGTCCTTGGCCGAGTCGTACTCCGCGCCTTCGCGCCCGCCCCACATCACGAAGGTCTTCGCGCCGAGCTCGGCCGCGAGGTCGAGGTTGCGCAGCACCTTGCGGAGGGCGAAGCGGCGGACGCTGCGGTCGTTCGAGGTGAAGCCGCCGTCCTTGAAGACGGGCTCGCTGAACAGGTTCGTCGTGATCATCGGAATGATCAGGCCGGTGTCTGCACAGGCCTGCTTGACGCGGTCGATCTGCGACTGGCGCTTCTCTTCCGTGCAGCCGAACGGGAACAGGTCGTTGTCGTGGAAGGTCAGGCCGTACGCCCCGATTTTCGCCAGGTTCTCCACGGCGTCGACGACGTCGAGCGGCGGACGGGTCGGCCCACCGAACGGGTCAGCGCCGTTGTAGCCGATGGTCCAGAGGCCAAAGGAGAATTTGTCTGCGGGGGTGGGCGTGATGGCCATGAGGTTCCTTGTCTGTCAGCGACGTTGATGATTTGTTGTACCTATAAACATATTAGGGGAAAAGCGGATGCCGCGCTACCGCCACCCGGCAATCGGTGCGACCGGAACGGGCCGGTCGGGCCGGGCTTCAGCGCGGGGTGATTGTCGCTGCGGCCACGAGGGCGCGGGTGTGGTCGACGGTGCGCACGGGCCCGGTGAGCCGCAGGTCGAGGGTTGCGGCGAAGAGCGCGCTCGAGTGCCCGAGCCGCAGCTCGAGAGCACCGGGTTCGACGATGCGGTCGCCGTCCCTGCCGGTGAACGCGGACAGGTCGGCGGGCACCGCGAACTCGACGCGTGCGCTCGCACCCGCCCCGAGCTCGACCCGCGCGTAGCCGATCAGCCGGTTCACCGGGCGCACGACCGAGGCGACCGGGTCGTGCAGGTAGAGCTGCACCACGTCGGCCCCGGGGAGGGCGCCCGCGTTCGTGACCGTGAGCGCGACCGTCGTTGCGGCATCCGTGGTTATCGAGGCCGCACCGATCGCGGCGTCGGTCCACTCGAAGCCGCTGTAGCCGAGACCGTGGCCGAAGGGGAAGCGTGCGGTCGGGTCGAGGTTGGAGACCTCATTCCGGCTTCCGAGCGGCGCTGCGAGGTACCCGCCGGGCTGGCCGCCCGCGTGGTTCGGCACGCTCACGGGCAGCCGGCCGGACGGGTTGACCCGGCCGCTGATCACGCCGGCGAGTGCACCAGCGCCCTCCTCGCCGGGGAAGAACGACTGCAGCATGGCCGCGGCCCGGTCGGGCGCATCGTGCAGGAAGTACGGGCGTCCGGTGACGAGCACGGTCACGACGGGGGTGCCGCTCGCGAGGACCGCGTCGAGCAGCGGCCACTGCCGGCCGGGCAGTTCGAGCGACTCGGCGTCGCAGCCCTCCCCGCTGGTCCCGCGACCGAACAGGCCGGGCCGGTCGCCGAGCACGATGATCACGAGGTCGGCGTCGGCGGCGGCACGTGCCGCTGGCGCGATGCCGGTCTCATCGGTCCCGTCGACGGTCACTCCGGGCGTGTATGTCACGGTCGCCGTGGGGTACTCGCTGCGGACGGCTTCGAGCACCGTGCGGATCTCGATGCCGATCGGCACCTCGGGGTGCAGGGTGCCGACGTGGCCGGGGAACGAATAGCAGCCGAGCAGGTTGAGCGCGTCGTCGGCGTTGGGGCCGACGACCGCGATCCGCAGCGGTGAGCCAGCGGATGTCGGCGCGAGCGGCAGCAGGCCGGCGTTCGTGAGCAGCACGACCGACTGTTCGGCGATCCGGCGCGCGACGCTCCGGCTGGCGGCGGGATCAAGATCGACCCGCCCGCGCACGGCCTCGACGTCGGCGAGGTCGGTCTCGGTCCAGCCGGCCGGGAGCGGCGACCAGTCGGCGTCGAGCAGGCCGAGGTCGAGCTTCTGCAGCAGCACGCGCCGGGCGGCACGGTCGATGTAGTCGCTCGAAAGCCGGCCGGCGTCGATCTCGGCGAGGAGCGGTTCCGCGAAGGTCTTGACCGTCGGCAGCTCCACGTCGACGCCGGCGCGGAGGGCCTGCACCGCGGCATCCCCCCAGGTCGCGGCGATCGCGTGCAGGGTCTTCAGGAAGGCGATGCCGAAATAGTCGGCGACGACCGTTCCGGTGAAGCCCCAGGTGTCGCGGAGGAGCCCGGTGAGCAGGGTCGGGTCTGCGGCGGTCGGCACGCCGTCGATGTCGGTGTACGCGTGCATCACGGAGCGGACCCCGCTCTCGCGCACCGCCATTTCGAACGGCGGGACGAGCACGTCGTTGAATTCGCGGCGGCCGATCGAGACGGGGGCGAGGTTGCGGCCGGCCTTCGATGCGGAATAACCGATGAAGTGCTTGAGGGTCGCGACGATGCCTGCGGATTCGAGACCGCGCACATAGGCGGTCGCGATGGTGCCGACGAGGATCGGGTCCTCTCCGATGGTCTCTTCGACGCGGCCCCAACGGGCGTCGCGTACGACGTCGAGAACGGGGGCGAGGCCCTGGTGCACTCCGACGGAGCGCATGCTCGCGCCGATCCGGCTCGACATCTCCTGCACGAGGCCGGGGTTGAAGGTCGCGCCCCAGGCCAGCGGAACCGGGTATGCGGTCGCGCCCCACGCGGTGAAGCCGGCGAGGCACTCCTCGTGAGCGAGGGCGGGGATGCCGAAGCGGCCGGCCGCGACGATGCGACGTTGGCTGCACGCGAGGGAGACGACGCCGACGGCGGCGTCGACGGGCCCGGAGCCGAACGGCCGGGTCAGCTGGCCGAGGCCGTGCGGCAGGAGGGCGTCGAGGTCGAGGACGTCCTCCATGTCGTGCTGGTACGGGGCGACGCCCCCGCCGTCGTTGGAGGCGCCGACCCAGACTCCGTAGAGCTGGGCGACTTTCTCGCGCAGGGTCATCGCGGAGAGCAGAGTGTCGACGCGCTCGGCGGGGGAGCGTGCGGTGTCCTGCCAGGCGTGCGGCGCGGCATCTGCCCGGGCAGGGGCCTCGGACGGAACGGGGGAGAGTGTGTCGGTCATGGTTACTTGCCTCCGACGCCCATGAGGCCCTGAACGAGAGCGCGCCGGGCGAATAGGTACACGAAGAGAACCGGGAGCATCGAGAGCAGCACGGCCGCCATCAGCCCCGGGATGTTGACGCCGTACTGCGACTGGAAGTCGAACAGTCCGAGGGTGATCACCTTGGTCGAGGCCGACTGGGTCAGGATCAGGGGGAACAGGAACCCGTTCCACGCCTGGAGCGCGGAGAAGACGATGATCGTCGAGATGCCGCTCTTGGAGAGGGGAAGCACGAGCTGGAAGAAGCTGCGCATCGGCGTCGCACCGTCCATGGCCATGGTCTCGTAGAGCTCCGGGGTGATGTCGCGCATACTGCCGGTCAGGATCAGGGTGCAGATCGGCAGGCAGAATGCCGCCGTCGGCAGGATGATGCCGATCAGGCTGTCGTAGAGCCCGGCGACCGAGATCAGGTAGAAGATCGGCACGATGACGGCCTGGGCCGGGATCGCGAGGCCGAGCAGGAAGGTGCGGAAGATCAGCGAGATGCCCCGGCTCCGGCTGCGGACGACCGCGTAGGAGAGCGGCGGGACGACGAGCACGACGATCGCGACGACGCTCACCGTGACGATGACGGTGTTCCACACGTAGGTGAGGAACCCGCCCGTGACGAGGGCGCCGAAGTTGTCGAGGGTGAACGAGCTCGGCAATGACAGCGGGCCGGCGGATGCGTAGCCCTGCTGGGTCTGGATCGTCGCCGTGACCATGACGTAGATCGGGACGAGGACGATCAGGAGCCAGATGATGCTGCCGGCCCCTGCGAAGTAATTCGGTCGGGGCTTCATCAGATGCCTTCCTGGGCGCTGTTCATCTTGTCGTAGCCGGTCGCCCTGACCATGATGAGCGAGATGGCCGTCGCGATGACCACGAGGACGAGCGCGATCGCGCTGCCGACGCCGAAGTCGAAGGACTGGAACGCCTTCCGGTACATGTAGTACGGCGTGATGGTGGTGTCGGTGCCCGGCCCACCCTTGGTCAGGATGAGCACGGTGTCGAACGTGGTGAGGCCGCCGACGACCATCAGGATGCCGGAGGTCACGATGGTGTTGCGCAGCTGCGGCAGGGTGATGCTGAAGAACGTGCGCATCGTGCCGGCGCCGTCGATCTCGGCTGCCTGGTAGAGCACGGGCGGGACCGACCGGGCAGCGCCCTGGTAGAGCAGGGTGTGCAGCGGAGTGAACTGCCACGCGCCGACGAAGGTCAGCACGGCGATCGCGCCGGCCTGGCTGCCGAGCAGGTTGCCGTCGCCGCCGAAGATCCCGGCCAGCTGGCCGGGGATGCCGAAGTTCGGGTCGAGCAGGGCCCGCCAGAGCACCGACACGGCCGCGGAGGAGAGCAGCAGCGGGATGAAGTAGATCGCGGAGAGGACGGCGCGGTTCTTCTGTTGTCCCGCGGCCCAGACGCCGAGCAGGATGCTGAGCGGGGTCTGGATGACGACGCCGAGCAGGGTGAGCAGGGCGCTCAACCAGAGGCTCTGCATCATCACCTTGTCGCTGAGGAGCTTGTTCCAGTTGTCGAGCCCGTTGAACTCCGGAGAGCCCAGGCCGCTCCAGCTCGTGAAGGACATCACCGCTACGCCGATGAGGGGGACGATCGCGAAGAGGGCGAAGAAGACTGTGGCGGGGAGGGCCCAGGCGAAGCCCGGGCGGCCCACGTTGGGGCCGCCCGAGTGCCGTGAGCGCCCGGTGGTTGGACGCTTCATGGTCAGTTACCTAGAGTGCCTGCATCGCGGAGATGAAGCCGGCGACGTCGAGCTTGCCGGTGAAGAACTGCGAAACCGCGGTCTTCATGTCGGCGGATGCCGACTGGGGGTATGCCTGGTCCCAGGAGAGCTGGAACGCGGGTGCATCCTTGACCAGGTTGAACTGGAAGGTCGCGTATGCCGGGTCGGCGGCCTGGTCGAGGAACTTCTCGGTCGTGGTCGTCGTGGGGAGGTTGCCGATACCGAGCTGGGCCTGGACGAATTCGTCGGAGTACATCAGTTTCAGGAAGTCACGGGCGGTGTCCGGATAGCGGGTGGCCTTGATGACAGAGTAGTAGTTGTTCGTGTTGCCGACGAGGTCGGCGCCGTCACCCTTGCCATCGGCGATCGACGGGAAGCCGGTGTAGCCGAGGTTGGCTTCGGTCCACGCCTTGTCGGCGGTCTGCTGGGTGGAGTACTCCCATGAGCCCATGAGCTCGAAGGCAGCCTTGCCGGTGCGGAGCAGCGCGGGCGAGCCGCCGTCGACGAAGCTCACGGAGTCGAAGTTGGTGCCGAAGGCGCCCGCATCGATGAGGGCCTTGAGCTTGGTGAGTGCTGCCTTGCCGTCAGCGGAGTCCCAGACGGTCGTGTCGCCGCCGATGGCCTTCGTGAGGAGGTCGGGGCCGGCCACGCGGTCGAAGAGGTACTCGAACCACATCAAGGTCGGCCACTGGTCGGCGCCGCCGAGGGCGATCGGGGTGATTCCCTTCGCAGAAAGGACCTTGACGTCGGCGAGCAGGTCGTCCCAGGTCTTCGGGGCTTCGATTCCCGCATCCGTCAGGACCTGCTTGTTGTTGAACAGGATGACCGGCTGGGTGCCGCGCATCGGGATGCCGTATGGCACGCCGTCGATCGCGGCGGCGTTGAAGACCGAGGGCAGGAAGCTCGACTCGAGGGCCGGGTCTGACTTGATCATGTCGGTGAGGGGGAGGAGGAGGTCGGCTTTCACGAACGGCTGGATGCTGCCGCCGCCCCAGTTGAAGAAGACGTCGGGCGCCGCGTCGGTGCTGATGATCGTCTGGAGCTTCTGCTGGTAGTTGGCGCCGGGGATCCGGTCGAGGATGACCTGGACCTTGGAGGTGGCGTTGAATTTGTCGACCATGGCCTGCTCGACGGTGTTGCCTGCGTCTCCGTAGACGGCGACGTGGATGACATTTTCCGGACGGTTGCTGTTGGCGGTGCTGCCTGATGTGCCGGAGCACGCGGAGAGCGTGACTCCCAACGCGATTACTGCGGATGCGGCGACGGCTCGTTTGAGCCACCTGCTCGTGTTCGACATTGAACGCCTCTCAAAAGTTTCGGCAAAGTTGCCGAAAGTGATTAGGATGACTGGAGTCTATGGCGCAGGGTTTGTTGCGTCAAGCTACAAACCAAACGGATGCACGGGGCTGAGGCTTCGGGAAGAATGAGGCCATGTCGATCGTCGAAGAAGGCCGGGAGAGTCCGGACCGCGTGACCCTGTCGGTGATCGCCGCGCTCGCGGCCGTGTCGCTCTCCACCGCGTCCAAGGTGCTCAACGGGCGCGGCGACGTCGCCCCGGCGACGCGCACCCGGGTCGAAGAGCTGCTCTCCCGCAACGGGTACAGCCGGCGCGGCGACGCAGCGGCCTCCGCGCCGCTGCTCGAGCTCGTCTTCCACGAGCTCGAGAGCGTCTGGGCGATCGAGATCATCCGCGGGGTCGAGCGCGTCGCGCGGGCGAACGGGCTCAGCATCGTCCTCACCGAGAGCGGCGACAGGCACGCGCCGTCCGTGGAGTGGATCGACGGCGTGATCGCCCGCAATCCGGTCGGGGTGATCCTGGTCTTCTCGGACCTCTCGGGGGAGCAGAAGCAGAAGCTCGCGACCCGCGGCATCCCCTTCGTCGTCGTTGACCCGGCGGGGGAGCCGACCCCGGACGTTCCCTCGATCGGCTCGGCGAACTGGTTTGGCGGCCTCGCGGCGACCCGGCACCTCATCGACCTCGGGCACACCCGGATCGGCATGATCGGGGGCCCGGTCGACATGCTGTGTTCGATCGCGCGGATCGGCGGGTACCGTGCCGCGCTCGAAGCGGCCGGAATCGCCTACGACTCCTCCCTCGTGCTCGACGGTGACTTTCACCCGGAAGGGGCCCGGGTGCGCGCGGTCGAGCTGCTCGACCGGCCGGACCGGCCGACCGCCATTTTCGCGGGGAGCGACCTCCAGGCGATGGGCGTGTACGAGGCGGCCAGGGCGCTGGGGCTGCGCATCCCCGCCGACCTCTCGGTCGTCGGCTACGACGACCTCCCCCTCGCCCGGTGGGTCGGGCCGCCGCTCACGACGATCCGGCAGCCGCTCACCGAGATGGCGGAGGCCGCGGCGAATCTCGCGGTCAGCATGCGGCATTCCCCTGGCGGAACCGTGCAGCGGATGGATCTTGCGACGAGCCTCGTCACGCGGCAGAGTACGGCCCCTCTCGCCTGACTCCGAACCGATTCGACGGACTTTTTGGGTTTTTTGCGCGTGGGAGCGCGTTTGAAGCGCTTTCCGGGCAAAAACTCCGTCGAATCGGTTCGGTCAGGGCGTGGCGGATGCCGTCGGCACGTAGTCGAAGCCGGTGACCGTGACCGGGTGCCCGGTCTCGCCGCTCACGAAAGGCCCGACGAGCGTGCCCACGAAGCCGCCGGCGCGTTCGGTCGTCAGGATGGCGGCATCCGTGTGGGCGACGACGCGCGTCTGGCCGGCGACCGTGACCGCGAATTCGACCCCCGCCGCGGACAGCTCGGCGGTGAGGCCGAGGACCGAGCCCGGCGGGACGGGGCCGATCGGCACACTGCCGAGCACCGCATCGGTGCCGGCCGCGCGCGCGATCGCGGTCGCCGCCCAGCCGGCCGGCGCGTGCGCAAGCGCGAGGCGCAGGCCGAAATCCTCGCTCTGCCGCAGGGCGAGCCCGGCCGTGGCCCCCGGGTGCGGCAGTACCAGGCGGATACCGGCCCGCACGTCGAGATGCCGCAAACGGTACCCGAGGAACGCGGCCGGCGTCCTCGTCACGGCCCGTGGCGCCGATGTCGACCCGGCCGGGGCCTGTGGCGCAGGAGGCTCGAAATGCAAGCCGGCCGCCGAGGTGTGCGCTCCCGGCACCGGCCCGCGCACGCCGAGCCAGTGCGCCGCGAGCGGGCCCGGCGGGAATGTGTCGCGCAGTTCGGCCGGGGTGGGCGCATCCGCGCTCGTGAACGGTGTGCTGCCGCGCTCGCCGAGCCGGCCTGCACCCGGGTTGAACACGGGCCAGCCCGACTCCCAGGCGACGGGTGCGAGGAAGGTCTCCCTTCCGAGCACGTGGCCGCCCGCGCGGCTGCGCACGCCGAGGGCGAGGGCCCACCAGGAGCCGTCCCCTGCCTCGACGAGGTCGGCGTGCCCGACGTTCTGCACGCACGCGGTGGCTCCCAGCTGGCGGTGGCTCAGGATCGGGTTGGCGGGGTTCCCGACGTACGGGCCCGTGACGGACCGCGACCTGGCGACCGAGACGGCGTGGTTCCGTTCGGTGCCGCCCTCGGCGGCGAGGAGGTAGATCCACCCGTCGTGCGCGAAGAGGTGCGGGCCCTCCGCCCACACCGCACCGGCAACCGCGCCATTCCAGAGGATGTGCTCCGGGCCGAAGAGTCGCCCGACGACCGGGTCGAGCTCGCGGAGCCAGATCTCGGTCTGGCCGGGGTATGCGCCGGGTTCGACGAGGCGGCAGCCGGCCCACCAGACCCTGCCCTCGTGGAAGAAGACCGTCGGATCGATGCCGCGCGCGCTCTCGAGGAACACCGGATCGGACCAGGGGCCGGCCGGGTCGGTCGCGGTGAGGAAGAACGACGCGTCCGCCGCGCCGCCGACAACGGTGCAGGCGAGGAAGAACAGACCGTCGTGATGGCGCAGGGTCGGCGCATAGAGGCCGCCGGAGTCCGGCACCCCGGCGAGGTCGAGCAGGCCGGCCTGCCCGGTGCGGTCGATCGCGTGGCCGAGGGGCGTCCAGGTGACGAGGTCGGTGCTCGAGTGCACCGGGAGGCCGGGGAAGTACTCGAACGACGAATTGGCAAGGTAGAAGGTGTCGCCGACCCGGCAGACCGAGGGATCGGGGTACATTCCGGGCAGGACCGGATTCGCGAAGACCGTCATGCCTGACCACCCTAGTGACCGGACTGTCGGCATCCGTGACCCCTGACCCGTTTAAGTAGAATCTCACAACAAACCCGGGACGGGATGGTTCTGGTCCATTGGTTCATGGGTCAGACTGTGCCACAAGACATTTATTTTCGGGAAGCGAGGTCGGCGTCATGGCGAGCATCCACGACGTTGCGCGGGTTGCCGGTGTCTCGATCAGCACGGTGTCCTACGCGCTGTCCGGCAAGCGGTCGATCGCGGCATCCACTCGGCTGCGCGTGCTCGATGCCGTCGAGAGTCTCGGCTATCGTCCGAACGCAGGGGCGAGGATGCTCGCGGGCACCCGCACCAACATCTTCGCCCTCACGGCGCCTTTTCACGCGGATACCTATGCGCCGGCGCACATGGCCTTCGTGCTCGCGGTCGCGCAGGCCGCCCGCGAACACGACTACGACGTGCTGCTGCTCACCCAGGACGAGGCGACGAGCGGGTTGCGCCGGGTGGCGTCGAGCAGTCTCGTCGACGGCATCATCGTGCTCGACGTGGCGGGCGACGACGACAGGGTCGCGGTCATCCGCGAGCTCGGCGTACCGGCGACCTTCATCGGGATTCCGCGGGATGCTGCCGGTCTCGTCTGCGTCGACCTCGACTTCGAGGCCGCTGCGGCGCTCGCGGTCGAGAAGCTGGTGGCAGCCGGGCACCGGTCGATCGGGCTGATCGGGCACTCTCCCGGCGTCTATGCCCGCGGCTCGAATTTCCCGCCCCGGTTCCGCGACGGTTTCTTCGCGGCCGCTGCGGCCCACGGGGTCGAGACGGCGTTCGTGATGCCCGAGCGGGACGGTCCGAGCGTCCGGATCGCCCTCGATGCGCTCTTCGCGGAGCGCCCGGAGACGACGGCGCTCGTCCTCCATGCCGAGGAGAGCATGCACACCGCGGTGCTGGACGTGTTGCGTGAACGGGGCCTGCGGGTACCCCGCGATCTCTCGGTGCTTGCGGCCTGTGCGAGCTTCGAGACCGATCACTTCGAGCCTCCCCTCGACACGATCCCGCTCGTCGCCGCCGACTCCTGCTGGCGCGCGGTCACGCTCGCCATCGAGCAGGTGAGCGGTCCGATCGAGCCCCGCATCGAACTCGTCCCTCCGCGTTTCTACGAGCGCGGCTCGATCGCGCCGCCGCCGGATCGGCCCAGGGCCTCCCCGCGATCCTGACCAGCTCCCGACCCGGGAAGCCGGGTCCCACCGCCGGATCTTCTCCGGGAAGGGTGTGGAATGCCCCGGGACCTGTACCCTCCAAGTGGGGAGCTTCGACGGGTTGCCGTGGTCGCATTCCTCGGGCGAAGGTGACGATGGACGACTACGAGGCACTCGTGGCAGAACGGGACCTCCTGCGAACCGCAATCGACCGGGTCCCCGCCCTGATCGGGCACTGGAACAACGACCTCCGTTGCGACCTCGCCAACACCGCGTACGGCATGCTTCTCGGCGGTGACGCCGCGGCAATGCGCGGCCGGCATATCAGCGAGGTGCTCGGCTCCGAGCTCTACGCGACTAACTTTCCCATGGTGCGTGGCGCACTCGACGGAATCCCGCAGCATTTCGACCGGACCCTCGTCGACGCCGGTGGCGTGACGCGCCACTTGCAGGTCGACTACCAGCCAGACATCGCCGGAGGCTTCTTCGTCCAGGTCGCCGACGTCTCGGAGCGGATGGCGGCGCAGCAACGTCTCGGGGAAGTGCTCGAATTCCAGAACGCCGTCCTCGAGACGACCCCCGACCTGATCACGGTGTTCGACCTTGACGGGGAGAAGCTTCTCTGGGCGTCGAAGTCCCTGAGCGAGACCTACGGCTACAGCGTCGAGGGCCTGTCGGACCCGGCTGAACGGGACCGCGCCGTTCCCAACGAAGACCGGGGCATCTACCGCGACGCCCAGGAGCGAGTGCGGCTGGCCCTCGATCACGAGGTCGTGCACTGCCGGCACCGGATGGTGACCGCCGACGGGCGCAGCCTGTGGGTCGAGCGTGGACTCACCCCGTTCAAGCGCAACGCCGAGGGCCGCGTCACGCAATACCTGAGTGTGTCGCGCGACATCACGGGACTCGTCCACGCAGAGCGTCAGCTCGACCGGGCCGCGAACCATGACGACCTGACCGGCCTGGCCAATCGCCGGCAGTTCATTTCGGCCCTCGAGGAGGCCGTCGGCCGGGAGCCCGGGGAGGTGGCGCTGGTCTATTGCGACCTCGACGACTTCAAGTCCATCAACGACCGGCACGGTCACGCCGTCGGCGACACCGTGCTCTGCCTGGTCGCCGAGCGGCTGAGCGCCGTGGTCCGGCCCAGTGACCTCGTCGCGCGCCTCGGCGGCGATGAATTCGTCATCCTCATCACCGGCGGCATTCCCGAGGCGTCGGCCCTCGTCGAGCGCATCACCGAGCGGATGCGCTCGGTGTTCCCGATCGGAGACCTCACCCTCGCGCTCCGGGCCAGCATCGGCGTGGCCATCGGGGCGCACGGCGCGAGCGCGGAGGATCTGTTCGCGAGGGCGGACGCCGACATGTACCGGATGAAGCCGGGTGCCCCGCGGCGCGATCTTCGCGCGCGGGTGCGCCGTGCCGCCTTCGGTCGTCGATGACACCTCAGCTGGAGGATTCGGGGGACCACGGCCGGGCGGATGCTCGCGACGCGGATATGTTGCGAATATCAACAAACATCTTGTGCACGCATCCGCGGGCACCTATGCTTCAAAGCGACCCACTGTCGAAGCGTTTCGGCAGACGATAGGCACAGCAATTATCGAAGCGTTTCGATTCCGCTCGCGCTGGGGTCGTCATCGGCGACAGGAATCGGTGTCGCCACTACAAGGAGGTAGAACGTGAGATTAGGAAAGCGCGCCCTCGCTGTCGTCGCAATGACGGCGGCAGCGGCACTCTTGACCGGCTGTGCGAGCGGTTCAACCGGCGGGTCGACAACCGCAGCGAGCAGCGGGCCGGTTGACGGCACCGGCAAGACCCTGACGCTCTGGGACTTCGAGTCCGACACCAGCGCGATGGGAATCGCCTGGAACGAGGCGATCAAGGTCTTCGAAAAGGAGACCGGCGCGAAGGTGAAGTTCGAAGCGAAGAGCTTCGAGCAGATCCGTTCGACCGCGAGCCAGGTCCTCAACTCCGACCAGGCCCCCGACATCCTCGAGTACAACAAGGGCAACGCCACCGCCGGCCTGCTCGCAAGCCAGGGGCTGCTCAGCAACCTCGACGACTACGTCAGCCAGTACGGCTGGGACGCGAAGCTCGCCCCCTCCCTGCAGACCACCGCCAAGTATGACGAAAACGGCATCATGGGCTCCGGCTCCTGGTACGGCGTTCCGAACTACGGCGAATTCGTCGAGGCCTACTACAACAAGGACATGTTCGCGAAGTACAACGTCGCGATCCCGACCACGCAGGCCGAGTTCGAAGCCGCACTGAAGACCTTCAAGGACGCCGGGATCACCCCGCTGGCCGAGTCGGCAGCCGAGTACCCGCTCGGCCAGCTCTGGTACCAGCTCGCGCTGACCAAGGCAGACCGCAGCTTCGTCAACGACTACCAGCTCTACACCGGTGACGTTGACTGGCAGGGCAAGGAACTGACCTACGCGACCAACACCATCAAGGACTGGACCGACAAGGGTTACATCTCCAAGGACGCCACCGGGACCAAGGCAGAGGATGCCGGCACCGCGTTCATCGCTGGGACGAGCCCGATCTTCTTCTCCGGCAGCTGGTGGTACAACCGCTTCACGACAGAGATCAAGGGCTTCGATTTCGGCACCTTCCTCTACCCCGGCGCCACGATGTCTCCCGGATCCAGCGGAAACATGTGGGTCGTCCCCGAGAAGGCCAAGAACAAGGACCTCGCCGCCGCATTCATCGACATCACGATGCGCCCGGAGATCCAGGCACTGATCGGCAACAACGGTGGCGTCCCCGTCGCCGCGAACGCCTCGGACATCACGGACCCGAAGAGCCAGGAACTGATCGCCAACTTCAACACGCTCACCGCGCGCGACGGCATCGGCTTCTACCCCGACTGGCCCACCCCGACCTTCTACGACCAGCTGAACGCCGGCTTGCAGGAGCTCATGAACGGCACCAAGTCGTCCAAGGACGTCCTGACCGAACTCGGCACCGAATACAACGACGGCATCAAGGACATCAAGAAGTAGTCCGCCGCGGGTCGCGCCTCCCCGGCGCGACCCGCACCCCCCTCTTCCTGCCGCGCAGGCACGGCGTCGTGGCTGCGCGGCAGACCCCTGAACTGAAGAAAGGCAAGGCGATGGTCATGACAGCCCCGCTGGCCACTGAGACAACCGAATCGCACCCGCGCCGGGCGGGCAAGCCTGCGGGCAAGCGCGTTCGCCGCGCACCTGTGCAGAGCCTCATCCCCGGCGCGGGCGGCAAGGGTTTCTGGCTCTACCTGGTGCCGGGCCTGCTCCTGCTCACCATCATCGTCCTGGTTCCGCTGGGCTGGAACTTCTTCCTGACCTTCACCAAGTACCGCGGTATCAAGCCTCCGGTCTGGATCGGCCTGGACAACTGGACCAAGCTCTTCGGCGACGACGTGTTCTGGACCTCGTTCGGGAACTCGATCGCCATGATCGTGGCCATGGTCGTCGTACCGACCCTGCTCGGCCTCGTTCTCGCGGCCATGCTCTTCGACCTCGTCGGCAAAAAATTCGGCGGCAAGTTCGCCAGCTTCCTCCGTGCCACCTACTACCTCCCGCAGATCCTGCCGACCGTGATCGCGGCGATCGTGATCGGCTGGATCCTCCGCCCGGAGAACGGCGCGCTCAACCAGGTGCTCGGCGCCATCGGACTCAGCGGCCTCGAACACAACTGGCTCGGCAGCCCGGACACCGCGATGGCCTGCGTCATGGTCATCATGATCTGGGTCCAGCTCGGCTACCCGATCGTGATATTCATGGCCGCCCTCCAGCGCGTCGACCCGGAGCTCTACGAGGCTGCGGAGCTCGACGGCGCCAACTGGTTCCAGCGGTTCCGCGCCATCACCGTCGGCATCATCCGCCCGGAGATCTTCGTCGTGACCCTGACCTGCACGATCGCAGCCCTCAAAGTGTTCGGCCCGATCTACGCCCTGACCCGCGGCGGGCCGGGCACCTCGACCATGGTTCCGAGCTACTACTCCTACAGCGAGTTCTTCCAGAACCAGCAGGTCGGCTATGGCGCAACGATCGCCACGGCCCTGACCGTCGTGGTCGCCATCGTCGCGATCATCTTCATCACTTTCCAGACCCGGCTCGAGCGCCAGGACGAGGAGCGCTAGCCATGACTACCCTGACCGAGAAAATCCGTCCCCGCCGCGATTCCGGCGCCCCAGAGCCCAAGCCGCTCAAGCTGCCCAAGGTGCACACCCGCAAGACCACCGGCGACTGGGTCATCCTGTTCATCGCCATCATCATCGGCCTGTTCATCGCGATCCCGTTCGTGATGATCGTGATCAACTCCTTCAAGTCGCCGGCCGACTACAACAGCTCCGGCCCCCTTGCCCTGCCGAGCAACCTCTACTTCGACGGCATCATCAACTTCTGGACCAGGGTCAATTTCCCGGAGAAGCTCTGGAACAGCGTCGTCATCTCGAGTGTCGTCGCCGTGGCCGCCGTGCTGCTGTCGATGTTCAACGCCTACGCGATCGGGATCGGCCGCATCCGCGGCCGAACCTGGATCGTCGTGCTGATCCTGCTCGCCAACATGGTGCCACAGGAGGCCCTGCTCTACCCGCTCTACTTCATGTTCAAGCAGGTCGGTCTGTACGACAACATCTGGGCCGTCATCATCATCTTCACGGTCATCCAGAGCGCCTTCGGCACCTACCTGCTGTCGAGCGTCTACGGAACCTTCCCGAAGGAACTCCTCGAGGCGGCCTCCCTCGACGGCGCGAGCCGCTGGCAGATCCTCTGGCGCGTCGTCTACCCGATCAGCCGGTCGACCCTCGCGGTGCTCCTGATCTTCTTCTTCATCTGGACCTGGAACGAATTCCTGATCCCGTTGACGTTCCTGGTCAGCAACGCGAACCAGACGGTCCCGGTCGCGATCAGCGTGCTGCAGGGCGATCGTCTGATGGACGTCACCACCACGAGCGCATCCGCGTTGCTCGGCCTGCTGCCGACGCTCATCTTCTTCCTCATCTTCCAGCGCACGCTGACGCGTGGCATTACCGCAGGAGCAGTCAAGTAATGAAGTTCACCGATGGATTCTGGCACGTGCGTCCCGGCGTCACGCCGCTCTATGCGCAGGAGGCGTACGACCTCGAGGTCGTGCCCTGCGCGACGGGCGACGGCGACGCACTTCGGATCGACGCCCCCACCAAGGTCATCGCCCACCGCGGCGACGTGCTCAACCGTGCCCTGCTCTCCGTGACGCTGTCCTCCCCGCTGCCCGGCGTGATCCGGGTGAGGGCGGCCAAGAACACCGGCGGAGCCACGGAGCCCGGTTTCGAGCTCGACGGCGCCGTCACCGGCAGCGGCATCGTGTCCGTCGACGCCGATGGTGGGACGGTCACGAGCGGCCCCCTGACCGCGCGCATCGACAGGGGGAGCCCCTGGAGCCTCCGCTTCGAGGCGGACGGGCGCACCCTCACCGAGAGCGGGCCGAAATCGATCGGTTACCTGCAGCTCGCCGACGGTGCGCCGATCGCGGCGGAACCCACCGGGGTCTCCGGCGTCACGGAGACCGGGCTCGCCCCCGCATCCGCTTACGTGCACGCGCGGCTCGGGCTCGGCGTCGGCGAACTCGTCTACGGTCTCGGCGAACGCTTCGGTCCGCTCGTGAAGAACGGCCAGACCGTCGACATCTGGAACGCCGACGGCGGAACCTCGAGCGAGCAGTCCTACAAGAACATCCCGTTCTACCTCACCAACCGGGGCTACGGCGTACTCGTCAACCACGCAGAGCACGTCTCCTTCGAGGTCGGCACCGAGTCCGTCGAACAGGTGCAGTTCTCCGTCGCCGGAGAGTACCTCGAGTACTTCGTGATCTACGGCCCGACGCCCAAGGAGATCCTCGGCCGCTACACCGAGCTGACCGGACGCCCGGCCCAGGTGCCGGCCTGGTCGTACGGCCTCTGGCTGTCGACCTCGTTCACCACCCAGTACGACGAGGCGACGGTCAACTCCTTTATCGACGGCATGGCCGAACGCGACCTGCCGCTCTCGGTCTTCCACTTCGACTGCTTCTGGATGCGCGAGTTCAACTGGACCGACTTCGAGTGGGACCCCCGGGTGTTCCCCGACCCTGAGGGCATGCTCGCCCGCCTGCACGGCAAGAACCTGCACGTGAGCGCCTGGATCAACCCGTACATCGCCCAGCGCGCCCCGATCTTCGCCGAGGCCCAGGCGGCCGGCTACCTCGTGAAGAGGGCGGACGGCTCCGTCTGGCAGTGGGACTTCTGGCAGGCAGGCATGGGCCTCGTCGACTTCACCAACCCGGATGCCGTCACCTGGTTCCAGGGCAAGCTGCGGCACCTGCTCGACCAGGGCGTCGACGCCATCAAGACCGACTTCGGCGAGCGGATCCCGCTCGACGTGGTCTGGCACGACGGCTCCAGCCCCGAGCGGATGCACAACTGGTACACCCAGCTCTACAACGCCGCCGTGTTCGAGGTGCTCCAGGAGCACCACGGCGTCGGCGACGCCGTGCTGTTCGCGCGCTCCGCGACCGTCGGCGGCCAGAAGCAGCCGGTGCACTGGGGCGGGGACAACTCGTCGAGCTATGAGTCGATGGCGGAGACGCTGCGCGGTGGGCTCTCGCTCGCCCTCTCCGGCTTCGGGTTCTGGAGCCACGACATCGGCGGCTTCGAGGGCATGCCCAATGCGGCTGTGCTCAAGCGCTGGCTCGCCTTCGGCCTGATGTCGAGCCACTCCCGCCTGCACGGCTCCACGAGCTACCGGGTGCCGTGGCTCTTCGACGACGGCACGGAGGAACCGGGCCAGAGCGCCGTCGACGTCACTCGTCGCTTCACGAAGCTCAAGCTCTCGCTGATGCCCTACCTGTACCAGGTCGGCCTCGAGGCGCACCGCAGCGGCATCCCTTTCATGCGGCCGATGCAGATCGAATTCGCCGGCGACCCCGCCGTCGACTACCTCGACCGCCAGTACCTGCTCGGCCACGACCTACTCGTCGCTCCCGTCTTCAGCGAGGCCGGCGACGTGTCGTACTACCTCCCCGCCGGGACCTGGACGAACTACCTGACCGGCGAGACCGCGGCCGGACCCGCCTGGCGCCGCGAGACCCACGCGTTCGACAGCATTCCGTTGTGGGTGCGGGAGGGCGCCGTGATCGCGACGGGCGCGCGGGACGACCGGCCGGACTACGACTACACCGAGGACGTCCTGATCACGGTCTATCCCGGGGGCGATGCCACCAGGACCGTGCTGGTGTCGGATCCGCTCGGCGATTCCGTTGTGACCTTTACGATTGTGGAAGACGGCGACGGGGTCACGGTGCAGAGTGACTCGGACGCCACGTTCCGCGCCAGACGCGCGGGAGGCGACACCTCAGCATCCGCGAACCGAAAGGCCACCCTCTCATGACCGATTCCCGCCAGGGCAACCCGGACTACCGCGATTCGGGGCTGGAATTCCCCGACGGATTCATCTTCGGTTCGGCGACGGCCGCGTACCAGATCGAGGGTGCCGTCGACGAGGATGGCCGCGGCCCGTCGATCTGGGACATCTTCAGCCACACGCCCGGCGCGATTCTGAACGGTGACACCGGCGACACGGCGAGCGACCACTATCACCACCTCGAGGAAGACCTCGACCTGATGCAGCGGCTCGGCCTGCACGCGTACCGGTTCTCGATCTCGTGGTCGCGGATCCAGCCCACCGGGCGCGGCCCGGTCAACGAGAAGGGTCTCGCGTTCTACGAGCGGCTCGTCGACGGGCTGCTCGAGCGCGGCATCCGCCCGATCGCGACGCTCTACCACTGGGACCTCCCGCAGGCCCTGGAGGACGAGGGCGGCTGGACCAACCGCGAGACCGCATACGCGTTCGCCGAGTACGCGCGGATCATGGGCGCGGCTCTCGGCGACCGGATCGACACCTGGACGACGCTCAACGAGCCGTGGTGCTCCGCGTACCTGGGCTACGGCTCCGGGGCGCACGCGCCCGGTCGAACCGACGGTGCGGAGGCGTTGACCGCGGTCCACCACCTCAACCTCGCGCACGGGCTCGCGATCACGGAACTCAGGAAGGTCGTCACGAACGACCCGGACTTCTCGATCACGCTCAACCTGCACGTCGTGCGCGGCGAGGGCCCCGGTGGGCCAGAGGCCGTTCGGCAGATCGACGGCCTCGGCAACCGGGTCTTCCTCGGCCCGCTGCTGAAAGGCGAGTACCCGGCGGATGTCCTCTCCGACACCGCCCTGATCACCGACTGGTCCTTCGTGCGGCCCGGCGACACCGAGATCATCCACCAGCCGATCGACGTGCTCGGCGTCAACTACTACTCGACCAACCTCGTGCGGCTCTGGGACGGCGAGGCCCCGCGCCAAAGCGCCGACGGCCACAAGGACGCCGCCGGCTCTCCCTGGCCCGGCGCCGACCGGGTCGAATTCGTGCAGCAGGCCGGCCCGTACACCGACATGGGCTGGAACATCGAGCCCGCGGGCCTCGAGGAACTGCTCGTGTCGCTCAGCGAGGAATTCCCGGACCAGCCGCTCATGATCACCGAGAACGGCGCAGCCTTCCCGGACATCCGCGTGCAGGACGCGGACGGCCCCGCCGTGCACGATCCGCTGCGCACCGACTACCTGCAGCGGCACTTCACCGCCGCGCACCGCGCCCTCGCGCGCGGCGTCGACCTGCGCGGGTACCAGGTCTGGTCGTTCATGGACAACTTCGAGTGGGCATACGGCTACTCGAAGCGGTTCGGCATCGTCTACGTCGACTACGACACCGAGGTGCGCACCCCCAAGGACAGTGCGCTCTGGTACGCGAAGCTCGTCGCCACGGGAATCATCCCCGCCGCCTGATCCTGCGTGTCCACGGCGGCGCGCCAATTCCGCCGCTCCGCGCCAGGCACGCCTGGCGCGAAGCGGCGCAACCGGCGCGCGTATGGGAATTGTGCCTGCGGCGCGCCGGGAAAACCGTGCACGCGCACGGTTTTGCGGTTCTGCGCAACAAATTCGGTTCCGGTCCGGAATTCTCACGTTGTAATTGCCAGATTTGCATCCCTGGCCCAAAAGAGGGGTGACTCGGGCTCGAATCCTGTTATATGTTGGACGCATCAACATAAGCGCGTGTCGCGACGTTGATGACAGCGTTACAAGGGGGTAATGGTGGTTTTACTGCCGCCTCCTCGTGCGATCACAGCATTCAGAGCAGAAAGCAGATCATGACGAAAACCAAGAGGCTGTTCACGATTGTCGCTACGGGGGCCGTTGCGCTCTCGCTCGCGGCGTGTTCAACGGCCACCACATCAGCGACCGGAAGCACAACGGCGGCAATCGCCGACTGCAACGTCGGCATCTCGATGCCCACGAGAAGCCTCGAGCGCTGGATCAATGACGGCGAAGGCCTCAAGACCAAGCTCGAAGGGGCCGGCTGCACCGTCGACCTTCAGTACGCGGACAATAAGACCGACCAGCAGATCAGCCAGATCCAGAACCAGGTCGCCGGCGGGGCCAAGATCCTCGTCGTCGCAGCGATCGACGGCAAGGTTCTCGCACCGGCCCTCGCCGACGCGAAGAAGCAGGACGCCACGGTCATCGCCTACGACCGCCTGATCAACGGGACCCCCGACGTCGACTACTACGCGACGTTCGACAACTACAAGGTGGGCACGCTGCAGGGCCAGTTCATCGAGAAGCAGCTCGGTCTCAAGGACGGCAAGGGTCCGTTCAACCTCGAGCCCTTCGCCGGCAGCCCCGACGACAACAACGCCAAGTACTTCTTCTCCGGCGCGTGGGACGTGCTCCTGCCCTACGTGACGAGCGGCCAGCTGGTCGTCCCGAGCGGCAAGGCTCCGAAGACGAACGACGAGTGGACCACGATCGGTATCCAGGGGTGGGCGTCTGACAAGGCCCAGGCCGAGATGGACAACCGGCTCTCCTCGTTCTACGGCAACGGCGCCAAGGTCAACGTCGTGCTCTCCCCGAACGACAGCCTCGCGGTCGGTATCGAAGCATCCCTCAAGTCGGCCGGCTATAACGCCGGAGCCGACTACCCGCTCATCACGGGTCAGGACGCCGACAAGGCGAACGTCAAGGCTATCCTCGCGGGCACCCAGTCGATGACCGTCTGGAAGGACACCCGTACCCTCGGTGCCCAGGTCTTCACGATGATCCAGTCGATCGCTGCCGGCACAACGGTCGAGGTGAACGACACGAAGACGTACGACAACGGCAAGAAGGTCGTCCCGTCCTACCTGCTGGCCCCTGAGGTCGTCACGAAGGACCTCGTGCAGACGAAGCTCATCGATTCCGGGTTCATCAAGGCATCGGACGTCGGCCTCTAAGCCGTACCGAAGAAACCGAATTCCGTACGGACTGCGGTGGTGGCGGGGCCCTGGGCTTCGCCACCACCGCGGTCGGTACGCACCCGAACGACGTATTCGCTGACAGGAGCGACACACATGAACGGTCCGATTCTTCGGATGATCGACATCGGGAAAGACTTCAGCGGGGTCAAAGCCCTCGACTCCGTCACCCTCGAGGTCGAGCGCGGCAAGGTGCACGGCATCTGCGGTGAGAACGGCGCAGGCAAGTCGACGCTGATGAAGGTGCTGAGCGGCGTCTACCCGCACGGCAGCTACGACGGCACGATCGAATTCGAGGGGGAAGAGGCCCAGTTCAGATCGATCAACGACAGCGAAGCGGTCGGGATCGTCATCATCCACCAGGAACTGGCGCTCAGCCCCTACCTCTCGATCGCGGAGAACATCTTCCTCGGCAACGAGAACGCCACCCGCGGCGTCATCGACTGGAACAAGACCAACCTCGAGGCCGCGAGCCTGCTCGCCCGGGTCGGTCTCGACGAGAACCCGGCCACGAAGGTGCTCGAACTCGGTGTCGGCAAGCAGCAGCTCGTGGAGATCGCGAAGGCGCTGTCGAAGCGAGTGAAACTGCTCATCCTCGACGAGCCGACTGCGGCACTCAACGACGAAGACTCCGACCACCTGCTCGACCTGATCGAGCACCTGAGGGGCCAGGGCATCACGAGCATCATCATCTCCCACAAACTCAAGGAGATCCGTCGGATCGCGGACACGGTGACCGTGATCCGGGACGGCAAGACGATCGAGACGATCGACATGCACGGTCCGGATGCGACCCAGGCCCGCATCATCCGCTCGATGGTCGGACGCGACCTCAACAGCATGTTCCCGCCCCGGGACCCGACGATCGGCGCGGAGATCCTCCGGGTCGAGGACTGGAACGCGTACCACCCGGTGGACACGAGTAGGAAAGTCGTCGACAACGCCTCGTTCACCGTGCACGCGGGCGAGGTCGTCGGCTTCGCCGGGCTGATGGGCGCCGGCCGCACGGAACTCGCGATGAGCATCTTCGGACGCTCATACGGCACGAACATCACCGGCCGGGTCTTCAAGAACGGCACGGAGATCTCGGTGCGCACGGTCGACGAGGCCATCCGCAACGGAATCGCGTACGCGACGGAGGACCGCAAGAAATACGGCCTCAACCTGATCGGCGACATCACCGTTAACGTCTCGGCGGCGGCGCTGGCGACCCTCGCCCGGTTCGGCGTGATCGACCGTCACCGCGAGTACAAGGTCGCTGAGGACTACCGCAGGCGGATGAACATCAAGGCGCCGAGCGTTTCGTCGATCACGGGGCAGCTCTCCGGCGGCAACCAGCAGAAGGTCGTTCTGTCGAAGTGGGTCTTCACCGGCCCCGATGTGCTGTTCCTCGACGAACCGACCAGGGGCATCGACGTCGGCGCCAAGTATGAGATCTACGGCATCATCAACGAGCTCGCCGCGGCGGGCAAGGCCGTCGTCGTCATCTCCTCCGAACTACCGGAGCTTCTCGGCATCTCCGATCGCATCTACGCGATCTCCGAGGGTCGCATCACCGGCGAAGTCGCCGCGAAGGACGCCACTCAGGAAAGCCTCATGCACCTCATGACTGCGGGAAAGGACTAGACCGCAATGACCACCACCACCCCAGCCACGCGCAAGCCCCGGCTGGCCATCAACTTCCGCCAGTACGGCATCCTCGCCGCGCTCGTCGTCATCATCGTTCTGTTCGAAGTGCTCACGAAGGGCCGGCTGCTGCTGCCCGGCAACGTGAACAACCTGATCCAGCAGAACGCCTACGTGTTGATCCTCGCGATCGGCATGGTCGTCGTGATCATCGCAGGCCACATCGACCTCTCGGTCGGCTCCGTCGTCGCCATGGTCGGTGCGGTCTCGGCCATCACGACGAACCAATGGGGCTTCCCGTGGTGGGCGGCCGTGTTGCTCGCCCTCGTCGTGGGTGCGGTCGTGGGCGCCTGGCAGGGCTTCTGGATCGCCTTCGTCGGCATCCCAGCCTTCATCGTGACCCTCGCCGGCATGCTGATCTTCCGCGGCCTCACGCTCGTCCTGCTGACCGGTGGCACGATCAGCGGGCTGCCGGACTCGTTCACGGCGATCGGCGCCGGTTGGTTGCCCGGAGTGCTGGGTGAGCTCGGCGGACGGGACACCCTGACTCTCGCCCTCGGCGCCATCACCTGCATCGCCCTCGTCGCGCAGCAGCTGCGCACCCGTGTGACCCTGCGGCGCCTCGAGCTGCCCATGGAATCCGTCGTGCAGATGGCCGTCAAGTCCGGCATTGCGGTCATCGCGATCATGTGGCTGGCCTGGCTTCTCTCCGGCTATCGCGGCACCCCGATCATCCTGATCATCCTCGCCGTGCTGATCCTCGGCTACACGTTCATGCTGAACCAGACCGTCTTCGGCCGTCACGTCTACGCGATCGGCGGCAACCTCTTCGCCGCCATGATGAGCGGCGTGAAGACCAAGTGGGTCAACTTCTACGTCTTCGTCAACATGGGCGTGCTCGCCGGACTCGCCGGCGTGGACAGCACGGCCCGGGCAGGCGGCGCCGTGGCTTCGGCAGGGCAGAACTACGAACTGGACGCCATCGCCGCGGTCTTCATCGGCGGCGCAGCCGTTCAGGGCGGCGTGGGAACGGTCGTCGGAGCCATCGTCGGTGGCCTCGTGATGGGTGTCCTGAACATGGGACTGTCGATCCTCTCGGTGGATGCCGCGTGGCAGATGGCCATCAAGGGCCTCGTCCTCCTGCTCGCGGTCGCGTTCGACATCTTCAACAAGCGGCGCAGCGGCGGACGCTGACCCCCGGGCGCGGGCGGTAGCCTTGTGCAACACGCGCGGAAGGAGGAGTGCCAGGTGCAGGGAAACAACCACGACGACATCCGTCGGCACAACCTGTCGGTCATTCTGCGCCTCGTCCACCGCAACGGGCCCACCTCCCGCGCCCAGCTGACCCGCCTCACCGGGCTGAACCGGTCGACCATCGCCGCCCTCGTAGGCGAGCTCGCCCAGCTCGGCCTCGCGGGGGAGCGGGACCCGGACTCGACGAACCAGGTCGGCAGGCCGAGCCCCATCGTGCACGTGGCCGCCGCGGTCGTCGCCCTCGCCGTGAACCCCGAGATCGATGCGGTCACGATCGGGATCGTGGGCCTCGACGGCACCGTGCACCGCCGCATCCGCTACCCGACCGAGCACACTCCGAGCCCGACGGAGGCCGTGAATATCGCCGCTGCCGTCATCGACGGGATGCGCGGCGAGCTCGAGGCCCGGTTCCGGGTCGTCGGCATCGGTGTCGCCGTTCCGGGCCTCGTGCGCGCCCACGACGGGCTCGTCCGGCTCGCCCCGCACCTCGGCTGGGTCGACGAACCGCTCACGGACATGCTCGAGCAGGCCACCGGGTTCCCCGTCGTGGCCGCGAACGACGCGAGCCTCGGGGCGCTCGCCGAACGCTACTTCGGCGCAGGAAAGGGCATCACCGACCTGATCTACCTGAACGGCGGGGCGAGCGGCATCGGCGGCGGCATGATCGTCGGCGGCCTGCCCGTCGGCGGCGTCGCCGGCTACGCGGGCGAGTTCGGCCACACCCGCGTGAGCGGAAGCTCCCGCGTCGACTCCGCGGGGATCACGGGGACGCTCGAGGCCGAAGTGAGCCGGGAGGAACTGCTCGCGGTGCTCGGACTCTCCGGCTCCGGCGCGGACGCCGACGAACTCGAACGCGCCCTGCTCGCGACGGAATCCGCCGAGGTCCAGGCCGAGGTGCACCGCCAGCTCGACTTCCTCGCGGTCGCGCTCGGCGGGGCGATCAACATCCTCAACCCGCAGCTCGTCGTGCTCGGCGGCTTCCTCGGCGCGCTCTTCAACGCGGACCCCGAACGCCTCCGCGCGGCCGTCGGCACATGGTCGCTGCCGTCCTCCTTCGGGAGCGTGCGGATCAGCGCGGCGGAACTGGGATCGAACCTGTTGATGATCGGTGCAGCGGAGCTCGCCTTCGAGGGGATCCTTGCTGACCCGAACGGGTTCGGCGTCTCCGACTGATCCTTCCGGCGTGTCGCGGTCCGGCGGGAATAGCCGCAGTGACGCCCGCCTTGGCACCAGTGGGCGAGAGTGTCTTTCGTCGCGTGCACCCGGGCGCACGACGGTACCGCCCGGCCTGCACCCAGCATGCCTCCCAGCGCCAGCCCCCAGCACCCACAGTGAGGACACGTCCGCCGTGAGCACCGCCACCGCCCCCATTTCCGTCGTCCGGCATCCGGGGGATGCCCTGACCCGGCCGCAGCGCCTGGTCTACGTGCTCGTGCTCGGAGCCCTCACCGCGCTCGGCCCGTTCACGATCGACCTCTACCTGCCCGCGTTCCCCACGCTCGAGAGCGAACTCGGTGTCTCAGCGGCGGCCATCCAGCTGACCCTGACCGGGACCATGATTGGTTTCGGCTTCGGCCAGCTCGTCGTCGGGCCGTGGAGCGACCGGGTCGGTCGCCGCCTGCCCCTGCTCCTCGCGACCGGGTTCCATATCCTTGCCAGCGTCGGCGCCGCACTGTCCCAGGACATCGTCTGGCTCGGCGTCTTCCGGGTGCTGATGGGCTTCGGTGCGGCGGCGGGCGCGGTCGTCGCCCTCGCGATGGTGCGTGACCTGTTCGGCGGCAAGCCGCTCGTGCGGATGCTGTCCCGGCTCGCCCTGGTCAGCGGGCTCGCCCCCGTGCTCGCCCCGGTGATCGGGTCGCAGCTCCTCCTCGTGATGAGCTGGCGCGGCATCTTCTGGGTGCTCGCCGGCTACGGCGTCGTCGTCGTCGTGGCGGTCGCGTTCCTGATCGTTGAGACCCTCCCCGTGCGGGAACGTCACGCCTCCGGGCACACCACGCTCGCCCAGCGCTACCGGGCCGTGCTCGGCGACCGCACCTTCGTCGGGGTCGCGATCATCGGAGCGATGACCTTCACCGGGCTGTTCTCCTACCTCTCGGCCTCGCCCTTCCTGTTCCAGCAGGTGTACGCCTTCAGCCCGCAGCAGTACGGGGTGCTGTTCGCGGTGAACTCGCTCGGCATCGTCGCGGGTGTGCAGATGTCCTCTGTGCTGATGCACCGTTTCAACGTCGCCCCGCAGTGGATCATCGTCGTGTCGACGCTCGTGCTGTTCACGGCGGCGATGGCGATCCTCGTACTCGACCGCGCCGGCGCCGGCCTCTGGGGTACCCTCGTGCCGCTCTGGGTGTTCATCGCCGCGTGCGGCTTCACCTTCCCGTCGGCGCAGGTGATCGCACTGGATGCGCACGGTCACGAGGCCGGGACCGCCGCGTCGCTGCTCGGCGCGGCCAACTTCGGGGTCGCGGGGCTGATCTCCCCGATCGTCGGACTGCTCGGGGTCGGCACCGCCGTGCCGATGTCGGCGGTGATGGGCGTGACGGCCGTCGTCTCGATCGTCGTGCTGTGGACCCTCGTGCGGCCGCGGTCGCTGGGGACCCTCGACGCGGCCTGAGCCGCGGGGCCCGCGCCGGGCATCCAGGCCTGGACTGAAGCGGATGCCTCCGCCGGCAAACGCAGGATGAGCGGGTCGGTGAGGCCGTGACAGCCTCAGCGGCGGCGTGATCCAAAGTTTCTGCGGACTTTCGGGCGGTTTTCAGATGAGTCGGCCACAGTGGGCGGACAGTCAAGCCCACAAGTCCGAGGAGACCGCCGTGCCCGAATCGCATCCTGACCCTGACCGCCCGGCCGATCACTTCGACATTGTCGTCATCGGCGCCGGACCGGCAGGGACAGCCGCAGCGCTCCGCGCCGCGGAACTGGGCGCACGGGTGGCGGTCGTGGAAGCGGACCGGCTCGGCGGCACCTGTGTCAACACCGGATGTGTGCCGACGCGGGTACTCGCCAAGACGGCCCGCCTCATCCGCGAGGCGCGCTCGCTCGGCGGCTATGGGATCGTTGTCTCCGATCCGTGGATTGAGTGGCCCGCCGTGGTGCGTCACGTGCAGACCCAGGTCGACAAAGTGCGGTCGATCAAAAACGAGGCAGAGCGTTTCACGGCCGCCGGGATCACACTGGTGCTCGAGGGCCGTGCCCGATTCACCGGTCCGCACACGGTCGTGCTCGACACCGGCCGCTCCTTGACCGCTGACACCTTCCTGGTCTGCGTCGGCGGGCACTCGCGCCGGCTGCCGGTGCCCGGTGCGGAACTCGCGACGGTCCCCGAGGCGGTTCTCGACCTTCCGGGCCTCCCGAATCGGGTCGCGGTGATCGGGGCGGGCAACACAGGTGCCCAGCTGGTCACCGTGTTCAGCGCCTTCGGTTCCCGGGTGACGGTGCTCGATGTCGCGCCGCGCATCCTGATGGCCTCCGACGCCGATATCGCAGTGACGGTGAGCGACGCCTTCCGGTCCAACGGCGTGGCGATCCACACGGGGATCGACACGATCACGAGTCTGGAGCGGGCGAGCGACGGGGCGATCACACTCCGCTGGGTCGAGGGCGGGCATCCGTTCGCCGCAGACTTCGACGCCGTGATCATGTCCACGGGCTGGCCGGCGGACGTTGAGGACCTCGGCCTCGCGGCGGCGGGTATCGCAACCGAGCGCTCTGCCATCCCCGTTGATCGGTACTTCCGATCGGTCGTTCCGCACATCTTCGCCGTCGGGGACGCCAACGGGCGCGACATGCTCGTGCAGGCGGCCCAATTCGAGGGTGAGGCGGCTGCGGAGAACGCCGTGCTCGATGCCAACCGTCGCACGCCGCACCACCTGTTGCCGGCCGGCGGGTTCACCGATCCCGACTACGCCGGGGTCGGTCTGACCGAAGCGGATGCCCGTGCGCGCGACCCGCACTGCGTCGTCGCGGTCATACGGTACTCGGGCCTCGATCGTGCCGTGATCGACGACAGGGAACGCGGATTCCTCAAACTCATCTCCGACCGCCGGCGGGAACTGATCCTCGGGGCACATGCGACGGGGGAGAACGCCGTGGAAGTGGTCCAGTCCGTGACCACGGCCATGGCCGCGGGCGTCGACGTGGCAACCCTCGCCCGGGTGCGGTTCGCCTACCCGACATACAGCGCGGTGATCGGCATCGCCGCCAGGCAGCTCCTCGCCGAGCAGCCGGACGGGCGAACCGCCTAAGCGCGACGCGGCCCGACCCCCGGGGCCGGCGCCGTCAAACGCAGGAGGAGCGGGTCTGTGAGGCCAGGACAGCCTCAACGGCTGCGTGGTCCTGCATTCGCTCCGGGGCCGACTCGGTCGGCCGCGACGTAGGCTGGACACAGGTGCGACCTGGCACCCTGGGGACTTTCGACGCAACCTGACCCGGCCTGCGGCATCCGTTGCCTGCGGGAAGTGACCTGAGGAGCACCCGCCGTGACCACCGAATCCCTGACCGTGATCACCGCTGCAGACCTGCGGGCGACCGGACGGCACCCGGGTGATGCCCTGTCCCGCGGACAACGGCTCGTCTACGTGCTCATTCTCGGCGCGCTCACGGCCCTCGGCCCGTTCACCATCGACCTGTACCTGCCCGCGTTCCCGACTCTGCAGAGCGAGCTCGGCGTCTCGGCGGCCGCCATCCAGCTGACCCTGACCGGCACCATGGTCGGGTTCGGGCTCGGCCAGCTCATCGTCGGGCCGTGGAGTGACAAGGTCGGGCGCCGCCTTCCGCTCATGCTCGCGGCCGGCTTCCACATTGCGAGCAGCGTCGGCGCCGCGCTCTCGCCCGACATCGTCTGGCTCGGTGTCTTCCGCGTGCTGATGGGCTTCGGCGCCGCGGCGGGCGTCGTCGTCGCCCTCGCCATGGTGCGCGATCTGTTCGGCGGCAAGCCGCTCGTGCGGATGCTGTCCCGTCTGGCCCTGATCAGCGGACTCGCGCCCGTGGTCGCGCCGGTTCTCGGTTCGCAGCTGCTGCTCGTGATGAACTGGCGCGGCATCTTCATCGTTCTCGCCGGGTATGGCGCTGTCGTGATCTCTGCGGTCGCCATCTGGATCGTCGAGACCCGGCCGGTGAACGAGCGCCACCACGCCGGGCATAGCACCCTCGGCCAGCGTTACCGGGCGGTGCTCGGCGACCGCACCTTCGTCGGCGTCGCGATAGTCGGCGCGATGACCTTCACCGGGCTGTTCTCCTACCTGTCGGCGTCGTCGTTCCTGTTCCAGCAGGTCTACGCGTTCACGCCGCAGCAATACGGGGTGCTGTTCGCGGCGAACTCCCTCGGCATCGTCGTCGGGGTGCAGACGAGCTCCCGGCTGATGCACCGTCACAACGTCGCCCCGCAGTGGATCCTGGCCTGTTCGACGGCCGCACTCGCTGTGTTCGCGACCCTGATGCTCGTGCTCGGCCTCGTCGACGCCGGGCTCTGGGGCGTGATCGTGCCGCTCTGGTTCTTCATCGCCGCGTGCGGCTTCACCTTCCCCTCCGTGCAGGTGATCGCGCTCAACGCGCATCCGCACGAGGCGGGCACGGCGGCGTCGCTCCTCGGGGCGGGCAACTACGGGCTCGCTGGTCTCGTCTCGCCGGTCGTCGGGATGCTCGGGGTCTCGACCGCGGTGCCGATGGCCGCGGTCATGCTCGGAACCGCGCTCGCCTCGGTGTGCTCCCTGTGGTTCGTGTTGCGCCCGCGGACGGTCCCGCGCCTCGCTCACTGAGCGCCGCGCCGTTCTCCGCGCCCGCCCGTTGCCGAACGCTTGCCGATACGGACAATAGTGGCCGGCGCACCGGCAACACGTGTCCGTAGCGGGAACAGTTGCGGCGGTCGTTTAACATGGGCTGATGGACGATGACAGCGCCCGCGCACCCGAGCCAGAACCCGCACCCGTCGTCGCCCCGGAAGCCGCGGCGGCCCCGGCGGCGCGCCGCATCGCCCGGCGCTGGCCTCTCCTCAGTGGTCTCGTGGCGGTGCTGCTCGCCGCGGGCCTCGGTGCCCTGATCGTCTTTCGTGACAACGGGAACCCGCTCGGTATCGACACCGAGTGGATGGACGAGATCATCGAGCACCGGGCGCCGATCTGGGAGTACGCCTCGCTCGTGATGAACTTCCTCGGCGCGGGAATCGCCGGGGTCGTGATCATCCCGGTCCTGATCCTGGTGGGACTGCTCCTCCTGAAGCGTCCGTGGGCGGCGGGCTACTACGTGGCGGCAACGCTGGTCAGTTCCGCGCTCGTGCAACTGCTCAAGAACCTCTTCGGCCGCGCCCGCCCTCAGGACATGCTGGTCACGAGTGATTTCGGTTCATTCCCCTCTGGGCATGTAGCGAATGCCGCGACGATGGTCGTCTGTCTCGCGCTGATCTTCCCGAAGGTGTGGGTCTGGGTGACCGGCACGATCTGGGTCGTCGCGATGATGGTCAGTCGCACCTACCTCGGTGCGCACTGGCTCACCGACACCTTCGGCGGCCTGCTGCTCGGCATCGGAGTAGCCGTGCTGCTCTGGGCGCCCGTCGCCGCGAAACTGGACGGCGAGCGCCGGCTGGCCCGCCGGCATCCCCCCGCCCCCGAACCAGTTCGACCGGCTTCGTGAGGTGTGAGGTCGTGGGACGGCTTTTTCGGACCGTTTGAGCCAAAAACTCCGTCGAATTGGTGGGCGTGCAGGGCTGACAACACCGGATGCGCGCGGTAGCGTCGTCGAATGAGAATCCTCCTAGTCGGGGCGGGCGGCGTCGGTGACGCGTTCGCGAAGATCATCGCTCGCCGGTCGTTCTTCGAGCGGGTGATCGTGAGCGACTACGACCTCGGCCGGGCGGAACGGACGATTGCAGCCGTCGCAGCGAAATACGGTGACGAGAGCGCGGCCCGGTTCACAGCGGCCCAGATCGATGCGGGGGATCCGGACCGCGTCGCATCCGTCGCCCGGGAACACGGCGCGACGCACGTGATGAACGCGGTCGAGCCGAAGTTCGTGCCGAGCGTGTTCGCCGGGGCGCTCGCCGCAGGCTGCGACTACCTCGACATGGCGGCGAGCCTCTCTGAGCCGCACCCGACCGACCCGTACCACGAGACCGGCGTCAAGCTCGGTGACGACCAGTTCGCGCTCGCCGCAGACTGGGAGACCGCCGGAAGGCTCGCCCTCGTCGGGATGGGCGTCGAGCCGGGGCTGTCCGACGTGTTCGCCCGGTACGCTGCCGACCACCTGTTCAGCGAGATCGACGAGCTCGGCACCCGCGACGGCGCCAATCTCGTCGTGCGCGACGAGTCCGGTGCCGAGATCTTCGCGCCTTCGTTCAGTATCTGGACCACGATCGAGGAGTGCCTGAACCCGCCGGTGATCTTCGAGAAGGACCGCGGCTGGTTCACGACGCAGCCGTTCAGCGAACCGGAGATCTTCGACTTCCCTGAGGGGATCGGCCCGGTCGAGTGCGTCAACGTCGAGCACGAAGAGGTGTTGCTGATGCCGCGCTGGCTCGACGCGAAGCGGGTCACCTTCAAGTACGGGCTCGGTGAGGAGTTCATCGGCGTGTTGCAGACCCTGCACCGCCTCGGCCTCGACAGCGTGACCCCGGTGCGCGTGCGCAGTGAGTCCGGGCCGGTCTGGGTCGCGCCCCGCGACGTCGTCGCGGCGAGCCTGCCCGACCCGGCCACGATCGGACCTCGGATGACCGGGAAGACCTGCGCCGGGGTCTGGGTCACGGGCACGGGGATCGACGGGAAGCCGCGTGAGGTATACCTGTACCACGTGAGCGACAACGAGTGGACGATGCGCGAGTACGACGCCCAGTGCGTGGTCTGGCAAACCGCCCTCAACCCGGTGGTCGCTCTCGAACTGCTCGCGACCGGGGCCTGGAGCGGCCTCGGTGTCCTCGGCCCCGAGGCGTTCGACGCGAAAGCGTTCCTCGACCTGATGAGCGCGAGCGAGGCATCCGGCGGGTATGGCGAGCCCTGGGGGATGGAAGACCGGCTGGTGCGGCCCGCTTCCGCGGCCGACTTGGCATGATCAACGGCGAGATCTCGTTCTGGTGGAACCAGCTCGGCCGGCCGACGCCGGGCCCGCCGCTGCCCGGTGCCCTCCGCGCCGACGTCTGCATCGTGGGGGCCGGCTACACCGGACTCTGGACCGCCTACTACCTGAAGAAGGCGGCACCCGGCCTGCGCATCGTGATCCTCGAGCAGCGCTTCGCCGGCTACGGGGCCTCCGGGCGGAACGGTGGCTGGCTGACGAACTCGATCACCGGAGGCCGCGAGCAGTATGTCGCCACCCACGGGCGCGACTCCGCCGCCCGGTTCCAGGCCGCGATGAACTACACCGTCGACGAGGTGATCCGGGTCGCCGCAGCCGAGGGCATCGACGCCGACATCGTCAAGGGCGGCGAGTTCACTGTCGCGTGCGACGTGCCCCAGCAGCGGCGGCTCGAGGCGAGCGTCCGGGCCGAACAGCAGTGGGCGGAAACGGATGTGGAGCTCCTGACGGCCGCGGAGGCATCCGCTCGCGTGAACGTCGTCGGAGCCACGGGAGCGATGTGGCACCCGCACTGTGCTCGCATTCACCCGGCGAAACTCGCCGCGGGACTTGCCAGGGTCGTCGAGGCGCTCGGCGTCGAGATCTACGAGGACACCACGGTCACCGAGATCACGCCGCACCGCGCGGTCACGGCACGCGGCGTCGTCGCCGCGGACGTCGTCGTGCGGGCGACCGAAGGCTTCACCGCGGGACTCCGCGGTCTGCACCGGGCCTGGCTGCCGATGAACTCGTCGCTGATCGCGACCGCGCCGCTCGCTCCGGCGGTCTGGGAGAGCATCGGCTGGGACGCTTGCGAGACCCTCGGCGACATGGCGCACGCCTACATGTACGCCCAGCGCACCGCCGACGACCGCATCGCGATCGGCGGCCGCGGGGTGCCGTACCGTTTCGGGTCACGGACGGATTCGGACGGGCATACCCCGGCGGGCACGATCGACGCGCTGCGCGGCATCCTGAATGGGTTCTTCCCCGCGACGACCGGGGTGTCGATCGACCACGCCTGGTCAGGCGTGCTCGGCGTACCCCGGGACTGGGCCGCGACGGTCGGCCTCGACCCGGCGACCGGGCTCGCCTGGGCGGGCGGGTACGTCGGAACCGGGGTCGCGACCACGAACCTGGCCGGGCGCACGCTGACCGAGTTGATCCTCGCGCGGGCCGCCGGAAACGCCCCGGGCGGTGCGGCCGGTGCTGGGGCCGCGCTGAGTGAGCTGCCCTGGGTCAACCACCGGGTGCGGAACTGGGAGCCCGAGCCGCTGCGCTGGCTTGCGGTGACCGGGCTCTATCGCGCGTACGGGATCGCGGACCGCGCCGAGCACGGCGGCCGCCGCACGACGACGTCGCCGCTCGCGACGCTCGCCGACCGCGTCTCGGGCCGAGGGCACTGAACCGATTCGACGGAGTTTTTGGGTGTCGAACACGTGGGAGCGCGGTTTGAGGCCTGAAAGCCGAAAATCTCCGTCGAATTGGTGAGGGGCTACGGGCGTCCGGGCCTGCCGCGTGGCCCCGGCGTGGTCCCGGGTGGCGGCCGCGGCAGATGCCCTGGGCCGGCCCGGCCGCAGATGTGGTCTACTCGAGGCATGAACGTTCCGCCGCCGCCCCGTGCGCCCGATGCTTCCGCCGAAACTGCCGCCGAGACGCTCGTGGCGGCGTACCGGGTCGCGCTGGCCGCGGCGGACGCGGCCGCGGTGAGCGTGCGTGCGGCGCGCCCCGACGACCTGCGCGCGGTCGTCGCGCTCTTCGAGCGCACCTGGGGCGCCGGACGCAGCCCGGACGCCTCCCTCCTGCGCGCCATCGACCACGCCGGCAATACGGTGCTCGTCGCCACGAGCGATGTCGATGCTGCACCCGCGTTCGTCGGGGCCGCACTCGGTTTCCTCGGCTGGACGGGCGGCATCCACCTGCACTCGCACATGACGGCCGTCGCACCCGGGCTGCGCGGCGTCGGGGTCGGCTACGCGCTCAAGCTCTTCCAGCGCGCGGTCTGCCTCGAGCGCGGCGTCGACGAGATGCGCTGGACTTTCGACCCGCTGATCCGCCGCAACGCGCACTTCAACCTCGTGAAACTCGGGGTAGAGGTGACCGATTTCCACCCGGACTTCTACGGGCGGCTCGACGACGCGATCAGCGGCAGCGACCGCAGCGACCGGTTCGAGGTGCGCTGGCGCCTCGGCTCGCCTCGGGTGCTGGCGGCGCTCGCCGGTTCCCCGCGGCCGCAGTGGGGCGCCGCCGAACCGACCCGCGACGGGCTGCCCGCCCCAGAGCCCCTGCGGCTCGACCCTGACTTCGAGCGACTCCGCGACGACGCACCGGATGCCGCGGCCCGGCAACGCACCGACTCCCGCGTCGTGTTCGCCGAGGCCTTCTCCCGCGGCCTCCGGCCCGAACTCGCCGGTGATTCCTGGGTCTTCACTTCCCGCCCCGCAGACCCCGCCTGACCCGCCCGCCCCGCTACTCCCACGACCCGCCGTCCTTCGTGCGCGTGTGTTCTCCCGGCCGGGATTTTGGCGCACGGATCGCGTGTGGGACTAGGATCGCGCCATGAATCCGAGCGACGCCGCCGATCACCTGTCCGAACTCCAGGCCGCAGCCGAGGCCGCGGTCGCCGCGGCCCGCCAGGCGCAGGCCGACGCCGAAGCCGCCCTCGCGAGAGTGCAGGCTGCGGCCGTTCAGGAGCAGGCGGATGCCGCGACGGCGACCGCACAGACCGGGTCCGACCGGGCGGCGCCGGTGCCGGCACCCGCGGCACCCGCGGCACCCGGGGCACCCGCGACATCCGCGGCACCCGCGACATCCGCGGCACACGCAACACCGCTCACGGCCGCCCAGGTCGACGTGATCCGGGCCGGCTACGCCTTCAGCGGGGCGGCGCTCGAGATGGGAGCCCTCGTCAACGGCGACGCCCTCGCCGACGTGCCGATCCGGATCCCGCTCGCGATGACCAACCGGCACGGCCTCGTCGCCGGCGCCACCGGAACCGGCAAGACCCGCACCCTGCAGGTGCTCGCCGAGCAACGCTCCGCGCACGGCGTGCCCGTGTTCGCCGCCGACATCAAGGGCGACCTGTCCGGGGTCGCGACCGCGGGCATCCCGAACGACAAGCTGCTGGCCCGCACCCGGGGCATCGGGCAGGACTGGACCGGCCAGGCCGCCCCGACCGAGTACTTCTCCCTCGGCGTCACCGGCCGCGGTGTACCGGTGCGCGCGACCGTCGCCGGGTTCGGCCCGCTGCTCCTCAGCAAGGTCCTCGGCCTCAACGACACCCAGGAGTCCAGTCTCGGCCTCGTCTTCCACTACGCCGACCAGGCCGGCCTGCCGCTGCTCGACCTCACCGACTTGCGCGCGGTCCTGAGCTTCCTGACGAGCCCGGCCGGCAAGGCCGGGCTCGCCGGACTCGGCGGACTGTCCCCGGCGACCGTCGGCGTGATCCTCCGCGAGCTGATCACCTTCGCCGACCAGGGCGCAGACGTGTTCTTCGGCGAGCCCGAGATCGATACCCGGGAGTTCCTCCGCACCGCGCCGGACGGCCGCGGCGTGATCAGCCTGCTCGAGGTGCCCGGCGTGCAGAACCAGCCAGCGCTCTTCTCGACGTTCCTGATGTGGCTCCTCGCCGACCTCTACAACGACCTGCCAGAGGTCGGCGACCTCGACAAGCCCAAGCTCGTGTTCTTCTTCGACGAGGCTCACCTGCTCTTCGCGAACGCCTCCAAGGACTTCCTCGCGTCGATCACCCAGACCGTGCGGCTCATCCGCTCGAAGGGCGTCGGTATCTTCTTCGTCACCCAGACCCCCAAGGACGTGCCCGGCGATGTGCTCGCCCAGCTCGGCTCCCGTGTGCAGCACCAGCTGCGGGCCTTCACCCCGGATGACGCCAAGGCGTTGCGAGCGACCGTCTCGACGTTCCCGAACTCCGGTTACGACCTCGAAGAGGTGCTCACCGGGCTCGGAACCGGCGAGGCGATCGTGACGGTGATGAACGAGAAGGGTGCCCCGAGCCCCGTGGCCTGGACGCGGCTGCGCGCGCCGCAGGGGTCGATGTCTCCGACTGCGGATGCCGCGATCGAGTCGGCCGTCGCGGCCTCGCCGCTCCTGGCGACGTACGGCGCCACGATCGACCGGGAGTCGGCGCGGGAAATCCTCGCGATCAAGCTCGAGGCGGCGAACCGGGCCGCGGCCAAGCAGCAGGCGGCACAGCAGGCGGCGCTCGATGCGGCGAAGGCGGCCGCGGAGCGCGAGAAGGTGGAGAAGGCCGCCGCCGCGCAGGAGGAGAAGGATGCGCGGGCCGGGGCGCAGGCGGACCGGAAGGCGCAGGCCGAATACGACCGGCTGATGCGGCAGACCGCGGCCCCGGCACGTACCCGCACGAGCGCGAAGCCGCAGAAGAGCGTGCTCGAGGAGGTGCTCGGGTCGTCCGTGACGAAGTCGATCCTGACCGGGGTCGTGGCCGGCATCTTCGGAACCCGCCGCCGGCGGTGAGCCGCCACCCGGCATCCGCTCAGTCGGTGTGGGAGGTGAAGCGGCGCTCGAACCAGTAGAGCAGCTCGGGCCGGGACCGGTTGAGGTCCAGCAGCGTCATCGGTTCGGCGACCCGCACGATCGGCGCATCGAGCTGTTCGACGATCATCTCCATCGCCCCGCGTGAATAGAACTGGCCGCGCATCCGCAGCAGCAGCCGGCCGTCGAGTCCCGTGATGAACAGCTGCGGATGCGTGTCGAGCGCGCCGCTTTCGTAGAGGTCGAGCAGCACGATGGTCCCGATCACGGACTTGTCGTAGCTCGTGACCCTGCCGAGGAAGCCGCGTTCGGAGACGCCGTCCCTGTCGACCCAGATCACAGTGCGGAAGAACGCGATCGCGGCGAGAACGCAGATGGCGACGAGGATGATCTGGCCGATGAAAACCGGTCGCCAGGAATCTGTCGGGATCGTGAGCCAGTAGAGAACGGCGGAAACCGGGGCGACGAGGGCCAGCACGGACAGACCGGACTGCCGGAGCAACCGGCCGTGCGGTCTCAGAGCGTGCGCCCGAATGAGCGGTCCCCTAGTGACTTTCACCTTAAGCGTTCCCCCTAGCCGGTGTACCCAGATTATCGCGAATGGGGGAGCGTGCCCGATAGCCACCTTAAAGGGGACAGTACCCCGCACCCCGGTGCCCGGGTCCGTGCGGGCAGACGCCGGAACCGGGCGGCACGAGGGGATCGGGCCGCCCGGTTCCTGGTGGAGGCTGCGGTGCAGCCGGTCGTGCGGGCCGGGTCAGCGGCCGAGGATGCCGCCGAGGTCGATTCCGGTGCCTGTGCCGTTCGTGGCGCCGGTGCTTCCAGAGCCGCTGAGGGCACCATCGACGATGTCGCTGACGCTCGCACCGATGTCGTCGACCGACGCCGAGGTGCCGTTGCCGGCCGGAGCGATGACGGGCGCGGTGACGGGCGCGGTCGTGTCGGTGGTGAGCGGGGCGGTCACGGGAGCCGTGACCGGGGCGGTCACCGGAGCGGTGACGGCCGTGTCGTTGCCGGAGGCGACCGGGACGTCGTTGCCGGACGCGACCGGGACGGAGGTGCCGTTGCCGATCGAGGCGCCGTTTCCGACGGAGTTGCCCGAGACTACCGGACCGGAGACCAGCGGGGCGTTCAGCACGCCGCCGCCGAGGGCATCCGTGCTGGTGCCGTTCGCGGTGGCCCCGTCCAGGCCCGACCCGTTCGTGTCGATGCCGCGCAGCGCGTCGTTCAGGACGCCGAGGTCGACCGTGTTGGCCAGGCTGCTGCTGTCACTGAACGACGGGGAGACCGTGCCGGTTTCCGCTGCCTGCGCCGGGGCGACGAAGCCGCAGACGATGAGGGCGGATGCCGCGATTCCGGTGATTCCGAATGCGGTGAGACGCTTCGTGATGGTGTTCATGAGAGCTCCATTTCGTAGTTCTGGTCCGGCCTCGGATATTCCCCGGGCCGCACACGTAGTCCGGAGCTCCCCTCGAAGCGGATTGGAATCCGTAGAGTGGGCTCGTGCCAGACTCTCCCAGCGTGCAGCGCCGCGCGCAGCCACCGAGATTCCGGGCGCACCCGGCCCAGGCCGGCGTCGCGGCCTTCGCGCTGGCGATCCTCGTCGGCACAGCGCTGCTGATGCTGCCGATCGCCCGGGTGGGTCCCGGCGGGTCGAGCCTGCTCGAGGCGATCTTCACCGCGACGAGCGCGGTCTGCGTCACCGGGCTCGTCGTCGTCGACACCGCGACGCATTGGACGCCCTTCGGGCAGGTCGTGATCATGCTCCTGATCCAGGTGGGCGGCCTCGGCGTCATGACGTTCGCGTCCGTCGTCGGGCTCTCGGTGTTGCGGAAGATGAGCCTCCGCTCCCGGATCACCGCCGCTGCCGAGGTCAAGAGCGTCGGACTCGAGGACGTGCGCGGTCTGGTGCTCGGCGTCGTGGGGACATCCGTGCTGATCGAGCTCTGCATCGCGGTGGTGCTGAGCCTGCGGTTCCTGTTCGGCTATGGCGAACCGCTCGGGAGGGCGCTCTGGCTCGGGCTGTTCCACGCGGTGTCCTCGTTCAACAACGCGGGGTTCGCCCTGTTCAGCGACAACATGATCTCCTACGCGACCGACCCGTGGATCTGCCTCCCGCTCGCCGCGGCGGTCATCCTCGGCGGTCTCGGCTTCCCCGTGCTCGTGCAGCTTCGCCGGTACCCGCGCCTGCCCCGGAAATGGGTGATGAACACCCGGCTCGTGCTCGCGGGCACCGTTGTGCTCCTCGTCGCCGGCACCGTGTACCTCACGGCAGTCGAGTGGTCGAATCCGTCGACCCTCGGGCCGCTGGGCTGGCCGGACAAGATCCTGGTCGGATTCTTCCAGTCTGTCCAGGCACGCACTGCGGGCTTCAACAGCATCGACTGGGGCCAGATGGACTCGGCGAGCCTGCTCGGCACCGACGTGCTCATGCTGATCGGCGGCGGCCCCGCCGGAACCGCGGGCGGCATCAAGATCACGACCTTCGCCGTGCTGTTCTTCGTCCTCGTCGCCGAGATTCGCGGCGAAGGGACGGTCACCGTGTTCGGCAAGCAGCTCGCCCGCTCGGTGCAACGCCAGGCCATCACGATCGTGCTGATCGCCGTGGCCGTGATCGCCTTCTCCACCGTCATCCTGATGCTCCTGACCGATTTCAGCCTCGACGCGCTGCTCTTCGAGGTGATCTCGGCCTTCGCGACCGTGGGGCTCTCGACCGGCATCACCGCGGCCTTTCCTCCCGGCGGGCAGGCGGTGCTGATGCTGCTCATGTTCATCGGCAGGCTCGGCCCGATCGCTTTCGCGTCCGCCCTCGCACTCCGGCAGCGGCCCAGCACCTTTGAACTCCCCATAGAAAGGCCGATCCTTGGCTAAGTTTTCCCTCTTCGGGCGTCGCTCGTCCTCCCGTCTCACCCAGGAGGACGCCGTAGTTGTGATCGGCCTCGGCCGGTTCGGCAGCTCACTCGCCCTCGAGCTGATGAAGAGCGGCACCGAGGTGCTCGGGATCGACGGCGACGCCGATATCGTCCAGGCGCACAACGGCCTGCTCACCCACGTCGTGCGCGCAGACTCGACGAAAGAGGAGACCCTCCGCCAGCTCGCCGTCGCCGACTTCAGCACAGCGGTCGTCGCGATCGGCGGCGACATCCAGGCGAACATCCTCACGGCGTCGCTGCTGCTCAAGCTCGGGATCGGCAACATCTGGGCAAAGGCGGTGAGCGAACCGCACGGCGCGATCCTCGACCAGCTCGGCGTGACCCACGTGATCTATCCGGAGAAGGACATGGGCAAGCGGGTCGCGCACCTCGTGCGCGGGGTGATGCAGGACTATCTCGAGATCGGCGACAACTTCGCCCTCGTCAAGATGGCGCCGCCACGCGTGATCGTGGGGGTCCCGCTCGGCGAGTCCCGGGTGCGTCCGGTGCACGGCGTGACCGTGACCGCATTCCTCCACGAGGGGGCCGGCTGGAGCTACACGACCCTCGAGACCGTCCTCGAGGCGGGCGACGTGATCCTCGTGGCCGGCGAGACCGAGCGGGTCGAGGCGTTCAGCCGGCTGCGCTGACGTCGGGGCTGAGGCCGGCGCCGCGTAGGCTCGCCCTATGAGTAGTGCAGCAGCGGCCGCCGCCCGTTTCGTTACAGCGGCCGCGGTCGGGACCCGCGTCGTCGTGCGCCGCACCATCGAGGGCGGGGTGACGGATGCCGTCGGCTACCTCCGCGCGTGCGGTCCGGTCGACTGCGTGGTCGAGACGAAACGCGGTCTCGTCACGATCGTGCTCGCCGAGATCGTGGCCGCGAAGGAAGTGCCGCCGCCGCCGGCGCCGCGTGCGCCGCGGCATCCGTTCGCCGACTGACGAGTCTCTACTGGCGCTGACTTGTCTTTACTGGCGGAGAATGGGGGATTCGGACCCCGGCTGTGGGCGCTGTGCGCTCACCCGCGGACTCGTACTACGTGGCGGAGAATGGGGGATTCGGACCCCGGCTGTGGGCGCTGTGCGCTCACCCGCGGACTCGTACTACGTGGCGGAGAATGGGGGATTCGGACCCCGGCTGTGGGCGCTGTGCGCTCACCCGCGGACTCGTACTACGTGGCGGAGAATGGGGGATTCGGACCCCGGCTGTGGGCGCTGTGCGCTCACCCGCGGACTCGTACTACGTGGCGGAGAATGAGGGATTCGGACCCCGGCTGTGGGCGCTGTGCGCTCACCCGCGGACTCGTACTACCTGGCGGAGAATGGGGGATTCGGACCCCGGCTGTGGGCGCTGTGCGCTCACCCGCGGACTCGTACTACCTGGCGGAGAATGGGGGATTCGAACCCCCGAGGGCTCTCACCCAACACGCTTTCCAAGCGTGCGCCATAGGCCACTAGGCGAATTCTCCTGGCCGGTCATTTCCCGAAGGTAACAACCTCGAAGAATCTTACCTGTTTCTGGAGGCGCTTGAGAACGCGCTGCGCAGGGACCTGCTTTTGGCTCGGTGGGGCTTTGCGCATAAACTGAGAGCGGCTCCTCGCGTGGCGCTATCTCGGCCAACTCCCCCAGGACGGAAACGTAGCAAGGGTAACTGGGCTCTGGTGGGTGCGCGAGGAGTTTTTTCATGCCCGCGCGGCCTCGAAAAGCGGTTTCCTCAGGGCACTCTGACGCCCACCCGGGCCGAGGTCTGGGCATACCGCGCACTAGTCACTGCGCGCGCGTTGCATACTGCCAATAATTCTGTGATAACGATTCCATATCTACTCATAGACTGGGCTATGCGCGGATCGCGCCCCGACAGTGCCGGAGGCACCCATGGTCAACACGTCCGATAAAACCTTCTTGTGGCCCACCCAGCAGCCACGTCCGCTGAGCGATGAAGCGCTCGCGAGCGTAGACGCCTGGTGGCGAGCCGCGAATTATCTTTCGGTGGGGCAGATCTACCTGCTCGACAATCCGCTACTGCGGGAACCGTTGACCCGCGACCACATTAAGCCTCGTCTGCTCGGGCACTGGGGGACGACCCCTGGACTCAACTTCATTTATGCCCACCTGAACCGCGCAATCCAGGAACGCAAGATCAGCACCCTTTATGTCACCGGCCCCGGCCACGGTGGGCCCGGCATGGTCGCCAACGCCTATCTCGACGGCACGTACACCGAGATCTACCCCGGTGTCGAGCAGAGCGAACGCGGCGTCAAGGCCCTGTTCCGCCAGTTCTCCTTCCCGGGCGGAATCCCGAGCCACGCCTCACCGGAGACCCCCGGTTCGATCCACGAGGGCGGCGAGCTCGGCTACGCCCTCAGCCACGCCTACGGCGCCGCGTTCGACAACCCCGACCTGCTCGTCGCGGCCGTCGTCGGCGACGGCGAGGCCGAGACCGGACCGCTCGCCACCAGCTGGCACTCCAACAAGTTCGTCGACCCGCTCGTCGACGGCGTCGTACTGCCGATCCTGCACCTCAACGGGTACAAGATCGCCAACCCGACCATCCTCGCCCGCATCCCCGAGGAGGAACTCCTCGACTTGATGCGTGGCTACGGCCACAAGCCGTACATCGTTTCAGGAGGATTCAACGAGGAAGACCCGCTCCTCGTGCACCAGCGCATGGCCGAGACCCTCGACGAGGTCCTCAACGAGATCGCCGACATCAAGGCCCGCGCCCTCGCCGACGACACTGAGCGTCCGCGCTGGCCGATGATCATCCTGCGCACCCCCAAGGGCTGGACCTGCCCGACCACGATCGACGGTCTCAAGGTCGTCGACTCCTGGCGCTCGCACCAGGTGCCGCTCAGCAACGCCCGCGACACCGAGGCGCACACCCGCCTCCTCGAGGGCTGGCTCGCCTCCTACCACCCCGAAGAGCTGTTCGACGAGTCCGGTGCGCCGGTCGCGAAGATCACAGGGCTCGCCCCGGACGGTGAGCTGCGGATGAGCGCGAATCCCGTCGCCAACGGCGGCCTGCTCCGCAAGGAGCTGCGCCTCCCGGACTTCCACGACTATGCGGTCGACGTTCCCTCCCCTGGAGCCACGACGGATGAGGCCACGAAGGTCCTCGGAACCTGGCTCGCGGATGTCATCAGGGACAACCCCGACAACTTCCGGATCTTCGGGCCGGATGAGACAGCATCCAACCGTCTCGCCCCCGCCGTGTTCGCTGCGACGGAGAAGACCTGGAACGCCGAATACCACGAGGGCGACACCAACCTCGAACGCGCCGGCCGCATCATGGAGATGCTCAGTGAGCACCAGTGCCAGGGCTGGCTCGAGGGCTACCTGCTCACCGGTCGCCACGGCCTGTTCAACTGCTACGAGGCCTTCATCCACATCGTCGACTCGATGTTCAACCAGCACGCGAAGTGGCTCAAGGTCACCCGCGAGATCCCGTGGCGCCGCTCGATCTCGAGCCTCAACTACCTGCTCTCCTCGCACGTCTGGCGCCAGGACCACAACGGCTTCTCCCACCAGGACCCGGGCTTCATCGACCACGTCGTGAACAAGAGCGCGGATGTCGTGCGCGTTTACCTGCCCTTCGACGCGAACACACTGCTCTCGATCTACGACCACTGCCTGCGCAGCGTCGACTACGTGAACGTCGTCGTCGCAGGCAAGCAGCCCGCACCGAACTGGCTCACCATGGACCAGGCCGTCGCGCACTGCGACCGCGGCCTCGGCATCTTCGACTGGGCAGGCACCGAAATCGCCGACACCGAACCGGATGTCGTCCTCGCCGCAGCCGGAGAGGTCCCGACCCTCGAGATCCTCGCCGCCGCCGCGATACTGCGCGAAGCGATGCCCGACCTCAAGGTCCGCGTCGTCAACGTCGTCGACCTGATGCGCCTGCAGTCCGAGGCGGACCACCCGCACGGACTCAGCGACGCCGAGTTCGACGCCTACTTCACCGCGAACAAGCCGATCGTGTTCGCCTACCACGGGTACCCGTGGCTGATCCACCGCCTGACCTACAAGCGCCACGGACACGCGAACCTGCACGCCCGCGGGTACAAGGAGAACGGCACGACGACGACCCCGTTCGACATGGTCATGCTCAACGACCTCGACCGGTATCACCTGGTGATGGACGTGATCGACCGCGTCCCCGGACTCGGCGCGCGCGCCGGTGTTCTCCGCCAGGAAATGCAGGATGCCCGCCTCCGCGCCCGGGACTACACGCGTGCATTCGGTGAGGACATTCCCGCGGTCACCGAGTGGGTGTGGGATGCAAACGGCATCGGCGCCACCCCGGTCGATGTGGGACTTTCGACCGGTGGGGATAACGTCTAATCGTGGCTGACAGCATTTACATCACCTCCGCCGAGGGTTATACAGGCAAATCTACGATCGCGCTGGGTGTTTTGGACACCCTGCTTCGTTCGGTCGAACGGGTCGGCGTCTTCCGTCCCGTCGCCCGTTCTTCCAACCATCCCGACTACGTGCTCGAGCTCCTGCTCGAGCACCTCTCCGCAGGCAAGGCCGCGAGTGCGACCGCCGCAACGAGCACCCCACTCACTTACGACGAATGCGTGGGCGTACATTATGACGAGGTCCACCTCGACCCCGATGCGGCACTCGGTCGTATCGTTCAGCGTTATAAGGCCGTCGAGGCCCAGTGTGACGCGGTCGTCGTCATCGGAAGCGATTACACCGACGTCGGCAGCCCCACCGAGCTCGCCTTCAACCTCCGCATCGCCGCCAACCTCGGCGTCCCTGTGCTTTTGGTTCTCGGCGGACGCGTGGGCTCCGGCCAGGGCGAGACGCTCAACCAGGATGACAGGCTCGGTCAGAGCGACCCGCGCACGCCGGACGACATCCGCCAGCTGACGGATGTCACCATCGCCGAACTGCGCAACGAGCACGTCTCGCTGCTCGGCGTCATCGTCAACCGGGCAGATCCGACGCGCCTGGACGACGTGATCGGCGCCGTCCGCGACGTCGTCGACGCCCCCGGAAGCGAACTCACGAACGTGCCCGTCTGGGCGCTTCCCGAGGACCCGTACATCGTCGCACCGAGCATGAAGAGCATCCTCAAGGCCGTGCAGGGAACCCTCGTCAAGGGGGACCCCGCACTCCTGTCCCGTGAGGCCCTCGGAGTCGTCGTCGCGGCGATGTCGATGGTCAACGTGTTGCCGCGCCTGTTCGACGGGGCCGTCGTACTCATCCCGAGCGACCGTCCCGATGTGCTCCTCGCCGTGCTGATGGCGAACTCCTCTGCGACGTTCCCCTCGATCGCGGGCATCATCCTCGTCGGCGGCTTCGACCTCCCGACGGAGATCGAACAGCTCGTCGAGGGGCTCGCTTCTTCGGTGCCGATCATCCGCACCGAACTCGCGTCCTACGAGGCCGCGGTGCGCATCACGCACACCCCCGGCCGGATGGCCGCGGATTCGCAGCGCAAGCTCGACACCGCGCTCGCCCTCTTCGAAGGCCACGTCGAGGCATCCGTTCTGCTCGACCGCCTCAAGGTGAGCCGCGCCGACGTCGTGACGCCGCTCATGTTCGAGTACACGCTGCTCGAACGTGCCCGGAAGAACCGCAAGCGAATCGTGATGCCCGAGGGGGAGGACGACCGCGTGCTGCGCGCCGCCGCGACCCTGCTGGCCCGCGATGTCGCCGACATCATCATTCTCGGGGAAGAGGTCGAGGTCCGCTCCCGCGCGATCGGGCTCGGCATCGATATCGGGAAGGCCCAGGTGATCAGCCCCTTCAACGAGGAGCTCCGCACCAAGTTCGCCACGGAGTACGCCCGCCTGCGCGCCCACAAGGGCGTCACCATCGACCAGGCCAGGGACGTCGTCACCGACGTGTCCTACTTCGGCACGATGATGGTGCAGATGGGACTGGCCGACGGCATGGTCTCCGGTGCGACGCACACCACGGCGCACACGATCCGCCCGAGCTTCGAGATCATCAAGACGCGCCCGAACACGTCCGTCGTGTCGAGCGTGTTCCTGATGGCCCTCGCGGACAAGGTCCTCGTCTACGGTGACTGCGCCGTGAACCCCGACCCGACCGCCGAGCAGCTCGCCGACATCGCCATTTCCGCTTCGGAGACGGCCGTCGAGTTCGGTATCGAACCGCGCATCGCGATGCTGTCGTACTCGACCGGCGAGTCGGGCAAGGGGGCGGACGTCGACAAGGTCCGCGCCGCGACCGCGCTCGTCCGCGAGCGTCGCCCCGACCTTCTCATCGAGGGCCCGATCCAGTACGACGCGGCAGCGGATGCTGCCGTCGCCGCTGTGAAGATGCCGGCTTCGGCCGTGGCAGGCAGGGCCACCGTCTTCATCTTCCCGGACCTCAACACCGGTAACAACACCTACAAGGCCGTCCAGCGCAGTGCTGGCGCCCTCGCGCTCGGCCCTGTCCTGCAGGGCTTGCGCAAACCGATCAACGACCTTTCCCGAGGAGCACTTGTGCAGGACATCGTCAACACCGTTGCGATCACCGCAATCCAGGCGGCGTCGCTCGACTCCGCTGCCGCCGCTGCTGCCGCGACTGCGACGGTCTCAGCATGAGCGCGGTCCTGGTCATCAACTCCGGTTCCTCGTCGTTCAAGTACCAGTTGATCGACATGAAGACGGAGACCGAGCTCGCGAGCGGTCTCGTCGAGCGCATCGGTGAGGCGAGCGGGCACGCCCGTCACGCCGCGGCCGGTTCCGACCGCGTCGAGCAGACGCTGCCGATCCCGGACCACACCGCCGGATTCGCCGTGATGCTCGCCGCGTTCGCCGCCAGCGGCCCGCAGCTCAGCACGGCGAACCTCGTGGCCGTCGGCCACCGGGTTGTGCAGGGTGGCAGCATCTTCCAGGGCCCGACCGTGATCGACGACGAGGTGCTCGCCCAGATCAGCGCGCTCTCCGACCTCGCGCCCCTCCACAACCCGGCACACGTGCAGGGCATCAACGCGGCCAGGGCGCAGTTCCCGGACGTGCCCCACGTCGCCGTCTTCGACACGTCGTTCCACCAGACGATGCCGGCACCGGCGTACACCTACGCGATCGACACCGCGCTGGCCGCCGAGTACGGGATCCGTCGCTATGGAGCACACGGCAGCTCGCACAAGTTCGTGTCCGAAGCCGCTGCTGAGTTCCTCGGCCGCCCGCTCGCCGAGCTCAAGACCATCGTGCTGCACCTCGGAAACGGGGCGTCGGCGTGCGCGGTCGACGGTGGAAAGTCCATCGACACCTCGATGGGACTCACCCCGCTGCAGGGACTCGTCATGGGTACCCGCTCCGGCGACATCGACCCCGCCGTGCTGTTCCACCTGCACCGCAAGGCCGGCATGTCGATCGAAGAGCTCGACACCCTGCTGAACAAGAAGAGCGGGATGCTCGGACTGACCGGCAATGGTGACATGCGCGACGTCGAGGACGCCGCCATAGCCGGGGACGCGGTCGCCCAGGCCGCCCTCGACGTCTACTACCACCGCATCCGCGGTTACGTGGGCAACTACATCGCCCAGCTCGGCGGGCTCGACGTGATCGTCTTCACCGCCGGTATCGGCGAGAATTCGGGAATCATCCGGGCCGGCGTCCTCTCCGGACTCGAATTCCTCGGCATCGAGATCGACCCGGCGAAGAACGACCCGTTCTCCCGGGTCGCCCGCGTCATCTCGACCGATGATTCGAAGGTCACCGTGCTTGTCATCCCGACGAACGAGGAGCTGGAGATCGCTCGCCAGACCCTCGCCGTCATCTAGCAGCACCGAAGTCGACGGCCGCTCCCTTCGGGGGGCGGCCGTCGCGTCGTTAACCCGCGAATGGAGCAGCGGTAGAGGGCCGCCGAGGCCGCCCTCAGAGTGTGGGCGGGGTCGGCGAACGTAATGTCGGAGATTTTCGCGACACACGGCATCCGCTGCCCGGTCGTGCGGCGTGTCGCGAAAATCTCCGACCTTACGGCGCGGCATCCGGCAGCGAGGCCGTGCTCTAGAACGGGTCGTGCTTCGCGAAGAGCACGGGTCCGACCTGGCGCGCTCGCACGTAGAGGGCGTCGTCGACCACACGTTTGATAGCTAGGAATGTCGTCTCCCACTCCAGCAGGACCTGGTCGTGCGTGAGTCGAATCGAACGCCGCCCGAGCGCCTCTGTCTTGAGGTCGCGAATGCGGTCCGGGTGGAACCGCTCGGGTCCGTGCCAGCGCGCACCGTCGATCTCGAGCGCGACGCAGTCCTCGACAAGCAGGTCCTCGTCGCCGATATCGCGCACCCGCACCTGCGCGACGACCGTGTACCAGGCGTGCCGGAGACGCCGGCGCACGATCGTCTCGAGCCCGGAGTCTGCCGTGAACTCGAGTTCGCGGATGCCCGGCTGCAGCCGCGCCGGAGCCGCACGACACAGCACGTCCACCTCGGCCCGCGTCAGTACCCCTTCGTGCACCGCGGACTCGAGGCACGCGATCGCATGTTCCTCGTCGAGGCAGCGCATCGCCTGCCACACCGCCTCCATCGGACCGACGAGCCAGGATCTCGCCCGGTCCGGGTAGCGCGGCGCGGCCCAGTGGTAGACGATGACGCGCCCCTCGCTCGTTCGCGACGGGCGCTTCCCGCGCCCGTTCGGCGGCACCTGCAGGTGCAGGGCGTCGTACGGCATACCGGTCCACACTCGCGCCGGCCCGAGGGCGCTCAGGCAGGTAACTCGTGCGTGCACTGCTGCGGCGTCGCGCTGGTCACGGCCGGCGTGTGGACACACATACGATCCGCGGGCGACGCGTTCGATCGTGCCGTCGGCGATGGCGGCCCGGACCCGCGCCGCCGTCACCCCGAACCGGCGCAGTTCGGCGGCCGTACTCGCGTGCCCGAAGCCGCAGAGAAACGTTGCAGGGGTGGTGGTGGCCGTAGCCGGGGCAGTTGTGGGGCGTGCGTCGTCGCTTGCGACCGTAGGCGCGGGGGCCGGGGCATTCCGGTTCTGTATCTCGTCCACGGGGTGAGGATGCCGCGCGCGCGCGAGACGGCAGGCGGGCCGAGGCGTGCCTGGGGAGAACCGCGCGGCCCCCGAGCCTGTGGGGGAGCCGTGTGCCGCCGGGTGCGGCCGGCTGCGGGGCCTCACAGGCGTAACGTCGGAGCTTCTCGCGACTCGCCGCATCCGCCGACTTTGCTCGCGGCGTGTCGCGAAAATCACCGACAGTGTGTGATTGAGGCGGGCGACAGCGGATGCCTGGCGCGAGTGAGTCCCGCAGGGCGTGCACGTGGTCGCTCCGACTTAACGTCGGAGATTCTCGCGACTCGCCGCATCCGCCGACTTTGCTCGCGGCGCGTCGAGAATATCTCCGACGTTGCGAAGCCGTGGGGCGTCATCGCACTCCGGGCCCCCGCCGGAGTCATCCGCCCACGACACGAGGTGCGTGCGAACGGCGCCTCAGGGGGTTTTGGGGGCTGTGCTTCCGCGCACCATGAGGTGCGTGGGCACGATCGTGGTGCCGGGAACGGACGCACCGGGGGGAATCGATCTGCCGCAGGAGCTTCTCGATGCAGAGCCGGCCCACCTGGGCGAAGTCCTGGTGCACCGTCGTCAGTGCGGGCCAGAATTCACCGGACTCGCGCATGGCGTCGAAGCCGACGACGCTCACGTCGGCGGGCAGGGCCCGGCCGGCTTCGTGCATCGCGCGCATCACACCGAGGGCCATCTGGTCGTTGGACGCGAAGATGGCCGTGACGAGCGGGTCGGCGGCGAGGGTCACCCCGTGAACGTAGCCGCTCTGCGCACTCCAGTCCCCTTCGAGCACGGGGGGCACCGGAGCAGCGGCCGCCTTCAGGGTGTTGCGCCACGACGCCGTGCGGCGACCGGCCGAGAAGGAGGACTCCGGGCCGGCGATGTGCCAGACCGTGCGGTGCCCGAGGTTGAGCAGGTGCTGGGTGGCCAGGCGGGCGCCCTCGGTCTGGTCGGTGTCGACGACCGTGTACCGGGAACCGGCGTCGGAGTCGACGATCACGACGGGAAGCCCGGTCGGCACGGTCACGTCGATCCGGTCGAGCATCGCGACCGCATCGAACGTGCGCATGTTGCCGACGCTCGACAGGGTGAACACGATCACGCCGATGGTGCTGAACCGGCCCGACTCGAGGGCGCGGGCGGCGCTGTTGGGCCGGTAGCCGATCTCATCCATGGCCGCGAGCACGCGGTCCCGGGTATCGGAATCATCACGGTGCCGCTCACCACGGTCGACCAGCCCACCGACCAGATGCTGACCGACGGCAGCCTTCCTGGCCTGCACAAGACCGGCTCGTTCGGGTCGCGGGCCACCGAACGACTGGCGACCCTGCGCCGCCACCAGCCGACAGGGCCGCTCGTGTGCGCCGAATTCTGGAACGGCTGGTTCGACCACCGGGGAGCCCACCACCACACCACCTCCGCGGAAGACTCGGCCCGTGAGCTCGACGACCTGCTGGCCACCGGCGCTTCCGTGTCGCTGTATATATTCACCGGCGGCACCAATTTCGGCTTCACCAACGGCGCCAACGACAAGGACGTGTTCCAGCCGACGGTCACCTCCTACGACTACGACGCGCCGCTCTCCGGGAGCGGGGAGGTGACGGAGAAGTACCGCGCCTTCCGCGAGGTGCTCGCCCGGTATGGGTCGGTGCCGGCTGAACTGCCAGAAGCCGTTCCGGGGGCGCCCACCTTCGAGGTCGAGCTCGATGAGTCGGTGACGCCCCGGGACGCCCTGCGCGAGCTGGCTGATCCGGCCGGCGAGCCCGTGCCCGGGCTGCCGAGAATGGATGCCGGGCCCGGTGCTGCCGGAGCGCAATGAGCTCCTCGTGCTGGTCCTGCACGGAACCGGAAGCACCCGGGCCCGTTTCGTGTCCCGCGCCGACCGCGGCCACACCGATTTCTCGCCGTCCCCGTCCCCCGCCCCGGCCCCCGGGAGGGACTGTCAGCGGTCCCGGCTACGATTGACCCGTGGTTACCGCCCTGTATCGCCGCTACCGGCCAGAGACCTTTGCCGAGATGATCGGCCAGTCCCAGGTGACCGAACCCCTGATGACGGCCCTGCGTACGAATCGGGTGAACCACGCGTACCTGTTCAGCGGCCCTCGCGGCTGCGGCAAGACCACGAGTGCGCGCATCCTCGCCCGCTGCCTCAACTGTGCAGAGGGCCCGACCGACACCCCGTGCGGGGTCTGCCCGAGCTGTGTCGAGCTCTCCCGCGACGGTGGCGGCTCGCTCGACGTCGTCGAGATCGATGCCGCGAGCCACAACGGCGTCGACGACGCCCGCGACATCCGGGAGCGCGCCATCTTCGCGCCCGCCCGCGACCGCTACAAGATCTTCATCCTCGATGAGGCGCACATGGTCACTCCGCAGGGCTTCAACGCCCTGCTCAAGATCGTCGAAGAGCCGCCGGAACACGTGAAGTTCATCTTCGCGACGACCGAGCCGGAGAAGGTCATCGGCACGATCCGCTCGCGCACCCACCACTACCCGTTCCGGCTCGTCCCGCCGGGCCCGATGCTCGAATACGTGCAGACGCTCTGCGAGAGCGAGAAGGTCGCCGTCGCACCCGGCGTGCTGCCGCTCGTCGTCCGCGCCGGCGGGGGGTCGCCCCGCGACACTCTCTCGCTCCTCGACCAGCTCATGGCCGGTTCAGACGACCACTCCGTGGAGTACGACCGCGCGGTCGCCCTCCTCGGCTACACGAGCGCGTCCCTGCTCGACGAGTCGATCGACGCGATCGCCGCCCGCGACCCCGCCGCAGCCTTCGACGCGGTCGACCGCGTCGTCCAGACCGGCCAGGACCCACGACGCTTCGTCGAAGACCTCCTCGAGCGCATGCGCGATCTCATCGTCGTAGCGGCGACCTCCGCAGCGGGTGCGTCCGCAGTGCTTCGCGGGGTCCCGCAGGACGAAATCGAGCGGATGGCCGTGCAAGCCGCCAAGTTCGGCCCGGCCGAGCTCTCCCGCACCGCCGACATCCTGAACGGCGCACTCACGGAGATGACCGGCGCGACCTCGCCCCGGCTGCACCTCGAACTCATGATCGCCCGCGTGCTGATCCCCGCGAGCGACGACTCCACCCGGGGGGCGCTCGCCCGCGTCGAACGGCTCGAGCGTCGCATCGGTGTGGGTACAAGCAGTGTTGGTACAAGCAGTGTGGGTACAAGCAGTGTCGATACGGGCTCGGCCGCATCGGTGCCTCCCAGCCGCGCCACGCCCGCCGTTTCGTCCCCGACGGATGCTTCGCACGCCCCCGCTTCACGCCCCGCACCGGTCGCCGATCGCGGTGCGCCGGCCCCCGAAGCCCCCACTGCCCCCGCGGCCGCCCCTTCTCCCTCGAGCGCACCGGCAGGTCAGGCATCCGTCGGGCCTGCGGCCGTTCCAGCGGCCCGCCCGATCGGGCCGGTCACCTTCCAGCAGGTCAAGGACGCCTGGCCGGAGGTCCTCGAGGCCGTCCAGATCGCCAAGACGAGCGCGTGGCTGGTGCTTTACACGGCGAACGTGCTCGAATTCCGAGACGGGGACCTCCTCGTGCTTTCGTTCCCGAGCCAGAAGGACGTCGCCGGCCTCAAGCAGACCGCCGCGCCGGGGGAGGGTGTCGGCGACTGCCTCAAGCGGGCGGTCAACTCGGTCCTCGGCTTCACGCCGCGTCTCCTCGCCAGGGTCAACGAGCCCGGAGCGCCAACGCCCGGCGCCGGCGCATCAGCGGTGCCCAGTGCGTCGCCCGTGCCTGAGCCACAGACATCGAGCCCTGCCGCCGCCGGGTCGCAGGCCGCAGCGTCGGCCACTGCGGTGAGCGACGGCGCAGCCGACATACCGTTCCGACGCCCGGACGCGTCAGCATCACAGACCGGCCCCTCGGCCGCCGCCGGGTCCAACGCCCCGACCCGGGCATCCGCTCAGTCGGAATCGGCACCGCGGTCCACCCCCGTCGAGTCGACCGGCTCCGTCACAGCCTGGGCGACCGTCGCGATTCCGGGCGCCGGCGACGCGTCCACCGGGGCGACGGCCCCCGCGACCGCACCTGCCCGGACCGGCACGCCGGCTTCCGCAGCACCGAACGCGGCAACACCGGCACCCCCGGCTCCGGCGGCGCCCGGCCCCACGGCATCCGCTGCCCGACAGAGTGAACCGCCCTACGACGACGAACCGCCGCCCTACGATGACAGCGACGTTCCGCCGGACGACGACGCACCTCCGGAGCACGCGGCCCCCGGCCGGTCGGGCAGCGCCCGCCAGGCGACGGCGCCGCGCCAGCCGCAACGGGCGCCCCAGCCGTCCCAAGCTCAGCCCCAGCCGTCCCAGGCCCAGGCCCAGGCGAGCCAGGCGCAGCCGGCACCGGTCGACCGCAACGTCACGCACACCGGGCCGAACACCATCACCCCGAACGGCAGGCGCAGCCCGGCCTTCGAGGAGAAGCAGCGCTACGGGGAATCCGTCGTCCGCGAGGTCCTCGGTGCGACCTTCCTCGAAGAACAGCCCTACGAACCGGCACCCCGAACCAGAGGCGACTGACCCATGTACGAAGGAATCGTCCAGGAACTGATCGACGAACTCGGCCGCCTGCCCGGAATCGGGCCCAAGTCCGCGCAGCGCATCGCGTTCCACATTCTGCAGACCGAGAGCTTCGACGTCACCCACCTCGCCAATGTCCTCCTCGAGGTGCGCGACAAGGTGCGCTTCTGTGAGATCTGCGGCAACGTCTCCGAGCAGCCGACGTGCATGATCTGCCGCGACCCGCGCCGCAACCCCGCGATGATCTGCGTCGTCGAAGAGGCCAAAGACGTCGTGGCGATCGAGCGCACTCGCGAGTTCAAGGGGCTCTACCACGTGCTCGGCGGCGCGATCAGCCCGATCGACGGGATCGGACCCGACCAGCTCCGCATCCGCCAGCTGCTGCAGCGCCTCTCCGACAACACCGTCCAGGAGGTCATCATTGCGACCGACCCGAACCTCGAGGGCGAGGCGACGGCGGCCTACCTGTCGCGCCTCCTGACGACCCTGGAGATCACGGTCACCCGGCTCGCCTCCGGCCTGCCCGTCGGTGGCGACCTCGAGTACGCCGACGAGGTCACCCTCGGCCGTGCCTTCGAGGGTCGACGTACCGTCACCGGCTGACCGTGTGACCGGCTGACTGTCTGTCCGTCACGAGCCGACCGTCACGAGCCGACCGTCACGAGCCGACCGCATCGACGGCACGGTCATCGCGACACGTCACGCGCCAGGTGCGCCGCTTCGTGCCACGCGTGCCTGGCGCGAAGCGGCGAAAATGGCGCGTCGGGCGCAGCCGGGGGAGGCGGATGCCGCCGGTCGACACATCGCGTGCGCGGCGTCACATTGCCGGTGCCGAATACATCAGCATTTAGGATGGAAGACGGGGCAATGCCCGCCATGCCCGCAGACCCGAACCCCCAGGAGCGCCACGTGAGCTTGATCGTGCAGAAGTTCGGCGGATCATCCGTCGCAGACGCCGAAAGCATCAAGCGCGTCGCCAAGCGCATCGTCGACACCCGCAAGGCCGGCAACGAGGTCGTCGTCGCCGTCTCCGCGATGGGCGACTCCACGGACGAGCTCCTCGACCTCGCCCACCAGGTCACCCCGATCCCGGCGCCGCGCGAGCTCGACATGCTCCTCACCGCAGGCGAACGCATCTCCATGGCCCTTCTCGCCATGGCGATCAAGAGCATGGGCTACGACGCGCGCTCCTTCACCGGCAGCCAGGCCGGCATGATCACCGACGCGCACCACGGCGCCGCGCGCATCGTCGACGTCACGCCCGGTCGCATCCGCTCGGCTCTCGACGAGGGCGCCGTCGCGATCGTCGCCGGCTTCCAGGGCTTCAATCGCGACACCATGGACATCACTACCCTCGGTCGCGGCGGCTCGGACACCACGGCCGTCGCCCTCGCTGCCGCCCTGAACGCCGACATCTGCGAGATCTACACGGATGTCGACGGCGTGTTCACCGCGGACCCGCGCGTCGTTCCCCGGGCGCACAAGCTCGACCGCATCTCGAGCGAGGAAATGCTCGAGCTCGCCGCCGCCGGCGCCAAGGTCCTCTACATCCGGGCCGTGGAATACGCTCGCAGGCACGGGGTGACCCTGCACGTGCGTTCATCCTTCAACAACAATCTCGGCACGATCGTGTACAACCCCGACACGACCGACCCGGCGACCGCGCTCCCGGATGGAACCGTCGGCACGCCTCCCGTTTCCAGTACGACCGAATCCCTGATCGGAGAAAAAGTGGAAGAGCCCATCATCGCCGGGATCGCCGCCGACCTCAGCGAGGCGAAGGTGACCGTCGTCGGCGTTCCCGACATCCCCGGCAAGGCCGCGCAGATCTTCAAGATCGTCGCGAACACCAACGCCAATGTCGACATGATCGTGCAGAACGTGTCGGCCGCCGCAACCGGGCTGACCGACATCTCCTTCACCCTTCCGAAGTCGGAAGGACAGCGGGTCCTGACCGCGCTGACGAACGAACGGGGAAACGTCGGGTTCGCGAGCCTGCAGTACGACGACCAGATCGGCAAGCTCGCCCTCGTCGGCGCAGGCATGCGCACCAACACCGGTGTCTCCGCGAAGCTGTTCGCCGCACTCTACGAGGCAGGGATCAACATCGAGATGATCTCGACGAGCGAGATCCGCATCTCCGTCGTCACCCGCGCGGACACCATCAACGAGGCGCTCCGGGTCGTGCACACAGCATTCGACCTCGACGACGACGCCGAGGCCGTCGTGCACGGCGGCACCGGCCGCTGAGCCGCGCCGTCCCGGCATCGCCGGGCGCCGAGCCACACACACCGCGTCACCCGCAGTTAGACCGTCAGACAGCACGACAGACAGCACGACAGACAGATACTAGGGAAGAAACCGTGAGCAGCACAGCAGGAATCCACATCGGAGTCGTCGGGGCAACCGGCCAGGTGGGCGCCGTCGTCCGGCACCTGCTCGAGCAGCGGGACTTCCCGGTTGCGGGCATCCGCTACTTCGCCTCTGCCCGTTCGGCCGGAACCACCCTGCCGTGGAAGGACGACCGGATCGTCGTCGAAGACGCCGCGACGGCCGACCCGACCGGGCTCGACATCGCGATCTTCTCCGCCGGGGCGACCTTGTCCAAGGTCCAGGCCCCCCGGTTCGCCGCTGCCGGCGTCACCGTGATCGACAACTCGTCCGGCTGGCGGATGGACCCCGACGTTCCCCTCGTCGTCAGCGAGGTCAACCCCGAAGCCATTCACCAAGCCGTCAAGGGCATCATCGCGAACCCGAACTGCACCACGATGGCCGCGATGCCCGTGCTCAAGGTCCTGCACGACGAAGCCGGGTTGCAGCGCCTGATCGTGAGCACCTACCAGGCCGTGTCCGGAAGCGGCCTCGCCGGCGCCCAGGAACTGGCGAGCCAGATCCGCGCCGCCGCGCACAGCGACAACCTTCTCCAGCTCGTCCACGACGGGTCCGCCGTCCCGATGCCCGAACCCGTGCTGTACGTGCGCCCGATCGCCTTCGACGTCGTTCCGCTCGCCGGTTCGATCGTCGACGACGGGCTCTTCGAGACGGACGAGGAAAAGAAGCTGCGCAACGAGAGCCGCAAGATCCTCGAACTGCCCGACCTGCTCGTCTCGGGCACCTGCGTGCGGGTGCCGGTCTTCACCGGCCATTCCCTGTCCATCAACGCCGAATTCGCGAACCCGCTCTCGGTCGCCCGTGCGCTCGAGCTGCTCCGGGATGCTCCGGGCGTCGTGCTCACGGACGTCCCCACTCCGCTCGAGGCTGCAGGCAAGGACCCGAGCTTCGTCGGCCGGGTCCGCCAGGACCCCGGAGTGCCGGATGGGCGCGGACTGGCCCTGTTCATCACCAACGACAACCTCCGCAAGGGCGCCGCTCTCAACGCCGTCCAGATCGCCGAACTCGTCGCCGCGGACCTGCTCGCGTCCTGACCGACGGTGACTTTTCCGGTCGCGGAGGCGACCGCCGGACCACGTGCAGTACTGTGGAACACCATGGGCGGGTATCGCGTTTCAGAGGGCGCGCGGCGCGTGATCATCGCACTCTTCGCGACCATCGCCGGCGTCGTCGTGGTCTCCGCGATCCTGTCGCTGACCGGTCAGCCGGGGTCAGCCTGGTGGGTCGCCGCCACCGGTGTTTTCTGCGCCGCGGCGCTCAACGTCTGCTGGGTACGCCTGGGCCCTGAACGGCATCGCAGCCCCGTCGTGAGCCTGCCCATCCTGGTGCTGCCCGTGCTCTTCTCCGTCGTCAGTCCCCTGGCCGCGGCCGGCACCATCGTCCTCGGAGTGCTGCTCATCGTCCTGGTGCGCTCCCGACGCGTCGACGTCGCCCTCTACAGTGCCGGACTGGCGGGAACCGGCAGCGCCGCGGCCATCGCCGTCCTCGCAGGCGCGACCGCCTTCGGACTCCCCAGTTACCTCGCCGCCGCATGCGCTGGCGCCGGGTATGTCGCTATCGTGGCGATCATCGAATACCTGCGGATGGTGTTGGTCCGGCCGATCGCGAACCGCACAGGCCCCCTGATCGCGCCTGCGCGGCTGGCGCTGATGGTCCTCGGCTGCGCAGTCCTGTCCGCGCTCGTCGTAGTCTTCCACGACGCCGGTCTGGCCGTCAGCCGGGACCCGATCGTGTTCGTGATCGCGACCCTGCTCGCCTTCACCCTCGCCGGCGTCGGAATCAAGCTCATCGGCCGCGTCGTCACGATGCGCAGCCGGCTCACCGGCCTCATCACGGGCGCGGCCGCGCTCGGCGCCGCCGGGCGCGAGGACATCTCCGCCGGCCGGGTCCAGTCAGGGCCGGAGGACGACGCCGAAGCGACCGCCCGGGTCCTCGCACTGCTTCACGAGGCCGTGCGGACGACCATCGGCGTCGAGTACGTTGCCGTGCGCGACCACGCGGCGCGCGTCGGGGAGATCAGCGCCCCCATCCTGCTGTCCGAGTCCGACACCCGGTTCGTCGTCGCAGGCCGCGAGCCGATGGGCGGCGTCTTCACCGCCGACGACAAGAGCGCACTCAACGCCCTCGCCCGCGCGGCCGAACTCGCGATGAGCGCCCACTACAACATCGGCGGCCTCACCGCCCGCGCCAACACCGACCCCCTGACCGGCCTGCCGAACTACCGGGCCTTCCAGACGGCGCTCGCGAACATCAACGACCACCGTGACTATTCCGAGGCCCTCGCCGTCCTGTTCCTGGACCTCGATGACTTCAAGCGCCTCAATGACCGGCACGGCCACCAGAGCGGAGACGACCTGCTCAGGGAACTCGGCCGCAGGCTGCGCACGGTCGTGCGACCGAGCGACGTCGTCGCTCGCGTTGGCGGCGACGAATTCGTCGTGATCCTCACCCACCTGGCCTCGCTCGGCGAGGCGAAGGAGATCGCCGAGCGTATCCTCGAGACCTCCGTGCAGCCGCTCACCCTCGGCTCGAGCAACTACACCCCGACGCTCAGCATCGGCCTCGCCTATTCGGCCCATCGGGAGACGGATGTCTCCCAGCTTGTGCAGGACGCCGACCGGGCCATGCTCGCGATCAAGAAGTCGCGGCGCCACGGCGGACCGGCCAACGAGAGCAGCATCAACATCTCGAGCCACCGCTCCTCCCAGATCAACGACATCATCGCGCACGCCATCGACGAGGATCTCCTCGAGCTCGCGTTCCAGCCGATCGTCAGCCTCGTCACGGGCCAGATCTGGGCGTTCGAGGCACTTGTCCGCTACAACGACCCCGTTCTCGGCCCGCTGTCGCCGCCGTCCATCGTGGAGAAGGCCAAGGGACTCGGCCGGATGGACGCCCTCACCCGGCAGGTCGCCGTGAAGGCCATGGCCGCGGCCGCCGACTTCCGCCTCGTCGAACCCCGGGTCACCTGCATGGCCATCAACGTCGAGGCCGGGCAGATTGTGCCCGACCGGGTCGGCACCTTCATGGAAGACCTCGCCGGACGGTATCCGGGAATCTCGCTGTGCCTCGAACTCAACGAGCGTTCCGTCGCCCGGGTGACCCCCGCCATCCGCTCGCAGGCCGACCGGCTGCGCGACCTGGGGCTGCTGATCGCCCTCGACGACTACGGGTCCCAGGACTCCTCGGTGGACGCGCTCGTGCGGATGCCCATGGACATCCTGAAGATCGATCGCAGCCTCGTCGATGACCTCGACGACATCCGCCAGCGTGAGGTGCTCACCGCGCTTCAGGGCTTCGGCGACAACCTCGAATACTCGATGATCGTCGAGGGCGTGGAGAACGAGGCGATGGTCAGGCACCTTGCTGCCATCGGCATCCGCAGCGCCCAGGGTTTCCACTACGGCGTTCCGGAGAGTTTTGAGAAGACCCTGTCTCGTCTCGAGCGCTATGGGGCCGCAGCGGTCGTCCCGGTTGGTGACCTCCCGATCGGTCCACCCGTTGGAGCAGAGACTCCTGCTGCAGCCCCGGCGCCCTGACCGATAGTCTCAGTCCATGAGTGAGACCGGGATGGACCGCGCAGTGGGGTCGAATCTGTCGCGCCTCGACCGTTCCGTCTTCCTCTCCCAGCTTCTCCTCTCCGGGGCGACCCTGTTCCTCGTCGCTGTCACCGGGCTCACCGCGATCCAGCGGCTGAGCTCCCTGATGTTCTTCCTCGGTGTGCTCCTGATCTTCATCGTCACGGCCGTCAGTGCCCTCGTCACCTGGAGCGACCACTCCAAGAACTGGATCGTCCTGCTTCCCGTCGTCGACATCATCGCGATCGTGCTGATCTGGCAGTCCGCGACCGCGATCGGCGCGAGTTTCCTGCTGGTGCTTCCCGTGATCTGGCTGTCGACGCACTTCGGAGCGCGGGGTGCGACGGGGAGCGTCATCCTGGCGGCCGTCATGTTCTGGGGCGGAACACTTTTCCGTTCCGTGCCCATTTCCCTGGCCGACGTTCCCCAGCTCGCGATAATCCCGGCGATGCTGGGCTTCGTCGCGGTGACGACGCACCTGACGACCAAGCGCGCAACGGCGCAGCGGGTGCTCCTGACCCAGCAGGCCGGCCTGTTCGAGTCGGCCCTGCGACGTTCACGCCGCCAGGAGCAGACCCTGGACGAACTCTTCAACGCTGTGGACTTCGGGGTCGTCGGATTCGATCGCGCTTCCAGGGCGAATTTCCTGAACCGTGCCCAGCGCGAGTTGCTCGCCCTTTACGGCACGACTGACAACCGGCCGGCAGTCGTCAGCACGGTGTTCTACGAAGACAGGGTGACCCCGTACGACGAGGTGGACCGGCCGTACTCCCGGGCGCTCCGCGGGGAGACAATCGACCGCCTCACTGTCTGGGTCGGCGAACCCGGCCAGCAGCAGGCGGCCCTCCTGGTCTCCGCGCGGCCGATCACCGACGAGAACGGCGACTACGACGGCGGTGTCATGGTCTCGCGGGACGTGACCGCGGAAGTCAGGGCGATCCAGGCCCGCGACGACCTCGTCGCCTCGGTGTCCCACGAGTTGCGCACGCCGCTCACGTCCATCCTCGGCTACCTCGAACTCGCTCTCGATGACGAACGGCTCGACCCGTCGACCAGGGGCATGCTCGAGGTCGCGTCGAAGAACTCCGACCGACTGCTCGAGATGGTCGCCGGACTGCTCACCGACGCGAGTGGTTCGAAGCACGAGCCTCCGCTCAACGTCGCCCCGTGCGACCTGGCCGGGATCGTCGCGGACGCTCTCGAGTCCGCCGGCCCGTCAGCCTCCAAACGCAGCATCGCGTTCGATGTCGAGGCCCTTCCCGCCGTCACGGTCGAAGCGGATGCCTTCCGGTTACGGCAGGTCGTCGACAACGTCCTCTCGAACGCGATCAAGTACAACGTCGAGTCCGGGCGGATCGGGGTGACGCTGGCCGTCGCCGACGGGCTGGCGGAACTGCGGATCTCGGATACCGGCAGGGGGATGACGGCCGAGGAACAGACCAAACTGTTCGACAGGTTCTACCGTGCGGACTCCGTGCGGAATTCGAGCGTGCACGGCACCGGGCTCGGGCTGAGCATCAGCAGGGACATCATGCGCAAGCACGGGGGCGACCTGCGCCTCGAATCCACCAAGGGCAAAGGCTCGGTGGCGGTCTTCACGCTACCCCTGACGTCCGTCGCCAGCCGGTAGACTGCCCTCAGAAGGGGGCCCAGCACTTGGACTCGACCACACTCTTTATCGTCAGCGCGCTCATCGTCGTGCTCTGCGGGGTGTCGTTCATCCTGAATACAGCCCTCAACCGCAATGACGCGGCCGGCAAGCTCTGGAGCCTCGCCTTCATCGCAGGCATCGCCGTCGCCTTCGGCTACGGTGTGGCGATGATCGGGGCTTCGAACTGGTGGGGTCTCATCGTCGGCAACGTCGGCCTTGTCGTGCTGTCCGGGGCGTTCTGGAGCGGGTCCCGCCTCTACAACTCGAAGGAGTCCCTGCTCTGGACTGTCGGAGCGGCCGGAGCGGTCGTCGCGATCTGGACGCTCGTCACCGCGCCGGGCGGAGACGACTGGGGCGCCTCCGGGGTGACCTGGGTATTCATGGCCGCCTTCGGCGCCCTGGGCGGTTCTGAGGCGCTGCGGGGCAGGCTCGGCAGGAACATCAACGGCAGGATTCTGTGGCTGAGCCTCTGGATCGTGACGATCTACACGTCGGCGCGGGTGGTCGCCCTTATTGTGCTCGGCCACGACGACCCGGACTTCTCCCGGTTCTTCGGAACCGGATCTGCGTCGATCGTCAACATGTCCCTGATCGTGGTCGGTTCCATCGCCATTTCGATCCTCCGCGCCGAGAAGCTCGGCAACAATGCCGTCGGGGACTTCACCGATGGCATCCACTCTGCGGCGGGGGTGATGACGTCCTGTGCCTTCGTGCAGGCGGCGACCGACCACATCGAGAGGGCCGACCGCTGGCAACTCGGACTCGCCGTGATCGGTGCCGACATCGACAACCTCCCGGAGATCAACACCGCCTTCGGGCGCGCCGCCGGTGACGCGGCCATCGCCCGGTTCGCCCAGACTCTGCGGTACAGCGCGCCGGTGATGGCCCTGATCGGGCACCCCGCCGCCGGCAGCTTCCTCATTCTCGTCAGTGTGTCGTCCGCAACGGAGGCCCGGAGCATCACCGAACGCATCCAGACCGCGCTCGTCGACGAACCGGTCACGGACTCGTATCGAATCCGCCTGACCGCGAGTTTCGCCATCGCGGACACCTTCGACCACGGCTACGAGCTCGGCGTGCTCACGTCGGCCGTCACCGAGGCCATCCGCACCCTCAAGCGCGGCGGTGGCAACGACATCACGGTCGTCTCCGAAGCCGCCTGAGACCTGACGGAATGAGTCGCGGAGACCGGCCGGCCTGCGGCTATCCGGCGGGGGTGAGCGCGACGGTGATCTCGTCGCTCGCCGTCGACTTGGCGAATGCCGCGGAGGTCGGCGTCGACTGCACGAGGACCTCGTAGGTGAATGCGAGCGTGATGCTCGTCGCAGCGGGGTCGACCGCGGGCAGGATGAACGTCTGGCTATAGCTGTACGGGGTCTTGATCAGGTATCCGGGCGCGATCGAGGCCTGGTCGACCGAGGCGGGCGGGGCGGTCAGGGGACCGCTGGGGCCCTTCACGGACGCGACGACGCTCACCCGGGAGAGGTAGACGGCCTGGCCGTCGTCCGTGCCGAGGGTTCCGATCAGCGAGAAGCTGATCGGCTTGTTCGCGGCGGGTGTCCATTCGCCGATGTTGAGCGTCGACCAGTAGTTCACGGCGAGGGTGACATCGCCGGCCTTGAGGTTGCGGGTCGTCGAACCGGTCGCGAGGTCGTTGATCACCGGAATGATCGGTGCCACCGAGAAGGTGGCCGTCGGCGTGCTCGAGGCGAGACCCGTCGACCAGGGTGCCTGGCCGCATCCGCTCAGACCCGCTGTGAGCAGAAGGCCCAGACCGAGTGCGGGGAGCACTCGTGAGAGGGAACGAGCAGGCATGAGGACTCCCGTAGATCGTGGTTCAAGCCCGGACAGGGGGCTGCGCTTGAGCTTATCTTGCGGAGACCTTGGCCGGGGCTGTGGCAAAAGTTGCGGTTCGGATGGGAGAGTAAGACCTGTGAACGAGAACCCCCAGAATTCCCCGTATGTCAAGGCCCAGCCCCCGGTTGACCCTACCCTCGCGGCCTACGCGAACGATTTCACGGAAATCGTCGACGCTCTGCCCGTGTTCCGCCCGACCATCGGGTGCATCGTTCCTGCGTACAACGAAGCGGACTCCATCGCTTCAGTCCTGGATTCCCTGCTCGCCCAGACCCGTCTTCCCGACGTGATCCACGTCGTTGTGAACAACACGACGGACGACACGGTCGAGATCGCCAGCCACTACGCCGGCCCGCACATGCGGATGACCGACGGTGTCGAACAGTTCACCGAGATCTTCGTCCACGACATCGGGGAGAACCCGGACAAGAAGGTCGGTGCGCTCAACTACGGCTTCTCACTTATCGAGGGCTGCGACTACCTCCTCGGCGTCGACGGCGACACCACCGCAGACCCCCGGGCGGTCTGGCACCTCGAGGCCGAGATTTCTTCCGACACCCGCGTCGGCGGCATCTCCGCCATTTACAGCATCGACGACAGCCAGATCGACGGCACGATGGGCAAGTTCCTCATCGCCGGCCAGCGCACCCAGTTCGCCGCCTTCAACATGCAGAACATGCTCCGCGGCCGCAACATGGCCGTCCTGGGCGGGCAGTTCTCGATCTTCTCGATCCGGACCCTCCAGGAAGTCATGATCGACAGCAAGCAGTCCACTCCGTGGGTGAAGGACAGCGAGGTCGAGGACTCCCTCCTCTCCTTGCAGATCAAGAGCGCCGGCTACCTGACCAAGATCAGCGCCCAGGCCCGCGCCAACGTCGGCGGCATGACGACCCTGCGCGGCCTCGACGCCCAGCAGGTCAAATGGAACTTCGGCGCCATCGAGCTGATGTGGCCCGGCCAGCGCGGCGACACGAAGGGGCAGCCCTTCCACCCCAACCTCCGGCTCCGCTGGATCGAGAACTTCTCGATGGCCGTCAACATCCTCACCCGTGGTCTGTTCATCCTCCTGCTCGCCGCATCCCTGTCGATCGGCGCCTTCGTGTTCAGCCCGGTCTGGCTGATCCCGCCGCTCGTCGCACTGCTGCTCAACTTCCGCACGGCCTGGTCGATGAAAAACCGCAATGGACGGGACTTCTTCTTCGCGCTGGCCTGGTTCCCCGCAGAGATCTACATGTGGGTGCGAATCGGACATTTCCTCAGGGCCTGGACGAAGTTCGCGAGCAACAAGCAGGTCGACAACTGGGCGGAGCAGGCCAAGGCAGAGCGCGGCTCCGGAAACGCCTTCCTTTTCCCGCTCATCTTCGCGACGGCCTTCTTCGCCGCGCTCGTGTTCATCTGGCTGCAGCTGCCCGTGGTGGCGCAGTCGACGGTCCTCTGGATCGGCTGGCCGATCCTCGGTGTCACCACCATCATCCAGACCCTCACCATGTTCGGCACACTCGTCAAGCGTCACCGGGGCTACCGGGTGTGATCGCCCTACTCGAAGACGGGGCGCTCGAGACGCTGCTCAACCAGGTGGGCGGCGATACCTCGCTGCGCCACCGATTCCTGCGCGACTTCGTCGCCCTCTGGCCCAGCCGGGCCGAGCGGCTCGCAGAGTCCCTCGCCCGGCCTGACCTGGAAGAGGCGCACGTCGTCCTCCTCAGCATCCGTTCAACGAGCACGATGGTGGGAGCCGTCGTGCTCGAAGCGACCGCCGCCCTGGTGCACAGTGCGCTCTCCCGCAATGATCTGCCGGGATGCCTGCAACACATGCCGCGGCTTGTCGAGGTCGGCGAAGCCACCTGCGCCGAGCTCGCCGTGCTGACGACCAGGGCAGAAGACGCCGAACGCGCCCAGAAGGCCCGGCAGGAGCACCAGGGGCAACAGCAGGCTCAGCATGAGCAGCAGTCCCACTTCGGCGACCGTGCGGTTCCGCCGCAGCGCTGGGAATTCCCCGCGCCGCACGCGCACTGAAACAGGGACGGGCCTCAGGCCCGCCCCCGCGGAGTTCCGGTGGAGAGCCGGGCCTCAGTCGTCTTCGGAAGCCGCCAGCCGGTAACCGACGCCGCGCACGGTCTCGAGCCAGCGCGGGGTGGTGAGGCTGTCGCCGAGCTTGCGGCGAAGGTTGCCCATGTGCGCTTCGACGGCACGCTTGTCGGCCTCGTTCACGTAGTACGCGGTCACGTAGCTTTCGCCGCGCAGGAGGAGAGCGAGGTCGGCCTTGCTGCGCACGCGGCGCTTGGAGTCGAGCAACGCGGCGAGCAGGTCGAATTCGGTGCGGGTGAGGTCGAGCTCCGCCGTGCCGAGCACCGCGAGACGCATTTCCGGGCTGAGGCGCAGGCCGTTGTGCTCCATCCAGTCCGCGGCCTCCGGAACGGCGGGCTGCGGCGCGATGAGTGCGAGCGCGTTCGAGGGGGCGGATGCCGGCGGCTGGGCCACAGGGGGAGCCGCCGGCGTCGGGGCGGTCGCCCAGCCCTGCGGGGGCGCAGGCGCGTACTCGACCGGGGCGGGGACCCAGCCAGATGGCGCGGGAACGTATCCGGGCGGCGGAGCCTGCTGGTACTTCACCGGCGGGGCGGCCTGCGGGGGCGGCGCCATCTGGTACTGCACGGGCGGTGCCTGCTGGTACTGCGGGGCCTGCTGGTAAGTCGTCGGCTGCGCAGCGGGCGGCTGCTGGTATTGCGGAGCCGCGGCGGCCGGACGGTACTCGACCGGAGGAGCCTGCGCGTACTCCGGCGCGGATGCGGCCTGCGCATAGTCGGTGGTGGACTGCTCTGAGGTCGCGTACTCGGCCGGCGCGGCCGGGAAGCCGGAGTCGTCGGAGGCGTCCGCAGACGGGGCATCCGCATAGTTCGAAGACGGTGAGACGAGGGCCTGACGGGGACGACGCATCATGGCGTCGATCCTGGCGCGCAGTTCACGCGGGCGGAACGGCTTGGTCATATAGTCGTCTGCGCCGGCTTCGAGGCCCTGCAGGGTGTCGATTTCCTCGTCGCGCGCGGTGAGCATCACGATGTAGGTCGAGCTGAAGGCGCGAATGCGCTTCGCGGTCTCGAGGCCGTCCATGCCCGGCATGCTCACGTCGAGGGTCGTGACGATCGGGTCGTACGCCCGCACCGCGCGCACGCCGTCGACACCGTTGCTCGTCGCGATTGCGTCGAAACCGGCCTGGGTCAGCACGGCCTCGAGGAGATGTCGGATATCGTCGTCGTCCTCGATGATGACAGCAACGCGCCGCTCACTCTCCGTTGTTTCCATGATCTATCTCCTAGCTGCTTCGGCCTGAGACCGAAAACGAACAATGAACGGTGTGCTGTCGAAGGGGGTGCCGCATGCACCGGGGCTTACCATCCGGCAGCCTTGGTGAGCGCGAGTGCCTGGGCGTTCCACCAGTCCCCCGCAGTGGGGCCGCCGTTGCAGGTTCCGTCGCTCTCGCCCGGCTGCTTGATCCAGAGGTTCGCATCCTGGGCGCCCTGGTTCGAGACGACGGAGGGCAGGACGCCGAGGGCGCGGCCGGGGGGATTGCACCACTCGCCGTTCGAGCCCGCGCCGTTGCGGGAGGTGTCGATCACATAGTGGGCGCCGTTGGTGAGGTCGGAGACCTGCTGTGCATACGCGTGCTCGGCCGCGGAGTCCATGTAGTTGGACACGTTCGTCGCGAACCCGCGTACGGAGGCGATGCCCGAGCGGTTGAGTAGCCCGGCCATCGCGGACGGGGCGATCCATTCGGAGTGGCCGGCGTCGAGGTAGACCGTTGCCCGCGTGGGTGCGAGCAGGTCGACCGCGGTGTGCACCTCGTGCACCCGCTCCTCGACGTTGTTGCACTGGGTTGCGAGGGAGAGGGCATCTGGCTCGAGAATCACGACGGCCTCGCGCAGCGTCAGGGTCGTCGCGATCGCCTTCACCCAGCCGGGGTATTCGAGTACCGAGAGTCCGCCGGCCGAGAAGTTGCCGCAGTCCCGGTTGGGGATTCCATAGAGAACGAAGACGGCGGTCTTCCCGTCCTTGATCGCGGCATCTGTGATGGTCGCGACCTCTTCGCCGACCGTGTCGAGCGGATACTTCTCCGGCGTCAGCCAGATCGCTGCGGGCTGGGCGGCGAGCCGCCTCAGCGCCGTCGCCGTGACCGAGGTCGCCCCGGACCTTTCGGCTGCATCCGCTGCGGCCTGCGCCGCAGAGGAGGACGGATTGACGTAGAACGATGTGGTCGCCAGCGGGTTCACGGTCTGACCTCCGGGTACCTGCAGGGCGAAAGCGCTGACGAAGGTGCCGAGGGCAAGGACGGGCACCGCCAGGGCGATGATGCCGAGGACGAGACCTGTACGAGAGCCGGACGGATGCACGCATCCGCCCTATCGGGGGGGTTCGACAAATATGTTACGCAGGAGTATCGTCTGACGGTTATCTGTCCCCTTTCGGCGTCCCATTTCGCCCCCAGTCCGGGGTGATCGGCGGCATCGGACGCGGTCAGGCGCGCGTGCGCGCGGCGTTACACTCGAACGTGTGAATCCAATGGCGCAGGTTGATGTCGTACTTATTGGTGGCGGCGTCATGAGCGCCACTCTCGGAACCTTGATCAAACAAGTGCAGCCCGACTGGAGTATTGAGGTCTACGAGCGCCTCGGCGAGGTCGCCCAGGAGAGTTCGAACCCCTGGAACAACGCCGGGACCGGTCACGCTGCCCTGTGCGAGCTCAACTACATGCCCCAGGCGAGCGACGGAAGCGTCACCGCCGACAAAGCCGTGAGCATCAATGAGCAGTTCCAGATCAGCCGCCAGCTCTGGTCGTCCCTGGTCATCGACGGCGTTCTTCCCGAACCGACGAAGTTCATCAACTCGACGCCGCACATGACGTTCGTGCACGGCAAATCCAACGTCGAGTACCTGCGCAAACGGTTCGCGGCGCTCAAGGACCAGCCGCTCTTCCACGGGATGGAATACAGCGAGGACCCGGCCGTCATCGGCACCTGGACCCCGCTGCTCACGAAAAATCGCCCGAAGAACCAGCGCATCGCCGCGACCCGGATCGCGTCGGGCACCGATGTCGACTTCGGCGCACTCACCCGCTACCTCTTCGACGACCTCGCGACCAAGGGCGTCGGCGTCCACGTCAACCAGCAGGTCACCGGCCTGAAGAAGCTGACGGACGGCACCTGGCGGCTGAACCTCCGGCGCCTCGTCGGCGGGCATCCCAGCACGGTGAAGGCCCGCTTCGTGTTCGTGGGTGCCGGCGGCGGTGCGCTCGCCCTGCTGCAGCAGAGCGGCATCCCCGAGGCGCGGGGCTTCGGCGGCTTCCCGATCAGCGGCCAGTTCCTGCGCACAACCAATCCCGCGGTCGTCGCCCAGCACCAGGCCAAGGTCTACGGCAAGGCCGCCGTCGGCGCCCCGCCGATGTCGGTCCCGCACCTCGACACCCGCCACGTCGAGGGGGAGGCCTCGCTGTTGTTCGGGCCTTTCGCGGGGTTCACGCCCAAGTTCCTCAAGTCGAGCACCTGGTTCGACCTCCCCTTCTCTGTCCGTGGGCACAACATCGGTCCGATGCTCGCCGTCGCCCGGCACAACGTCGGCCTGATGAAGTACCTCTTCGGCGAGGTCTTCGCGTCCCGCACTGCCAAACTCAAGGCCCTGCAGGAGTTCATGCCGACGGCCAAGATGGCCGACTGGGAGCTCATCACCGCGGGCCAGCGTGTTCAGGTGATGAAGAAGGACCCGAAGGAGGGCGGAGTGCTGCAATTCGGCACCGAGGTCATCACCTCGGCCGACGGCAGCATCGCCGGCCTGCTCGGGGCATCCCCCGGGGCATCGACCGCGGCTCCGATCATGGTCGACCTGCTCCAGCGCTGCTTCCCCGAGCAGTACCCGGCCTGGGAACCGCGACTCCGCGAACTGATCCCGAGCCTCGGCACGACCCTGTCCGACGCCCCCGCCCGCGCCGCAGCCTCCCTCGCCGCGACCGCCGCGACCCTGCACCTCACCAACCCCTGACCAATCCGACGGAGTTTTTGCGTTTTCTGTCCGTGAGCGGGCGGTTTCGGCTCGTTTTCGACAAAATCTCCGTCGAATCGGTGAGGGTGGATGCCGCGGCACCCTTGCGCAAGTATCGAACGTGTGTTCGAATGTAAGCATGCGGTGGAGCGGGCAGGAACTCACAACGGAACAGGCGGGCGCGCTTCCCGGCCTTGCCCGGCTGAACAACCTGGTGCGGAGCGTGCGCACACCCGAGTTCGCGGGGATCACCTTCCACGAGATCCTGGCCAAGTCCGCGCTCAACCGGGTACCCGGCCAGAGCGCCATGCCGTTCGGCTGGACGATCAACCCCTACCGAGGCTGCTCCCATGCCTGCACATACTGCCTGAGCCCGGAAACGCTCATCCTGATGGCGGACGGGCGGCAGAAGCCGCTCTGGCAGGTCAGGGTTGGCGATGCGATCATGGGCACGGAGACCGTCGGCGCCTACCGGCGGTATATGCAGACGACAGTGCTCGCTTCGTGGG